>CAZUAN010000009.1:0-28146 GCA_964618385.1 uncultured Oscillospiraceae bacterium | reverse complement strand
GCGCTGTCATTTTTGGCATTTTCGGAATAGAAAATACCAAAAATTCGTCTGATACCGATTCTTTATAAAACCGTTCGATTTTATAAAGAAGGAACCGCCTGATGGCGCTTCCCTTTTGCGGCGAACCGCCGCAAAAGCCGTCTCATACAGTTCTTAACGCACCTGCGGTGCTATAAAAAGGTTTTTAACCTTTTTAATAAGAACTAGTATGATACCGATTTTTTATAAAGCCGTTCGGTTTTATAAAGAAGGAACCGCCGCAAAAGCCGTCTCATACTGTTCTTAACGCACCTGCGGCGCTATAAAAAGGTTTTCAACCTTTTTATAGTATATGATCTTCCTATAAAAATCAGCATAAGTTTCTTTTCTTTTTTCTGTTTATACATGATTTTCGCGCCTTGGGAAATACTACCCGTGAAAAGGCGGTGGGGTTTATGGAGGAATTCTCCTGTAAAACAAAGATTATTTCCGGGGCCGGAGCTATTTCTGCTCTGGGCAATATGGGCGCAAAACGTCTGTTTCTGGTGTCAGACCCCTTCTTTACAGGAAACGGAACGGCAAAGCGTGTGGCGGATGCGGCGAAATGCCCCGCAGCAGAGATTTTTGACAAAATTCAGCCGGATCCGACGGTGGAGCTGGCAGCGGAGGGTACCGCACGGCTGCGGGCTTTTGAACCGGACTTGCTTGTGGCACTGGGCGGGGGCAGTACCATGGACTGCGCGAAAGCAATGGCCTTCTTCGCCAAGGGAACCTGCAGGCTGGCAGCCATTCCAACTACCTCCGGGTCCGGTTCCGAGGTGACGGATTTTGCCATTTTGACCCATGACAGGGTCAAGCATCCGCTGGTGGACGGACGGCTCTGCCCGGATGTGGCAATCCTGGACAGCGATCTGCTCCAGGAACTTCCAAAAGGGCTGATTGCGGAAACAGGCTTCGACGTGCTGACCCATGCGGTGGAGGCATACACAGCCCGGAATGCCGGAATCCTGACGGATCTGTACGCCCGGGAAGCCTTCAGCAGCGCCTATGCCGCGCTGCCTGCCTCCTATGCGGGGCATAAGGAGGTTCGGCTGAAGATTCACATGGCAGCCACCATGGCGGGGATATCCTTCACCCAGGCGGGCCTTGGCCTGTGCCATGCCATGGCTCACAGCCTGGGGGGTATGTTCCATGTGGCCCACGGGCGGCTGAACGCCATCCTTCTTCCCGCCATCATCAGCTGCAATGCTCACGTGGCAGGAAAAAAATACGCCGAACTGGCCCGGGCGGCGGGATTGGGCGGCAGCGCGGATACCATTGCGGTGCGGAATCTGAAAAACGGCCTGATTCGCCTGCGCCGGGAGATGAACCTGCCAGAGACACTGGTCCAGGCTGGGGTTGATCCCCGGGCGGTGTGGCGCAGCGCAGGGGATATCGTTTCGGCCGCGCTGGAGGATCCCTGCTGCAGGAGCAACCCCATGGAGGCGGAGGATTTCCTGGTGCGTCGGATTTTGGAAGAGGTGACGGGACGTGTCTGAACAGCTGCGCAGTGTAGGGCTTGACGTTGGCACAACCTCTACACAGATGGTTCTCTCGGAACTGACCATTGAGAACCGGGCTTCCAGCTTTGCCGTACCGGAAATGGAGATTGCCCGGCGGGAGATTCTGTACAAAAGCCCGGTATATTTCACCCCTTTGCTGGACGAAAGCCACATGGACGGTGCCGCCCTGCGGGAAATCGTGGAGCGGGAGTACCGGCAGGCGGGAATCACCCGCGGCGATGTGGATACCGGTGCCATCATCATCACCGGAGAAACCAGCCGAAAGGAAAACGCCCGGACGGTGCTGAATGCCCTGTCCGATTTTGCCGGGGAATTTGTAGTAGCCTCGGCGGGACCGGATCTGGAAAGCGTCCTGGCCGCGAAGGGTTCCGGGGCTGTGGAAGTTTCTGAACGAACAGGAAAAACCGTACTCCACATGGATATTGGCGGCGGAACCAGCAACCTGGCCCTGATCCGGGACGGAAAAATCCTTCAGACAGGCTGCCTGAACGTGGGCGGACGGCTGATCAAGCTGACGCAGAGCGGCACGGTCACCTACGTTTCCCCGGTTTTACGGGACCTATGCGGCCTGAAGCCGGGGGACTCGGCAAAACCGGAGCAGCTGAAGGCCGTTGCGGAGGTGCTGACCCGGGCGCTGGAAATGGCGGCGGGACTTCGGGAGCGGACGCCGCTGCTGGAGCATTTGACCACTGCGGAAGCTGGCACGGCGTGGACGCCGCCATCACCTGGCGCGGTGATCTCCTTCTCCGGAGGCGTGGCCGACTGTATCGAGGAAGAGGTTCCCGGGCTGAAATTTGGGGACATCGGGCCGGAGCTTGGCCGGATGATCCGAAAAAGCCTGCTTTGCCGGGGAGCGTATATGCTGGGCAGCGAAACCATCCGGGCCACGGTCATCGGCGCGGGGTGCCACAGCGCCCAGCTTTCCGGAAGCACGGTGTTTTATCAGAATGTGCATTTTCCCATGAAAAACGTGCCGGTGGCGAACATTGAAAAGCTTTCGGACATCCGCCGGGAACTGGGCAGACAAGAGGGCATGGCCGTGCTTGCCATGCCGGGCCTCTTATCCCCGACATATCGGGAAACAGCGGCCATGGCGGAGCAGATCCTTTCCCAGGCACAGGAGCCGCTGCTTCTTTGCCTGGAGCAGGACATGGCCAAGGCCCTGGGCCAGGCTCTGGCGGTACGGCTGCCAAAGGATGCCCCGATCCTGTGCATTGACAGGATAAAGGTCAGTGAGGGAAGCTATCTGGACATCGGCGCTCCCGTGGGCCATGCCCTGCCAGTGGTGGTAAAGACCCTGGTTTTCTCTCGATAACAGATTAGGAGACTCAAATGAACAAACAGGAACTGACCGCCATGGTGGCGGAAATTTTGGGGGGCCTGGATGCGGAGCCTATGGTGAAGGCCAGCGATTACCATCCCACTGCCCCCCAGCCGGAAAAGCAGCCCACGGACTATCATGACGGAGATTTTGTCCCGGATGTGACGGCCCTGGATCTGCGAAAGCTATATCTGGTGGAGAATCCGGCGGAGGGGGAAAAATTCCGGAAAATGAAGCAGAGAACCCCTGCCCGGCTGGGCAGCGGCCGGGCAGGCGCCCGGTATAAGACATTGACCATGCTGCGGTTCCGGGCGGATCACGCGGCGGCTCAGGACGCGGTGTTTTCCCAGGTTAGTGAGGACTTCGCCGCGAAAAACGGTATGGCGGAGGTTCAGACCAGGTGCCATGACAAGGACGAGTACCTGACCCGCCCGGATTATGGGCGATGCTTTGACGGGGAAAACCGGGAAAAAATCCGTGCCGCCATTCCCGGAACCCCCAGGGTGCAGCTTGTGGTGGGGGACGGACTAAGCTCCGCCGCCATCATGGCCAACGCCATGGACTGCCTGGAATCCATCCGGGAGGGCCTGAAGATCCGGGGAATTGACGCGGGAACGCCTGTTTTCGTCCGCTACTGCCGGGTGGGGGCAGGCGACGCCATCGGCGATATAACCGGCTGCGAGCTGATATGTATGCTGGTGGGGGAGCGTCCCGGCCTGGTGACAGACAAGAGCATGTCGGCCTATATCACCTACCGGCCACGGACGGGGGTTTCGGAGTCCAGCCGGACGGTGGTCTCCAACATCCATGCCCAGGGCACTCCGGCGGTGGAAGCGGGAGCGCACATTGCCGAACTGATTGAACGGATTCTGAAAAAGCAGGTTTCCGGCGTGGGGCTGCATGTGGAGGCGGAGGCATGATTCCGGTAACTGTTCTGGCGGTGCGCTATCTTGCCAATGCCAGTCCTACCCTGTGTAAAGCCCTGGGTGTGCCCAAGGGATATCCTTCCCTGGGACTTCTGACCACCGACTGCGATGACGCGACCTATATTGCCCTGGACGCGGCCACAAAGGCGGCGGAGGTGGAGGTGGCCTACGGCCGCAGCTTCTATGCCGGAGCCGCCAATGCCTCCACGCCCAATGCGGGGGAAGTCATCGGAATTCTGGCGGGACAGACGCCGGGGGCGGTACGAAGCGGCATGGAAGCGGCTTTGGCCGCGTTGCGGCGAATCGGGTTTAACGAAGTGAATAGCGTGCCGTATCTTGCGCAAACTGTTAGCAGCGTGGGAAGCTTCCTGGCGCGGGAGGCGGGAGTCCAGGCAGGAACAGCCCTGGCGTACCTGATTGCTCCGCCTCTGGAGGGGATGTATGCCATGGATGCGGCGCTGAAAGCAGCAGATGTAATGTTATGTAAACTTTACGCCCCACCCAGCGAAACGAATTTTGGCGGTGGACTGCTTGCCGGGACACAGAGTGCCTGCGATGCCGCCTGCGCGGCCTTCGCGGAAGCGGTAGCGGAAGTGGCGGCCAAGCCGCTGGAAGGGTAAGCATCTGATGTATCATACGGATATTCCATAAAAATGGGAAATCCAAAGGATGGAACATTTTTATAGGAATATCCTATAAGACGAATTTTTGGTATTTTCTATTCCGAAAATACCAAAAATGACAGCGCCGTAAGGCGATGTCTTCTGGATAAAAGAAAACCATTTTATCCAGAAATAGTATCAAACAATGGAAAGGATGGAACAGTATGGATACAAATTCTCTGGGTATGATCGAAACAAAGGGCCTCATCGGTGCAATTGAGGCGGCGGACGCTATGGTCAAGTCCGCCAATGTGCAGCTGGTGGGCAAGGAGCAGGTTGGCGGCGGCCTGGTGACTGTGATGGTGCGCGGTGACGTGGGCGCGGTGAAGGCCGCGACGGATGCGGGGGCCGCTGCAGCGGAAAAGGTTGGAGAACTGATCTCCGTCCACGTCATTGCCCGGCCTCATATGGAGGTGGATGCAATTCTCCCCAAGGGCCGCCTGAATCAGGATTCCCCCGCAGGCAAGTAGAGAATGCTCTATAATGAGGAGGCAGTCCGGGCGAATATCCGCAACCGGGATGGCCGGCGGGTCTATTTTCTGGGGAAAGGTGACCAGCTGACCAGCGGGGCCCGGGATTTCCTCTCCCGAGAACGCATTGAGATTCTCCCGGCTGAGCAGGCAAAGCCGGAACGGTATCGCCTGCTCAGCGGCGGCTATCTGCTGGAAAAGCCGGAGCAGATGACCCATCTGAACGGGGATGTGCTGGTGCGGAAGGATCATCCCCGCATCCGCTTCCGGGGGAAACTGGATACGCTGGAGGCGGAACTGATCCTGTGCCAGCTGGCGGATAAAAACCTGATTCCGCCGGTGGGGGAAATCCTGACGTTAGCGCGGCAGATCATTCGCTGCGAGGTTCTGGAGGAGCCGCTGAAATGGGACAGGCTTTGCGGCCTGACGGCGGAGGAGCAGCGCAGACGCAGTCACTTCCCCCAGGATTACTACGGCCAGCCCCACTTCACACCCAGCGTGGAGGACGGCCCTGTAATTGCCCATTTGAACCGCGCCCGGTGCGCGGCCCGGGAAGCGGAACTGGCGGCGGTGGCGGCCTTTCTCGACCGGGAAGGAAATCCGATGCGGGAGGATCTTCTAAAGGCGCTGAACCGGATGAGCAGCATGCTCTATATTTTGATGGTGCAGTGGAAGGGAAACGCGTAGCGTATGGACTTTCCCTTCGGGGAGCACTCCCAAAAGGGGAAGGCCATGACGCGCGAAACGATTCCCCTGCGCAAAAGGATGAACGATATGAAGCTGAAAACCACCCTGTTGGGAAAAACCTACACGTTCCGGGATATCAAGCAGGTACTGGCAAAGGCCAATGAGGAGAAAACCGGGGACAAGCTGGCCGGTTTGGCGGCGGAAAGCGCTCAGGAGCGGGTGGCTGCCAAGGTGGTATTGTCTGCCCTGACCCTGGGAGAGCTGCGGGAGCATCCCGCAGTGCCCTATGAGGAGGACGAAGTCACCCGGATTATTCAGGATGACGTAAACGAAACCGTTTATGCCGGAATCCGGGGTTGGACTGTGTCCGATCTGCGGGAATGGATTCTCTCGGAAACCACCTCCGGCGCGGATATCCGCAAGCTCAGCCGGGGCTTGACCTCGGAGATGGTGGCGGCGGTGTGCAAGCTAATGAGCAATCTGGACCTGATCTACGCGGCAAATAAAATTACCGTCACGGCTCACTGCAACACCACCATCGGCCTGCCCGGAACCCTTTCCTGCCGTCTGCAGCCAAACCACACCACCGACGATCCGGAAGGCATCACAGCATCCGTCCTGGAGGGCCTGAGCTTTGGCGCCGGGGACGCGGTCATCGGGCTGAATCCGGTGACGGATTCCCCGGAACAGACGGGGAAAATTCTGCGGCGTTTTCAGGAAATCAAGGAGCGCTGGGAGATTCCCACCCAGATCTGTGTTCTGGCCCACGTGACAGCCCAGATGAAGGCGGTGCGCGCCGGCGCGCCCTGCGACCTGATCTTCCAGTCCATTGCCGGCAGTCAGAAGGGAAACGAAGCCTTTGGCTTCTCCGCGTCAACGCTGGAGCAGGCCCGTCAGCTGCTGCTGAAGGACGGCACGGCGGAAGGTCCCAACGTCATGTATTTCGAAACGGGACAGGGGTCTGAGTTATCCTCCAACGCCCACCATGACACGGATCAGGTGACCATGGAGGCCCGGTGCTATGGCTTTGCCAAGCGGTTTGAACCCTTCCTGGTGAACACCGTGGTGGGCTTTATTGGCCCGGAGTACCTGTATGATGCCAGGCAGGTGACCCGGGCAGGGCTGGAGGATCACTTCATGGGTAAGCTCACGGGCATTTCCATGGGCTGCGACTGCTGCTATACCAATCACATGAAAGCGGATCAAAATGACATTGAGAATCTGGCAAGTCTTCTGACCATGGCCGGATGCAATTACTTCATGGGAATCCCCCACGGGGATGACATCATGCTGAACTATCAGACCACCGGTTTCCGGGAAACGGCGGCGCTGCGGGAGCTGACCGGGAAAACCGCCATTCCGGAGTTTCAGCGCTGGCTGGAGAAAATGGGCTTTGTGGAACATGGACGTCTGACAGAAAAAGCCGGGGACGGATCAAGCTTACTGTTTTAGGAGAGCAAAATCAGCCGCACTCCGCACAGGAATTGGGAGGAACTATGGAATTTGACAAGGATTTGGCCGCCCGGCAGGAGGCCAGGGAACTGGCAAAGGCCGCGCAGAGCGCTCAGCGGAAGCTGGCGGAAATGACGCAGCAGCAGCTGGACGGCATTGTGGAGGCAGTAGCAAAAGCCTTTGCCAGAGAAGCGTCCACATTGGCAGAGATGGCCGTCAGCGAGACGGGCTTTGGCAATGCGGAGGATAAGATTACGAAAAACCTGTTCGCTTCCCAGAGCGTGGCCAAGGCTGTCCGGGGAATGAAAACCGTGGGCGTTCTGCGGGAGGTACCGGAACAGCAGCTCTGGGAAATCGGCGTACCCATGGGCGTTATTGCCGCCATTGTGCCCAGCACCAACCCTACGTCCACGGTGTGCTATAAGGCACTGATCGCCTTGAAATCGGGCAATGCCATTGTTTTTTCACCCCACCCAAAGGCCATCGTCTGCACCCGGAAGGCTGCCCGGATCGTGGCGGAGGCGGCAGAGCAGGCGGGAGCGCCCAAGGGATCGGTAGCCTGCCTGAGCATACCCGTCATGGCGGGCTGCCAGGAGCTGATGGGTGCGGAACAGGTATGCCTGATTCTGGCTACAGGCGGGCCTGCCATGGTCAGGGCCGCCTACTCATCCGGCAAGCCCGCTATCGGGGTAGGCGCGGGGAATGGCCCGGTGTATATCCATCACAGCGCAGACGTGGCTCGGGCGATGCAAAGTATCCTCAGATCCAAAACCTTTGACAATGGCACAGTCTGCGCTTCGGAGCAGAGCATTATCGTGGAAAAAGCGCTGGAAGAGGAAGTACGCGCCGAAGGACAGCGTCAGGGCTTCTATTTTATGAACGTTCAGGAGGCCGGGCAGCTGGCAAAGCTGCTGTTCCGCCCAACCGGGGCGCTGAATCCGGAGATTGTGGGCAAAAGCGCCCTGCGGCTTGCGGAATTGGCAGGGTTCTCTGTGCCGCATAGCGTGAAGGTTCTGGTAGCGCGGGAGCAGGAGGCGGGCCCGACCCGGCCGTATTCCATGGAAAAGCTCTGCCCGGTATTGGCGTTTTTTGTCATGGACAGTGAGGAAGCGGTATTGGCCAAAAGCATTGAGGTTTTGACGCACGAGGGCAGCGGCCATACCTTTGCCATGCATGCCGGCGACCAGGGCGTTATCCGGCGCTTTGCGGAAAAGATTCCCGTGTCCCGTTTCCTGGTGAATACCCCTGCGGCGCTGGGCGGCATTGGCGCCACAACGGGGCTGTTTCCGGCGCTGACCCTGGGCTGCGGCGCGGCAGGGGGCAGCAGCTCGTCGAATAACATCTCCCCGCTGGATCTCATCAACATTCGCCGGGTGGCGTGGGGTACGGAGGAAACACGCACACCGAATGTGGCCGTAAACACGGATCTGGTGGAAATGCTGACAGAAAAGATTTTGGAGCGTTTGCAATAAATTGTCCCCGGGGGGACAAAGATAAGGAGGAAGCTATGGACGGACAGGATTTACATGCGCTGGCAGAAGCTGTCGCCTGCCGGCTTTTCATAGAGCTGGAGGCCTCCGGGCGGCATGTGCATGTTACGAAAGAGCAGGCGCAGGCCCTTTTTGGCCACGCCCTGACCCCAAAGCGTCCACTGTCCCAGCCGGGACAGTACCTGGCGAATGAGCGGGTCACGGTGCTGGGACCAAAGGGCGAATTTCAGAATGTGGCAGTGCTGGGGCCGGAACGGAAAGAGGGACAGGTGGAGGTTTCCCTGACGGATGCCAGAACGCTGGGCATTAACGCGCCGGTGCGGCTGTCCGGGGATGTGAAAGATACGCCGGGGGCCGTACTGGCGGGTAACTGCGGGCGTGTGACGCTGCCCCGGGGGGTCATTGCCGCCAAGCGGCACATCCATCTGACGCCGGAGAATGCCCGGCAGTTTGGCGTGGAGGACCACCAAATCGTGAAGCTGAAAACCTACACCGCCCGGCCTGTGATCTTTGACGATGTGGTGGTGCGGGTCAGCCCGGATTTTGCCGCCTGCGTTCACCTGGACTATGACGAAGCCAACGCCTGCGGCTTTTGCAAAGGGGATCTGGGGAGGATTCTGTCATGATCCGGGCGCTGCTGATCGGGAAAGAGCCGGGGACAGAACTGGGCTACTGTTATGTAACGGAAGCACCCTATGACGCGGTGGTGATTGGTTCGCTGACGCTGTCTCAATTGCTGCGATTCCGGGAGGAACGGGTACTGACAGCATTGGCGGAGGGAAAGACGGTGTATCTTTTCACGCCGGGCCTGCCGGAGGCGCCCAAAAACCGGGTGCTGGCAGGGAGCCTGGCAGCGGCCCAACGGGAATTGAAAAATTGGGGTGTGCTGTTCACCGACGGCAGACGGAAGAAGCTGGTTACGGCGGAGGAAGCGCGGATTCTGCGGGGCTCAGGGCGGATGCCCGGCCCCGGCGCGGTGCTGACGCCTCTGGCAAAGGAAATTATGGAGGGTACGAAATGAAGGTCGGAAAAGTTGTGGGAGCAATCTGGGCCACCCGGAAGGCCGCATGCCTGCAGGGGCAAACCTTTCTGGTGGTGGAAAGCGGCGGTGAGCGGATTGTAGCGGCGGATCAGGTTGGCGCGGGCAGCGGGGATCGGGTGCTGCTGGCCACAGGGACAGTGGCATCCCGATACTGCATGGATGCCCCGGTGGACGCCGCTGTGGTTGCCATCGTAGACGAAAAATAGAAACGGGCAACGCGAAAAATGAGATTGCCTCATAATCGGAGGAGAGCATGTCTTTTCATGAAATCTTAATTGCGGTCATGGCGGGGTTTGCGGTTTTGGGCGCGATTGACCGCATCTTCGGCAACCGCTGGGGGCTTGGCAAGGAATTTGAGAGCGGCATTCTGGCTATGGGTTCCCTGGCTCTGGCGATGGTGGGAATCGTATCTCTGGCGCCGGTGCTGGCGGCGGTTTTGAAGCCGATTGTCGTGCCGGTTTACGGTTTTCTGGGAGCGGACCCTGCCATGTTTGCCGGAACCATCCTGGCCAACGATATGGGCGGCGGCGCGTTGGCGCTGCAAATGACAGAGGACTACCGGGCGGCCATGCTGGGCGGTGTTCTGACAGGTGCCATGCTGGGGGCCACCCTTGTTTTCACGATTCCGGTAGCCATGGGCATTTTGCGGGAGTCAGACCGGCCCGCCATGGCAAAGGGAATCCTCTGCGGCATGGTGACCATACCCCTGGGGGTGCTGGTGGGCGGATTGGTGGCGGGCTTTCCGGTGAGGATGGTGCTGCGAAATCTGATCCCCATCGTGCTGATTGCGGTGCTCATTGCCCTGGGCCTGTGGCGGGCGGAAAAGGCCATGGTCCGAGGCTTTGCGGTGTTTGGCAAATTCGTGGTCATTCTGGCGACCACCGGCCTGGCTGCGGCCATTGTGGAGGCGCTGACGGGCTATGCCGTCATTCCGGGTATGGCGCCGATTTCCGAGGGCTTTGAAACCGTAGGAACCATCGCCATTGTGCTGGCGGGGGCTTTTCCGCTGGTATTTGTTCTGACAAGGCTTCTGCGCAGACCCCTGATGGCAGCGGGGCAGCGCCTGGGCATCAACGACGCCGCAGCCGCGGGACTGATTGCGAGTTTAGCCAATTCCATTGCCGCCTTCGGCATGGTAAAGGATATGAACGAGCGGGGAAAGGTTATCAACATTGCTTTCGCGGTGTCGGCAGCCTTTGTATTTGGCGACCATCTGGGCTTCACAGCAGGCTTTGCCCCCCAGATGATGGGCGCCATGATCGCCGGGAAGCTGGCTGGCGGCATCAGTGCCATTGCCGTTGCCATGTGGCTGACGAGGAAAGACGCGAACCAATAAAGGAAGCATGCCCGCCGCAGGCGGCCCGCGCCGGAAACGGCGCTTCTCTGCTTCGGCTGCCCCTTTCTGGATTTATCTGGCAGTTAGGTGTTGACAAACTGCCGCGTTTCAGGCTATAATAAGGAATACAAATATTCAAAAGCTGGGAAGAGAAGAGTACCCTGGATGAGCCGGTCAGAGAGCCCCGGTAGGTGGAAGCGGGCACGGGGAAAACAGGGGAACATGGCCTCGGAGCTGAACCGCCGGCAATCAGGCGGTTTCGGGTACGCCCGTTAACGCGCCAAGAGGCAGCTTGCGCTGCGAAGCAAGGTGGTACCGCGTCAATTTTTGTCGCCCTTGGGTTTTCCCGGGGCGATTTTCAGTTACAGGAGGAGAACCATGACGGAAAAGAAACCCTATTATATTTCCACGGCCATTGCCTACACCTCTGCGAAGCCTCACATCGGCAATACTTATGAGATTGTATTGGCCGACGCCATTGCCCGCTATAAGCGTCAGGCCGGTTTCGATGTGTACTTTCAGACCGGTACGGACGAGCATGGTCAGAAGATCCAGCAGAAAGCCGAAGCCGCCGGCATTACCCCTCAGCAATATGTGGACAATGTCAGCTCGGAGATCCGCCGCATTTGGGATCTGATGAACACAACCTATGACCGCTTCGTGCGTACCACCGACCCGGAGCATGTGTCAAAGGTGCAGAAAATTTTTCGCCGGATGTACGAAAAGGGTGATATTTACAAGGGAAAGTACGTAGGCAAGTATTGTACGCCCTGTGAAAGCTTCTGGACGGAAAGCCAGCTGGTAGACGGGAAATGTCCTGACTGCGGCCGGGAATGCGTGGACGCGGAAGAGGAGGCTTACTTCTTCCGCATGAGCAAGTATGCCGACCGCCTGATGCAGTACATTCAGGAGCATCCGGAATTCATCCAGCCGGAAAGCCGCAAAAATGAGATGATCAACAATTTCCTGAAGCCCGGCCTGCAGGATCTGTGTGTCTCCCGTACCAGCTTTACCTGGGGCATTCCGGTGGAGTTCGACCCGGGCCATGTGGTATATGTGTGGCTGGACGCCCTGACCAACTATATCACCTTCTGCGGCTATGACCCGGACGGCAATCACGATGACCATTACAAAAAATTCTGGCCCGCCGACCTGCATCTGATCGGTAAGGACATCGTCCGTTTTCACACCATCTACTGGCCCATTTTCCTGATGAGCATGGGTGAGCCTCTGCCCAAGCAGGTATTCGGGCATCCCTGGCTTCTGGTGAAGGGCGATAAGATGTCCAAGTCTCTGGGCAACGTCATTTATGCTGACGATCTGGTGGAACTGTTTGGTGTGGACGCCATTCGCTATTTCGTACTGCACGAGATGCCCTTTGCCTCCGATGGAATCATGACCTACGAGTTGATCATCGAGCGTATAAACTCCGAATTGGCCAATATTCTGGGTAATCTGGTCAACCGCACCATTGCCATGGATCATAAGTACTTCAACGGTGAGATCATGGAGCCGAATACGCCCGAGGCTCTGGACGAAGATCTGAAGGCCGTCGCTCTGGCGATGCCCGGCAAGGTTGAGGCCAAGATGAACGATTTGAAGGTTGCTGACGCAATCGACGAGATCTTCGTCCTGCTGCGCCGCGCCAACAAATATATCGACGAAACCACGCCCTGGACCTTGGCAAAATCCGAGGAAAGCAAACCCCGCTTGGGAACCGTGCTGTACAACCTGCTGGAAAGCATCCGCTTTGCGGCGATTGCTCTGGAGCCGTTCCTGCCAGACACCTCCAAGCGGATTCTGAATCAGCTGAATACGGAAAACGGCGGTTTGGAGAGTCTGCGTTCCTTTGGCGTGCTGCCCACCGGCGGAAAGGTTGGAAGCAGTGAAATCCTGTTTGCCCGCCTGGATATGGACAAGAAAATGGCCGAGATCAACGCTTTTAACGAAGCTAAAGCCAAGGCTGCTTTGCCGCCGCTGGAAATTGAGCCTTATACCGAGGAGAAGGTGGACTTTGATACCTTCTGCAAGTCGGATTTCCGGGCTGTGAAGGTCAAGGACTGCAAGCCTGTCAGGAAGAGTGAAAAGCTGCTTTGCTTTACGCTGGATGACGGTACCGGTACGGACCGCCAGATTCTATCCGGCATCGCCAAGTACTATAAGCCCGAGGAGCTGGTTGGCAGAACCCTGGTGGCCATCACCAATCTGCCCCCCCGGAAAATGATGGGCAAGGAGAGCAACGGCATGCTGCTGAGCGCGGTTCACACAGAAAAAGGGGAAGAAAAGCTGAACCTGATTATGATCAGCGACGATATTCCCGCCGGCGCGAAGCTGTGCTGACGCCGGTACCTCGCCTGCCGATTCTCCAGCGGGAAACGGGACTGTCTTTTGATTAAAAACTGTATGAAAAGGCAGTTCTGTTTTCTTCCTGGATTCCGGGCAAAAAAGAATCCGAGCCACTAACGTGGCTCGGATTCTTTTGCTATTGGCACGCCGGAAGGGACTCGAACCCCCGACCTACTGATTCGTAGTCAGTCACTCTATCCAACTGAGCTACCGGCGCATAGGCACTTCGCTTAAGTGCCAAAATATGATAGCACATCCCGGGAAAAAATGCAAGCACTTTTTCAGAAATATCGGTTTAATTTTGTACGGCCTGTGGGGGCAAAGCCGGATTCAAGCCAACCCCCCTCTTTTCCGGGGCAGCGGAACGGCCGGAAACGGGCATGACCGCCGAAATCCGCTATTATGTCATTTTTTCCTGCTTTACCTTGTGATCAATAATATGGCGGCTGGCAAGCTCGGCGCGGACATCTTCCACAGAGATGCCCATCTGCGCCATCAGCACCAGAACATGGTAGGCAAGGTCAGCGATTTCGTAAATTGTCTCAGCCTTATCACCGGCCTTGCCGGCAATAATGACCTCCGTCCCCTCCTCACCCACCTTTTTCAGAATTTTGTCAATGCCCTTTTGAAACAGATACGTGGTATAGGATCCTTCGGGGAGATTCTTTTTTCGGTCCAGAAGCAGCTGATACAGCCCCTCCAGCTGGAATTTGTCCTCCCGTTCCCCCATAACGGGGTTGGTAAAGCAGGAATCCGTACCCAGATGGCAGGCCGGGCCGTCTTTCTTTACCCGGATTTCCAGAGCGTCAAAATCACAGTCGGCAGTGATGGAGACAATGTGCTGATAATTGCCGCTGGTCTCCCCCTTCAGCCACAGCTCCTGCCGGGATCGGCTCCAGAAACAGGTCAGCCCCTTTTCCATGGAGATTGCCAGGCTCTCCCGGCTCATATAGGCCAGAGTCAGCACATTTCCCGTTTCCTCATCCACCACGATGGCGGGGATAAGGCCCTTTTCATCAAATTTGAGTTTTTCTACATTCATCATATCATAGCCTCACCAAAATATCGTTGTCCCGCAGTGCCTGCTTCAGGTCTGGTATCCGAACCTGCCCGAAATGGAAAATGGAGGCGGCCAGCCCCGCGTCCACCCTGGGCAAGGTCCGGAACAGGGTGATAAAATCTTCCTTACGCCCCGCGCCGCCGGAAGCGATGACCGGCACATCCACGGCGCTGCTGACAGCGTCCAGCATTTCCAGATCGAAGCCGCCCTTCACGCCGTCGGTGTCGATGGAATTGAGTACCACCTCTCCCGCGCCGTTGGCGACGCATCGTCTGATCCAGGAAATGGCTTCCATTCCGGTATCCTCCCGGCCACCCTTGGCAAACACCCGGAATTCGCCGTTCACCCGCCTGACATCAGCGGAAAGCACCACGCACTGGTTCCCGTAAAGCCGGGCGGCGGCACGTACCAGATCCGGGTCCCGGATTGCCCCGGAATTGACGCTGACCTTATCCGCGCCGCATTTAAGCACCCGGTCAAAATCCTCCACGGTGTTGATTCCGCCCCCTACCGTCAGGGGAATGAAAATCGTAGAGGCCACCTGAGTCAGGACGTCCGTGAACAGTCTGCGGCCTTCAGTGGAGGCGGTGATGTCATAGAACACCAGCTCGTCTGCGCCGTTATCACTATAGAATTTTCCCATTTCCACAGGGGAAGCCACATCCTTCAGCCCCTGGAAATTGGTTCCCTTTACCACCCGCCCGTCGCGGACATCCAGGCAGGGAATAATGCGTTTCGTAATCACCGGGCCACCTCCACTGCTTTCTTCAAGTCGATTGTGCCAGTATAATAGGCCTTGCCGATGATGGCGCCGTGGAGCCCCATGTCCCGCAGCGCCGCCACGTCCTCCAGAGTCGATACCCCGCCGGAGGCGATCAGATCGATGGCATACTTTTTCGACAGCTCCCGGTACAACTCCCGGTTTGTACCCTTCATGGCGCCGTCCCGGGAGATGTCCGTGCAAATAACGGTTTTCACGCCCAGACGCTGCATTTGCTCAAAAAAGTCCCGGGCCTTGATTCGGGATTTCTCCGTCCAGCCCTTGATGGCGACGAAACCGTCCCGAATATCCACGCCAACGGCGATTTTTTCGCCGTATTGGGCAAGGGCCGCTTCCAGGAAGGCAGGGTCCGTGACGGCGGCGGTGCCCAAAATCACCCGGTTCACGCCAAGGGAAAAGCAGCGTTTCACTGTCTCCATGGTGCGGATGCCGCCGCCGACCTCGGTAAAGAGGGGAGCCGCATCCATAATTTCCCGAATCGCGGCAAGGTTCGCGGGCTTTCCGGTCTTCGCGCCTTCCAGGTCAACCAGATGGATGCGCTCTGCCCCGGCCTGCGAAAAGGCTTTCGCCACTTCAGCGGGTCTTTCGCTGTAAACCGTCATGGCGGCATAGTCACCCTGGTATAGCCGCACGGCCTTGCCCCCGTACAGATCAATGGCTGGGTAAAGGTACATATTTTCCCCCTTTTTACGGATTCTTTATAAAACCGTTCGGTTTTATAAAGAAGGACGAGCCGTAAGGTGATGTCTTCCGGATAAAATGAAACCATTTTATCCAGAAATAGTATCATACAGTTCTTAACGCACCTGCGGTGCTATAAAAATGTTTTCAACCTTTTTCATAAGAACAAGGGCCTAGTGTTACATACCGCAGAATGCGCGCAGGATGGCAAGACCCGCGTTCCCGCTTTTTTCCGGGTGGAACTGGCAGCCGAAGATATTGCCCTGTTCCACAGCAGCGGTGACGGGAATGCCGTACTCCGTCACGGCGGCAAGCGAATCGGCACAGCCGTCGGCAAAATAGGAATGGACAAAATAGACATACGCCCCGTCCATCCCTTGCAGCAGCCTGCCGCGCCGGACTTCCAGCCGGTTCCATCCCATATGCGGAATTTTCAAATTGCCGGGCAGCTTGCCCTCCATGGAAATGACCCGGCCCTCCAGCAGGCCCAGCCCCGGGTGAACCCCATACTCAAAGCTTTTTTCAAACAACAGCTGCATTCCCAGACAGATGCCAAGCAGCGGCTTTCCCGCCGCAGCCTGTTCCCGGATAAAGCGATCCAGCCCGGATAGGCGAAGCTTGTTTGCCGCATCCCCGAAGGCCCCGACGCCGGGCAGCACCAGACGGTCGGCGTCGGCCAGGCGTTCCGAACTGCCGCTGACAAAAGCGTCCTCTCCAATGGAAGTGAAGGAGGAGCGCAGGGAAAACAGGTTCCCCACACCGTAATCGATGATGCCAACCATCAAAGAACCCCCTTAGTGGACGGAATCGCATCGGTGCCGTCCAGGGCAACCGCCGCTTTCAGCGCACGGGCTGCGGACTTAAAGGCCGCCTCCGCAATGTGGTGGGAATTTCTGCCCGCCAGCTGCCGCAGATGCAGGCTCATGGGGCAGTTTCGGACAAAAGCAAGGAAGAATTCTTCCACCAGCTCCGTATCGAAGGTGCCGATTTTTTCCGTTGGGATTTCCAACTCATAACACAGACAGCTTCTGCCGGAAATGTCCACAGCGGCGAGAATCAGGGCTTCGTCCATGGGCAGCAGAAAACTGCCATAACGAGTGATGCCCCGCTTGTCCCCCAGGGCTTCCCGGAAGGCCGCTCCCAGGCAGATGCCGATATCCTCCACGCTGTGGTGGTCATCCACATCGGTATCGCCCACACATGTGACAGTCAGGTCAAATCCTCCGTGGGCAGCAAACAGAGTCAGCATGTGGTTCAGAAAGCCGCAGCCGGTGTCCATGCTGCTTTTTCCGGTGCCGTCCAGCTTCAGGCTCAGTCGGATGTCAGTTTCCGCAGTCTTGCGGTTTATTTCGCAGGTTCTCATTGGGCACCTCCCAAAATACTGTTCACGGCGTCGATAAAGGTCTGCATCTGACCCGGAGTACCGATGGTAATGCGGTTGAATTGGCGAATTCTGGGGCTTTCGAAATGGCGCACCAGAATTCCCCGCCTTTTCAGCTCCCGGTAAAGGGAAAGCCCGTCCAGTCTGGCAGTTTTGGCAAACAGGAAATTGGTCTGGCTTGGCAAAACCTGAAACCCCAGCTGTGTCAGCTTCTCCGCCGTCCGGCTCCTGGTTTTGATAATCCGCCGGCATGCTTCCCGATAGTAATCCTCCGCGTCCACCGTGGCCTCACCCAGCAGAAGAGTCAGGCGGTTGATGTTATAGGGATTGGTAGAGAACTGGATCTTTTCCATATCCGCAATCAGCTGGGGGTTGGCAAAGGCATAGCCCAGACGGCCGCCCGCCAGGCACCGGGATTTGGAAAAGGTTCGCACCACCAGAAGATTGTCATACTTTTGTATCAAGGGCAGGGCAGTCTGGCCGCCGAAGTCCACATAGGCTTCGTCAATGAGGACAACCGACTCCGGGTTGCTTTTGACAATCTCCTCAATCTGCCCGACAGGAATGCCCATGCCGGTGGGAGCGTTGGGATTGGCCAGCACCACCAGCTTCCCCTTGCCGCAGTAATCCCGAAAGTCCACGGAAAAATCCGCTTTCAGGGGTATTTTTTCATATTGGATGCCGTAAAGGTTCCCAAAAACCTCATAAAAGCCATAGCTGATATCCGGGAACACCGCGCCTTTACCGCCAAAGGCCAGGAACGCAAAATTCAGCGTTTCATCCGAACCGTTGGACACAAACACATTTTCCGGCTTCACCGCATAGCGCTTTGCCAGCTTTTCCTTCAGCGTCCTGGCGGTGGGATCCGGGTACAGCCGCAGCAATTCCACCTGTTCTCCGGTCATGGCGTTTACTACGCTGGGGGCAGGCGGATAGGGAGACTCGTTGGTGTTCAGCTTGATATACTGCATGTCCTGGGGCTGCTCACCGGGGATGTAGGCTTCCAGGGACTGACAGCGCTGATTCAAAAACCGGCTCATGCCCCTGCCTCCTTCCGAATCATGACGCTTCTGCCGTGGCCCTGCAGTCCCTCCTTACCGGCAAAGCGGGCGATGTCCTCCGCCACATTCGACAGAGCGTCTGCGGTGTAGTAGGTGAACTGGCTTTTTTTCACAAAATCATCCACGCTGAGAGGGCTGGAGAACCGGGCTGTTCCGCTGGTTGGAAGGGTATGGTTTGGGCCTGCCAGGTAGTCCCCCAGGGCCTCCGGGCAGCTTCTGCCCAAAAAGATGGAGCCCGCGTTTTTCACCGCGTCCAGATAGGCGAAGGGATCATCCACCATCAATTCCAGGTGTTCCGGCGCAATTTCGTTGGCAATGTCGATGCCTGCGGCCAGGCTGTCCGCCACGATGATTTTGCCGCCGTTATCGATGGAAGCCCGGGCAATGTCTGCCCTGGGAAGCTGCGGAAGCTGCCTTTCCAGCTCTGCGCTGACCGCCCGGGCCAGCGCTTCGCTGTCCGTTACCAGCACAGCGCTGGCCAGCTTGTCATGCTCCGCCTGGCTGAGCATGTCAGCAGCCACATGGACAGGATTGCTGCTGCCATCGGCAACGACCAGAATCTCGCTGGGGCCTGCGATCATGTCGATGGCCACCATGCCGAACACCTGCCTCTTTGCCTCCGCTACGAAGGCGTTGCCGGGGCCGACGATTTTATCCACCCTGGGGATGCTTTCTGTGCCATAAGCCAAAGCCGCCACAGCCTGGGCGCCGCCCACCTTGAAAATCTGATCTGCGCCGGCAATTTTCGCCGCTGCCAGAATGGCGGGATTCAGTTTTCCGTCCCTGCCGGGAGGCGAAACCATGACAATATGGGGACAGCCCGCAATTTTGGCGGGAATGACATCCATCAGCACGGTGGAAGGATAAGCGGCGGTTCCGCCGGGGACGTAGACCCCCACCTTTTCGATGGGCATCACCTTCTGCCCCAGAATTATGCCCGGACGATCCGCGATTACAAAGCTGTTGCGGACCTGCCTGGTATGGAAGGCGCGGATATTCTCCGCCGCCTTTTCCAGAATGGTCAGAAATTCCGGCTCCACAGCAGAAAAAGCCTCATCCATCTCCTGCCGGGTCACCAAAAGTGAGGCAAGCTTTGCACCGTCAAATTTTTCGTTGTATTCCAGCAGAACTCGGTCCCCGCCTGCGCGCACATTGGCCAGAATTTCCGAAACCGCCGCCGTCACATCCGTTTTGGGAACAGCCCGGGTAAAGATTTCAGAATTGGGAACCTGGCCATATTTCAGAATTTGAATCATACTTTGCCCTCCACCTGCTGGGAAAGCCGACTTTGGATGGCGTTCACAGCATCGTTCTTGAATTGGTAGCTTGCGATATTGGCTATCAGCCTGGCGCTGATGGGGACGATTTCCTCATAAACTGTCAGATTGTTTTCCCGCAGCGTCGTTCCCGTTTCCACGATATCCACGATGACATGGCTCAGTCCCAGAATGGGAGCCAGCTCGATAGAACCGTTGAGCGGAATGATATCGATGTCCCGGCACTTTCCGCTGTAATAGTTCCGGGTGATGTTGGGGAATTTGGTGGCCACCTTCAGCGTCTGTCCCACAGGCTCCCGGAAATCCTTTTTCCCTGCCACAACCATGCGGCAGATGCCCATGCGCAGATCCAGCAGCTCGTACACATCCGGCTCGTATTCCAACAGAATATCTTTGCCAACAATGCCTAAATCCGCCGCTCCCCGCTCTACATAAATGGCCACATCCGAGGGCTTCACCCAGAAATACCGGATTCCTTTCTCCGGATTCTCGAAGATTAGCTTCCTGCCCGGATCTTCTATAGCCGGGCAGTCGTAGCCGCTGCTTTTCAGCATGGCATAGGCTTTTTCTCCCAGCCGTCCCTTTGGCAGAGCAAGGTTAATTATCTGCATTGCTCCACCATCTTTCCGTTTTCCATCCGAATCAGCCGCTTCCAGCTTCGCCCCTTGGGCAGGACGCCGGACACCAGGACACTGCCCTCCTTTGCCGCCGCTTCCGCAGCAGCGGTTAGCCTGACCGTGTCCACCGTGCCGTCATGGAGGATCAGCGTGTCCACATCGAAAGCGTTTTCCTCCTGCTTCAGCTCCTGCAGCATATCCAGATAAATGGCAAATCCAATAGCCCGGCAGTGCTTTCCCATTTTCTGGGCCAGCTTGTCATATTGCCCCCCGGAAAGAACGCTGGCGGGAATTCCCTCCAGATAGCCCCGGAATACGACGCCGCTGTAATAGCGCATATTGCTGCTTACCGAGAAATCCAGCCGCACATTGCCGCCGCAGCTGCTGCCCTCCAAAATATCCCACAGCGCCTGCAGCTCCTCCAGAGCCTGCCGTTCCGGTTCGGTGGTCAGCACCTGGCCGACTTCGCGCAGGACTTCCCTGCCGCTGCCATGGCAGGAAGACAGCACCCGCAGTTTTTCCCACGCTGCCGCGTCATCCCGGCACAGCGCCTTCAGCTCGTGGGCATTTTTCCGCCGCAGGCAGTCCATGGCCTGCTTCTTTGCCCGGGCGCTCAGGCTGCAGCTGCTGAGTACCGCCGCCACCAGCCCCATATGGGAGATAGTCAGCACATAGCGCTCACCCAGCAGATCCAGGCTCTTGACAGCCAGCAGTACCACCTCCGCGATTTCGTAGTCCCCAAGATCGCCCACGCATTCCAGCCCGGCCTGCAGAATCTCCCGGTAATCCCGATAGACATTTTCGTTGTAATAAACCTTCTGCACTGCCCCGGGGGCGTCCGGCGCGTTCTTAACGATGGACAGCGTTACATCCGGCTTCAGTGCCAGCAGCCGTCCGCTGCCATCCGAAAAGGTGATGATCTGGTCAGATACAAGAAAATCCTTGTTGCGCACATACAGGTCATATTCCTCAAACCGGCTCATTTTGTAAGGGGCATACCCATAGCGCCGGTAAAGGCTGCGCAAAGTAAAAACCGCCCGCTCCTCAGTTTTCCATATTGCATCCGTCATCGCTGATTGTTCCCGCTTTCTTCAGATTGTCCAGGGCAATCCGGTAGCCGCTGCCATAACGCAGGCACCGGTTTACCCGGCTGATGGTGGCCGAGCTGGCGCCGGTGGCCTGGGATACCTCCAGGTAGTTGCGGCCCATGTCCAGCAGGCACGCCACCCGGAACCGCTGAGACATGGCCTGCATCTCCTGAATGGTGCTGATGTCCTCAAAAAATGCCTGGCATTCCTCCGCAGTCCGCAGAGACAGAACCGCCTCGTAAAACAGCGCCTCGCCGGGGTGTCGAATCTTTCCCATAGCGTTTTGGTTCCTTTCCCAAATTCTTATTTGTGATACTTTATCACTTTAGCTTGATAAAGTCAAGCGGTATTCTCATATTTCCAAAGATATTTTTTGAACGGTCTGATACGGATATTCCATAATAAGGAAACTGCATTGCAAGGCCCCGTGTATTTCCGTACAAAACCATATGGAAAGTATCAATTTTTTTGCTCTTGACCTGGAACCCTTGCGGTGTTATACTGATATCCAATTAAAAAAGCTTCATTCGCAGGAATCGAACGGTTTAACAGGAAGATCATAATGAGACGGGTTTTTGTGATTTTTGAGACAGAAAATCACGAAAACGGCAGCGCCGTCAGGCGGTGCCTCCTTTATAAAAATGAAATTTTTTATAAAAACATCAAAAAAGCGCAGAGGTGTTCGCTATGGAAAAAAAGAATATGGATTGGAGCAGTATGGGTTTCAACTATGTCCAAACCGACATGCGGTATGTTTCCAATTTTAAAGACGGAGCCTGGGACGACGGCTTTCTGACCGATCAGGCCACGGTTACAATAAACGAGTGCGCCTGCGTTCTGCAATACGCCCAGACCTGCTTCGAGGGAATGAAAGCCTACACCGCCGAAGACGGCCGAATCGTCTGCTTCCGTCCCGACCTGAACGCCCAGCGTATGGCTGACTCCTGCAGGAGGCTGAAAATGCCCGTGTTCCCGGAGGACCGCTTTGTCCAGGCTGTGGTGGAGACAGTTCGGGCCAATGCCCGGTGGGTTCCTCCCTATGGTTCCGGCGCGTCGCTGTATGTGCGCCCGTTTATGTTCGGAAGCAACGCCGTTATCGGCGTTCATCCGGCCAGCGAATACCAGTTCCGGGTTTTCGTCACCCCTGTCGGCCCCTACTTCCAGGGCGGCATCAAGCCCCTGACTCTCCGCATCTCCGATCTGGATCGGGCAGCGCCCAGGGGTACCGGCCATGTAAAAGCGGGCCTGAACTACGCCATGAGCCTGTACAACATTGTGGACGCCCACGAACAGGGCTTTGACGAAAACATTTACCTGGACTCCGCCAGCCGCACATATATTGAGGAAACTGGCGGCGCAAACATTATCTTTGCGGAGGGCAATACGCTGGTCACACCCAAATCCGGCACCATCCTGCCGTCGATTACCCGCCGCTCCCTGGTGCAGGTTGCCCGGGACTATCTGGGCATGGAGGTGCAGGAGCGGGAAGTGTCGCTGTCCGAGATTGGCAGCTTTACGGAGTGCGGTCTGTGCGGCACCGCTGCGGTGATTTCGCCTGTGGGAACCATTGTGGATCACGGAAAGGAAATTCACTATGCGGGTATGGGTCCTGTCATCCGAAAGCTGTATGATACGCTGACTGGCATCCAAATGGGCCGCCTGACTGCTCCGGAGGGCTGGATTCAGGTGATTGAATAAAAATGCATGTACGGGTATAAAGGACTTTTGTATTTCCACGCTTGACATCCGGCAAAAGAAATGGTATAATCCCCCCAACAGAAAGCTTAACGCATAGAAGAGGAAAAAGCAGCTTCATTTCCTGATTGCAGAGAACCGCCGGTGGGTGCGAGGCGGCGAAGGAGAAGCTGTATACTGGCCTCGGAGCGGCCTGTCTGAACGATTTTTCCAGTAGGACGGACGGAGTCCCGACCGATACAGCGGGAGGCGATTGTCAGATCGCATTGAGGTGGCTGCCAAAGGCAGCAAAAAGAGTGGTACCGCAAGGTTTTTCTATCATGAAAGCCCTGTCTCTTTACGCAAGGAAAAGAGACAGGGCTTTTCTGCAGCCTGTTAGCAAAGCGCCGCAAAAGTTGCCTTATGCCGTTCTGAACGCACCCACGGTGCGATAAAACGGCTTTCAAACAAGGCCCGATATCAGATCGTATTACGTTATGCAAAGGAGAAACTGCATATGGACTACCGAAAATACAGCATTGGTTATTACCCCGCTCCGGGTACCCATAATAAATGGGTTCAGAGAGATCACATCAAAAAAGCCCCCCAATGGTGCAGCGTGGATCTTCGCGACGGCAACCAGAGCCTGGTGATCCCCATGAGCCTGGAAGAAAAGCTGGAATTTTACCATATGCTGCTGCGGGTGGGCTTCAAGGAGATTGAGGTCGGCTTCCCCGCCGCCTCGGAGACAGAATATGAATTTCTGCGCACGCTGATTGAAAACAACATGATTCCCAAAGATGTGACCGTTCAGGTGCTGACCCAGTGCCGGGAGCATATTATCCGCAAGACCTTTGACGCCTGCAAGGGTGCGCCCAGCGCCATCATCCATTTCTATAACTCCGTTTCCGTGGCCCAGCGGGAGCAGGTTTTCCGCAAGAGCCAGGAGGAAATCAAGCAGATCGCCGTGGACGGCGCCAAGCTGGTGAAAAAGCTGGCTGCCGAATATGATGGCAATTTCCGTTTTGAGTATTCCCCGGAAAGCTTCACCGGAACGGAGCCGGAATACGCCCTGGAGGTCTGCAACGCTGTTCTGGATGTGCTGGAGCCTTCGCAGACCAACAATGTCATCATCAACCTTCCTGTCACCGTGGAAATGAGCCTGCCGCACATATATGCCAGCCAGGTGGAGTACATCAGTGAAAACCTGAAATACCGGGAGCATGTGACCCTCTCCCTGCACCCCCACAATGACCGGGGTACCGGCGTGGCCGACACCGAGCTGGCCCTGCTGGCTGGGGCAGACCGGGTGGAGGGCACCCTTTTCGGCAACGGCGAACGCACCGGAAATGTGGATATTGTCACCCTGGCCATGAACCTGTATTCCCACGGGGTGGACCCGGGGCTGGATTTTTCCGATATGCCCGCCATTTGTAAAACCTACGAAGAATGCACCCGAATGCATGTTTATGAGCGTAGCCCCTATGCGGGCGCTCTGGTCTTTGCCGCTTTCTCCGGCTCCCATCAGGACGCCATTGCCAAAGGTATGGCGTGGCGGAAGGAGCATGGACTCTACCAGTGGACGGTTCCCTACCTTCCCGTGGATCCCCGGGATATCAACCGCACCTATGACGCCGACGTAATCCGGGTCAACTCCCAGAGCGGCAAGGGCGGCATCGGCTATCTGCTGGAGCAGTCCTACGGCTATATTCTGCCCCCCAAGATGCGGGAGCACCTGAGCTACCAGTGCAAGAGCGTCTCCGACCACGACCACCGGGAGCTGAAAAGCGAGGATGTGCTGGCAATCTTCATGGACTGCTATCTCAATGTGTGCCAGCCGGTGGCGATCTGCGATATGCACTTCAGCCAGAAGCCGGACGGCGTAGACGCTGTGGTGACCTTCCTGCGCCATGGCAGGCAAGCCACCCTCCACTGCAGCGGCAACGGCTCTCTGGACGCAATCAGCAACGCCCTGAAGGAATACACCGGCAGGCATTATACCCTGAAGGTGTACACTGAGCACAGCGTTCAGGAGCGAAGCTCCGGCTCTACCGCCGCAGCCTACATCGGGCTGGAAAGCGAAAGCGGCGCCATGAGCTGGGGCGCCGGAACCGATACCGACATCATCAAGGCCAGCGTCAACGCGCTGCTCAGCGCCTACAACAATATGACACGGGAATAAAGGAGGACGAAAACCATGGGAATGACAATGACACAGAAGATTCTGGCCGCCCACGCGGGGCTGGAATCCGTCAGTGCCGGGCAGCTGATCCGCGCCAGACTGGACATTGTCCTGGGCAATGACATCACCACGCCGGTTGCCATTAACGAATTCAGCAAGAACGGCTTTCGGCAGATTTTTGACAAAGACCGCATTGCCATTGTGCTGGACCACTTTGTCCCCAACAAGGACATCAAGGCAGCCCAGCAGAGCAAGCAGTGCCGGGAATTTGCATGCAGCCACTGCGTCAGCCATTTTTACGACGTGGGCCAAATGGGCATCGAACACGCACTGCTTCCGGAGCAGGGCATCGTCACCGCCGGGGACTGCATCATCGGCGCGGACAGCCACACCTGCACCTATGGGGCGCTGGGCGCTTTCTCCACAGGCGTTGGCAGCACGGATATGGCCGCAGGTATGGCCACCGGAATCGCATGGTTCAAGGTTCCCTCCGCCATCCGGTTTGAGCTGACCGGCAGGCTTCCCGCCAATTGCAGCGGCAAGGACGTGATCCTCACCATCATTGGCAGGATCGGCGTGGATGGCGCACTGTATAAAAGCATGGAGTTTACCGGAGAAGGTGTGGCAAGTCTGAGTATGGATGACCGCCTTTGCATCTGCAATATGGCCGTGGAAGCCGGCGCAAAAAATGGCATCTTCCCCGTTGACGAAGCCACCAGAAGCTATATGGAAGGCCGCTGTGAGCGTCCTCCCGTCATTTACACCGCCGATCCCGACGCCGAATACGAGCAAGCCATCGTTCTCGACCTGAACAAAATCGTCCCCACCGTAGCTTGTCCCCATCTGCCGGAAAACACCAAGCCCGCTGATGCGCTGGGGGATATCCAAATCGACCAGGTGGTCATTGGCAGCTGCACCAACGGCCGGATGGAGGATATGGAGGCCGCCTACCGCATTCTGAACGGGAAAACGGTGGCAAGGGGTGTCCGCTGTATCATCATCCCCGCCACCATGCAGATTTACCGGGAATGCGTTCAGCGGGGCTACGTTACCGCTTTCATCGATGCGGGGGCCGTTGTTTCCACCCCCACCTGCGGACCCTGTCTCGGCGGCTACATGGGCATTCTGGCAGAGGGAGAACGCTGCATTGCCACCACCAACCGCAATTTTGTCGGCCGCATGGGCCATGTAAACAGCGAGGTGTATCTGGCCAGCCCGGCTACTGCCGCCGCCAGCGCCCTGACAGGCCGCATCACCGCACCCAAGGAGGTCTGACCATGAAAACCCAAGGACATGTTTTCAAGTATCCTGACAATGTGGATACCGACGTTATCATCCCCGCCCGGTACCTAAACACCGCCGATGCCGCCGAGCTTGCCAAGCACTGCATGGAGGACATCGACGCCGCCTTTGTCAAAACAGTTCAGCCCGGCGATATCATCGTGGCAGGCTGGAACTTCGGCTGCGGCTCCTCCCGGGAACACGCGCCTCTGGTCATCAAGGCCTGCGGCACCGGCTGTATCATCGCCAAGAGCTTTGCCCGAATCTTCTACCGCAACGCCATCAACATCGGCATGCCCATTCTGGAATGCGAGGCGGCCGCCGAGGAAATCCAGGCCGAGGACGAGGTTTCCATCGACTTCGACACCGGGGTCATTTCCGACCTGACCAAGGGGAAAACCTATCAGGCGGAGCCTTTTCCGGAATTTATCCAGAATATCATCCGCAAGGGCGGATTGCTTGCCTCTTTGAAGGAGATGTGATGCCATGCTCAAGAATATTGCCGTGATCCGCGGCGACGGAATTGGCCCGGAGATTATAGAGCAGGCCCTGCTGGTTTTGAACACGGTTGCGCAGCTGTACGGTCATGAATTTGTCTACACCGAAGTGGACATGGGCGGGATCGCCATAGACAGATGGGGAGAACCCCTGCCACAGGTTATGCTGGACAGATGCATTGCCTCCGACAGCGTTCTGCTGGGCGCGGTAGGCGGCCCCAAATGGAACGGCGTTCCCGGCCACTTGCGGCCGGAAAAAGGGCTGCTCCGGCTTCGGGCTGGCATGGGCGTCTACAGCAACAACCGCCCCGCAAAGATCTGGCCCCAGCTGGCCGCCGCTTCTCCTCTGAAGCCGGAAATTGTGGAAAAAGGCATCGATTTTATCATTGTCCGGGAACTGACCGGCGGAATCTACTTTGGAAAGCATGAGACAGTCTGCGAAGACGGAGAGCAGACCGCTATCGATGAGCTGCGTTACGCAGAAAGCGAGATCCGCCGCATTGGCCGGATCGGCTTCGAAACCGCCCGGAAACGGCGCAAAAAGCTTTGCTCCGTGGAAAAAAGCAACGTGCTGGATTCCTCCCGGCTCTGGAAAAAGGTCATGCATGAGCTGGCTGCGGAATACCCCGATGTGGCTTTAAGTGACATGCTGGTGGACAACTGCGCCATGCAGATCGTCAGGGACCCCAGCCAGTTTGACGTGATCGTAACGGAGAATATGTTCGGGGATATCCTTTCCGACGAAGCCTCCATGATCACCGGCTCCATCGGCATGATCCCCTCCTCCTCCCTGGGGCAGTCTCTCTGCGGCCTGTATGAGCCAATCCACGGCTCGGCCCCGGACATCGCCGGCAAGGACATTGCCAACCCCATCGGCACAATTCTGGCCGCCGCTATGATGCTGCGCTTCTCCTTCGATATGACCGCGGAAGCCGATGCTGTGGAAGCTGCCGTCTGCGCCGTCCTGGACGCGGGCTACCGCACGAAAGACATCCTTCCCGGCGGCAACGGCTGTACGCTGGTTGGCTGCCGGGAAATGGGCAGATTGATTGGGGTACATATCAAGAAAAAATGCTGACCGGTTCCGCCTCGGCCGCCGGGAAGCCGCTCCGCTGGCATGGCCTCCTGCCGTTCTGGTGCCTGTCCATTTCCCTGTGATACCCGTGCGCGCGTTCGCTACGGCGCGGCCAGAAGGCCGCGCCGTGCTTTTTCGGCCCCGGCATCGTTATACTAGGGAAGCTCTGATGAAATCGGCAAGAACTGGCAGCGAAAGATTTTGACTCAGGTCAAGGT
>CAZUAN010000008.1:3731-28160 GCA_964618385.1 uncultured Oscillospiraceae bacterium | reverse complement strand
CATCCTGAACCGGCGGCAGAAGCAATTGACCCGTCTGTGACGGCGGCCGGAAAATCCGCACTGTTTCCATCCGAAAATCCCGCTGCAAAAAGCAGCGGGATTTCCTTGTCCTTTTGTCAGAAGTCATGGGCTTGGATTTTCCGCCGGTTCGGGTTAAATTTTCCCGATGCAATACAGAATCCACAGGTGAATCGGATAGAAAAGGTAAAAGCCCCACTGAACCGCTTTGCTGGAAACGCGCTTCCTCCCAGAATACACAGCAATGGGAATCAACGCCAGCAGCGCGAACAGCTCCACTGCAATCCGATAATTTCCAATGGAAATTTCGGCCCCGGGAATCCAGTAATTGCAGATCAGTGCCATTCCCACCAGCTGGATGAGCCATCTGTGGGGAAGCTCCCGGGTAATGCCGAATAAAGCAATCAGGATTACCCCTGCCCCGCCGTAGTCCGTCATCATCCATTCGGCCAGCAGCGCAAAGGGAATCGCCGACAGGCATTTCAGAAGATAACTTCGGCATTTGGCCATGACCTGCAAGGCAGAAAATCCCAGCAGCATGGTCAGCATCACGCTTTGATATTCCAGTGTGATCCCGCCAAACAGTGCCAGGTCAAAGGGCAGCTCCGACAGGACCGCCCCAACCGTCAGCCGAAGCGCGTATTTTCCGGGGCTGTGCGTATAGTGCGCCCCTTCAGCCAACAGGAAGCAGAAGATGGGGAACGCAATCCGTCCTATGATCCGCATAATCCAGTATAGCTGATACAACGTCTTTACCCGGGAGAACGTACCAATGCTGAGCGCCTCCAGGTATTTATCATAGACAATGGTCGCGCCGGTGTGGTCAATCAGCATTGCGGCGCAGGCAAGAAGCTTCAGTGCTTCCTGCGAAATCCCCCGGGTTTTCATACGATCCCCTCCTGCTGACCATTATACAGAAATGCCGGAAAAATACAAACATTTTTTCCCTTTTCCACAAAATTCCTTGTTCAGTCTTGACATTCTCTTATATATATGGTAAATTTTTTATTGTTTCTGAAGGATTTGATTGTTAATCCGGTAAAATTACATTTTCTGGATGGCGCTGTTCATTCAAAAAATAATAAATAATAAATAATAAAATAAGGAGTGGAATCATTATGCTTTTTTCTGTTGTGATGTTTGCCATCGGTCTGGTTCTGCTAATCAAAGGCGGCGACTGGTTTGTCGACGGCGCGACAGGCATCGCCCGCCGATTCAATCTGCCGGACATCGTCGTTGGCGCTACCGTTGTCTCCATCGGCACCACCTTGCCTGAGGTCATGGTTTCCGCTACTGGAGCCATGCTGGGACAGGGCGCTATGGCCTACGGCAACGCCATCGGCTCCATCATCTGCAATACCGCCCTGATCGCGGCCATCTCCGTAGCCGTTAACCCCGGCCCCGTAAATACCAAGTCCATGAAGATGCCCGTTATTTTCTTCTTCTGCAGCGCCGCTATCTACTGCGTGGCTGCTTACATTATGGGTGAATTCACCCGCCCCCTGGGCATAATCATGCTGGTTATTTTCTTCGTTTACCTGATCATCACCGTCCGTCAAGGCTTGAAGAATCCCGACTCCGTGGAAACCGAGGAAGCGGAGGAATCGGACGGAAAGCCCAGAACTCTGATTCAGGATCTGTTCTGGCTGATTGTGGGTGCCGCCCTGATTGCCGTAGGCGCTGACCTGCTGGTAGAGCACGGCACCAACATTGCCATAGGACTGGGTGTTCCCGAAACCGTTATCGCCCTGACCTTCGTCGCTCTGGGTACTTCTCTGCCCGAGCTGGTCACCACCATCACCTCTCTGAAAAAAGGGCATGCCTCTCTGGGTATCGGAAACGTCATCGGCGCCAATGTGTTCAATCTGGTGCTGGTCTCCGGCGTTTCCGTGACCTTGGCTCCCTTTGAGGTTCCCGTTGGTAATATGCTCTTCGGTCACAACGCCTCTCTGGTCATGGACATTCCTCTGATGGTGACCGTCATGCTGCTGCTGACCGTTCCCGCGCTGGCTACCAAAAAGCTCCACCGCTGGCAGGGAATCCTGCTGCTGTGCATCTACGCGGCTTTCTGTGTTTGCCAGTTCGCCCTATAAGAAATTTTGTAAATTCCGCACAGGGATACGGCATGGCTTGGGTCATGCCGTATTTTCCCTGTTCAGGCAGAGCGGAATCGGGCTGTTGACAGACGGAACTGAGTATGATAAAATTCCAATAAACCCAGTGTGTTGCCGGGTTTCTGAAATGTGAGGCGATGGATTTGCTCGACCAATTCTCAAGAACACAGCTGCTCCTCGGTCAGGATGGCATGGGCCGGCTGTACCGTGCCCGGGTTGCCGTATTCGGCATCGGCGGTGTGGGGGGCTATGCTGTGGAGGCGCTGGCCCGCAGCGGTATCGGCACACTGGATCTGATCGATGATGACCGGATATGCCTGACCAATCTGAACCGTCAGATTTTCGCCACTCGGAAAACCGTGGGCCAGTACAAGGTAGACGTGGCTCAGCAGCGCGTTCTGGAAATCAATCCTAAGGCTGTCGTCCATACCTACAAGGTCTTCTATACACCCCAGACTGCAGGGCAGTTCGACTTTACCCGGTATGACTATATTCTGGATGCCATTGACAGCGTCACCGGCAAGCTGGAGCTTGCGGAGCAGGCCCAGCGCGCAGGCGTACCCATCATCAGCTGTATGGGTGCGGGGAACAAAATGGATCCCACCGCTTTCGAAGTTGCGGACATCTATGAAACCTCTGTCTGCCCCCTTGCCCGGGTCATGCGGCGGGAACTGAAAAAGCGGGGCATTGAGAAGCTGAAGGTGGTCTACTCCAGGGAGCCGCCCATGGTCCCCATGGAGGACATGGCCATCAGCTGCCGAACCAACTGCATCTGTCCCCCCGGTACCGCCAGAACATGTACCCAGCGAAGGCAGGTTCCCGGAAGCAACGCCTTTGTCCCCGCAGCAGCCGGGCTGATTCTTGCAGGTGAGATCGTGAAGGACCTGTCCGGCTTCGGAAGCAGCAGCGGATGACTGGTTTCATACGGATTCTTTATCAAACCGTTCGGTTTTATAAAGAATCCGTATCATTTCCGAAGATTTTTGCCGGCCTTCATTCCTGGCGGCGCCGAAACCGGCATGGACATCTATAAAGAAGCAGGATGAAAACCGAGGAGTCCATGCACAGGGCAGATCAGCCATCTGTCAGATAGTAGGCGGAATGGGAGATTTTTTCCCGGCTGAGCAGCTCTCCGGTTTCCCTGTCGTATTTCAGCGCATAGACATTGGCATAGCTCTGAAGCGCGTCCCGGCCGTAGGTGCTTTCCAATTCGATGTCGTAATCCCTTTCATCCGTACCCAGCAACTGAATCTGGATCTGGCTGTCGGCAAGCTTCGCCGTGATCTGGATCGGGAAATGGGTGTTGTTCCGGAACCGGAAATCCGGCCCGCCCCAGCTGACCGCCGCATCCTGTCCGGGTGGCGTGTAGCTGACCTCAATGCCGTGATTCACCCGTTCCACAATTTCCAGTTCTGCAGTAAGGGCGCAGACATACAGTACCGACGAGCCTTGGCAGACGCCGCCGCCGGCGCTGCGGCCTTCCTCCAGGCCGGAGAAGGACTCTCCGTATAGGAAGCCCCGTTCCACTGTGCGCTCTCCAATGGTGTCGTTGTAGGAAAACACCTCCCCCGGCTGAATCACCACACCGTCCAGGAAGCTGCATACCAGCTCCAGATTGTTCACGATATTCGGCCGGTCGGAATGGCCAGAATTGTATGCTCCCAGCACATCCTGGAAATAAACCTCGTCGCCCAAAATCTCCGGCTCCACAATTTCCATGGGAACACGCACCGTTTCCCCATAGCCGGCAGCGTCCACCAGCTCCTGCGCCTGTTCCAGATCAAAGCAATAGCCGTAGACTGCAGGCACCCGCTCATACGTCTGCATATCCAGCGACGCGTTCACTGCGTCTGTGCAGACCTCCCCGTAAATCGCCGCCAGGTCGGGCGCGTCCGGAAGCTGCTCTGGGACGGCCTCCTCCACCTCCACCAGCAGGCAGCCCTCGTCATAGGCATTCAGAACCTGATTGCAAACCCGCTCCACGTCCAGCTTTACCCCAGGCGTGCCCAGAGTCAGCAGAAGAGTCTGGCAAGCCGTTCCTTCCTCGTAAGCGCCTTCCTCCAGGCTTGGTCGCTGTCCTTCCATCTCATAGTGAAAGTCGGAATAATCCGTGTCATAGGCTGCGGCATACGCCTGCAAAGCGGCATAAACCGCGTCCTCATCCAGCCCCAAATAAGCCAGCAGGCCAATGCGGTGCGTTTCCGTCCCGGACGCCTCATAAGCCGCCTGACGCTCCTGCCGTGTTCCGGTTCGGCCATAGGCATAAGCCGCTTCCACAGCTTTGCGAACCGAAAGCTCCACACCGGTGCTTTCCGCTGAAAGGGAAATCGTCTCCTCCGGCAAAACCAGCACCATGTTTTCTTCGGCAAGCCTGACAGCGGTGGCCTCCAGCGCCTTGCGCGCCTCGGCGCGAGTCATCCCCCCTACGTCTGTGTCCGCAATCACAACATTGGGCAGGATTCTGTTATCGTAGGGATCCGAGGCAAGATACAGCCCAAAACAGGCACCCGCCACTACGCAGACGGCTGCCAGCACCCACAGCACACTGGGTCGGATCAATCCGGCGGACTTCTCTCTATCTTTCATGGCAGTGTTTCCTTTCAGGCAAATTTGGCGAAGCATTGCTCTTTTATTATAGCAAAAATGTCTTTTTTTTTCAACAGAAAATAGCAAATCCAGGAAAAAACCGCGTTTTGCAGGCAGCAATTTCAGCATCGCGTGAGTATAAACCCTGCGCACCGGGAAATAATAGCTCTGAAACAAGATACTTTGGAGGTAATGAAATGAAAAAATACAGCATTCCCGCACTGACGCTTGTCCTTACCGCCGTTCTGTTCACCGGCTGCGGCTGCACCAATCAAAACATGGACACCACATCCACACCGACCAAGATGCCCACCACGGAGCAGACAAACGCCTCATCCGAAGCAGCCACCGAAATGACTACCATCCCTACGACCAGCAGCACCATGCCCTCTACGGAAGAAACCACCGACAACAGCAGTACCCCGTCGGAAAGCACCAATGCCACCGGCAATGCCGGCAGCGAAAACGGCGGCGAAAACCAGAATACGGCAAACGGCTGATACTCGGATAACCGCATATACCAAATCATCCCAAGCAAATCAAACGCGGAAACGGGGCTTCCCTTCTGACCAACGCCGGAAGCTCCCGGCACGTTTATTCGCTTGGGATGACGGTTTTCATGCGGTTTCAGGAAAAGAAAATCGCCGCAAAAGCCGTCTCATACCGTTCTTAACGCACCTGCGGTGCGTAAAAAAAGTTTTTAACCTTCTAATGAGAACTGGTGTCCGGGCTGTGCCTGCATCTGCCGACAGGCCCGTTTTCCGACTTACGCATCGGGCTTCAGAAGCGCTTCCCAATCCAGGGTGATGCTGCCGTCCTCCCGCTGGACGCAGGGGATTCCGATTCTGCCTTCTGCCCGATAGCTGTCAAACAGCTGACTGCTGTCGCGGATCTTCAAAAAGTCCTTTAGATTCTGAAGCTTCTCGGAAAAGTCCAGGTATTCATATGCCACTCCAGCCTTGTCCAGCGCCTCCCGGCATCTGACACAGTCACGGCACAGCATGGTTCCGTAAATTTTCAGCATAAAACCCCTCACATTCTTTTTTCGCGGCGCTTTCCCGTCCGTTCTTCCACCCGCAGACGCAGAATGCGGGTATGGGGAATGGGCGCGGCGCTATATGGGAAAGCTTCCGCGTGATATTGACTCATAATCCGATCCAGCGCGTGGCGCTTCTCGCCTTCTCCGGTCAACTCGTCCACAATTCCCCAGCCCATGACGCTTTCATAGCTGACAGTGCAGGAATGATTTGCCTCGTCCAGCACCAGGCCATGGGTACACTCCATCTCGAAGCCAACCCGATTGTCCCGGGTAAGCAGATCGTACTTTTTTCCTGTGTCCGCTCCATGAACATACAACGTCATGCCGTCCGGCTCCATGCCGAAGCTGACGGGCAGCAGGTACGGGGCCTCCCCCGTGTTTATGGCGAGATGCAGAACCTGACAGCGGGACATGATATCCGCTATTTCGCCGGGATCGCTGACCTGCCGGTCTTTTCTTCTCATACGGCTCCGCTCCTTACAAAACCGTTACATATCTGGTCAGATTTTTCTTCATCCGCATGGCCGCTGCCATGGCCTGATCCACATAATCCCGTCCATCGGACCCTGCCTGTTTCCAAGCGCAGGTAATGGCGGTACCTGCGCAGGCTGCCGCGCCATGGCCAAATCGGTCAAAGGCACAGGCGCAGTTTTTCGCATTGGCATTGGGATAGTCATAGCCGTCCAGCAGCAGAAAGAGCCGGGGGTATTTCATGCGGAGGAGGCGCAGGCTTTCGGCGGAACTGGCGGAAGCCAGAATACCCACACAGGTGTAGCCAAACCGCCCCACCGTATCCGCGCCGTAGCGGTTGACATGGTCCGCAGCGGCCATATGCACAAGCCGGGACCCCGTCAGCAGATCCTGTAATTCCGGCGCCGATCTGTTGGCTGTGCGAACCACCACAAAAAGCGCTTTTTTCTGCTCCTGACAGTAGGGAAGAAACGGCTTGATGATATCGCTGCCCAGGTATCCGGACACAAGAAACCCATTGCAGGGATAGATGCCGTTCCCGCCCCATATGGCTTCGGCTGTCACGCTTGCTGCGGACGGAGACAGGATCTCCGGTGCGTCCAGCACCACGTAATAGCCCAACTTCTCAGCGGCCTTCAGAGTTGCGGTCAATTCCGTCAGCCCCGCCGCTCCCAGCAGCGCAAAGGCCCCGAAGCTGACCCGCACGGCGGGTACCGCGTCTTTCAGTCCTGCCAAAAGCTCCCGGCAGAAATGCCCGTAGGCCGCTGCTGCCTCGCTGCCCTGAGAAATATGGGGCGGCAAGCAAGACATGGGCATGGCCAGCTGTAATATGGATGGATTTTTTGTTTTTCGGATTTTTTCCTGCAAAACATCAACCGACATAGAACCGCCCTCCATTTCAAGATAATCCGGACATCAGCCCCAGCAGGCAAAGCCTGTCGCGGGATGACACAATGCGCCTGACAAAGGATCTATATTTAGTATATCACACCATTTTTTCAAAAGAAAGGAAAAACCCTTCATAAGTGAAAATTTTCGATATGGGCATACTAGGAACGAAAGGAGGGAGGGAAATGGATGTCAAAGGATGGGCGGTCACGGCGGGTATCGGCGCCGCTGCCGGTGCCGTGGCAGTTCTGATGATGCCGCGGCAGAATCCTGTGCGGAGGCTGGCCCACAAAGCCGCCAACAAAGCAGAGGATCTGGCCTGGAAGGTCGAAGATAAGATGAACGAGATGGACTTTTAACAAAAACCCGGACGGCAATCGCTGTCCGGGTAAATTTCTGTGGCAATGCTTCCACCCCAGGATGATAGGGCTTTGCCGGGAAGCTTGATTCAAATGGCCTTGTCCTGCCGGTTCAGCGTGTATAACTGATACCAGATCAACGCCGTTGCTACAACAAATGCAGATTCCGTGGCAATATACCCCGGCCATTCATAGTTCACCGCCTCCATCATCACTGCGTATGTGATGATTTCCCCGCCGGTGACCAGCAGCGTGGCGAACGCGATTCCGGCTCCCAGGATTGTGAGCCTTGCCAAAATTTCCCTTGCGAGTCCCTTCTTCCGCCAGGCCAGCATGCCAGAAACCACTGCCAGTATCAGTGTGCCGAACAACAGGATGGCATAACTGTAGTGCGTGTGGTGCTGATCCTTATACCAGCTAATAGGCTTGGCATCTTCATCGCCCCACAGCAGGGTATCCGCACTGCCGTTATGGAAATTGGCATACCAGTGGGTATCCTCTGAGGTCTTATAGACCCATGTTCCTTCTCCCTCCAGACAGGTATCCGGATCGTAAGGAATGTATCTTCCGTCATTGGTCTCCCAGGTTCCATAATCCACAAAAATGTTGTTGAAGCGGTCCCAAGCTTTCTGTGTCATCTCCTTCAGCCCATACTCTTTCATAATATAAGCCTCCAGCTCCTCCTGCGTCATTCTTTCCACTTGCTTATCCACTTGCCTTCCCTGAAGCCAATCATACCGGGTGGTGTAACACAGATGTATCTGTGAATGGACCTCAGAAGGAACCCTGCCTGAATTCGCTATGCCTGAATGCCCCACAATTCCGCTTGCCCAATCGATCGCTAAGCCGCCATCCTCCCGCAATTCTACGCCCTCCACGGCTTCCTCCGCCGTCAAGTGGAAGGGTGTCATCATAAAAATGATGCCGGTCACGGCCGGGGCCAGCACGGTCATTACCGCTGCCGCAGCTGTCAGGAGCCTTCTTCTGCGAATCGCTTTTCCAAGTCTTTTCAGCGCCTGCGTTTCAATTTCAGCGGGCACCTTCTCCGCTTTTTTCAGCCTTCCCAGTTCCTTCACACATTCCTCACACCCGCAAAGATGCTCGTCCACCATCTCCCGGCTGGCCTGGCTTACCATATCCTCCGCATACAGCGGCAGAAGATCGCGGATGATATCACAGGAAACCTTCATAATTCTTCCTCCATTTCGTTTTGAATTTTTTGTCTTGCCCGGTGATAGGTCACGCAGGCCCAGTTGGCCGTGCGCCCGAACAGGCTTCCAATGTCCCCGAAGGAGAGCTGGCCGAAAATCCGCAGGGAAAAGACCTCCTTATACGGCTCCGGCAAATCGTGAAGAACCCGGTGGATGGCCATAGCCTACTCCCGGTCGGCAACCTGCTCCTCCACCGCCTGCTTAGGGTCGGGAATCTGCAATTCATCGATGGGCGCCGATGGCCTTTCTTTTCTCAAACGGGTCAAGTAACAGTTCCTGCCCATGGCGCAAAGCCAGGTACGGATATCGCAGTCCCCCCGAAATTCAGGCAACGCCTTCAACGCCTGAAAGAACACCTGCTCCGTCAGCTCTTCCGCCAAATGCGCGTCGTGGCAGATAGCCCGTAAGTACAGCTCTACCTCCCGGAAGTATGTTCGGTATATGGTCTCAAATTCCGTCACAAGTTCCCCTCCTTCACCCATTAGACGCAGAAATTTCAGAAATCTTACAGGTTTTTCTAAGAATTTTTTCGAGGCACAAAACTTCATGCGCCGCTTTCGCGCCTCGAACATGGGCAAATGCCGTTACGCATGAAGTTTTGCGCATCATTTCCGGTTGCCCCGCAGGGGCGAGGAAATGGCGCATTTCCGTTTTTTGCTATGCTTTTGCATAGCAAAAAAGAGGGGCAGCGCCCCTCCTTTTTGATTATCAGGTAATGTCCAATTTAACGGCATCCTCCTCCACCCTGACATGGATGGCGGAAATCGGATTCTCAAAGCTGTCGATGATAGCCTCGGAAATGGGATCTTCCAGTTCCTTCTGGATGGTGCGGCGCAGATTTCGCGCGCCGTATGTTACAGAGTATGCCTTTTTCACCAGCAAGCGGCGCAGTTCGTCGTCCCAGGTCAAGGCCAGGCCCCGGGCAGACAGGCTGTCCCGCAGCTCTGAGAGCATGATGTCCGCGATGCCCAGGAAATTATCCTCCGTCAGGTGGTTGAAGGTGATAATCTCATCCACACGGTTGAGAAATTCCGGGCGCAGAAAGCCCTGCAGGGCTTTCATGGCCTTATCCTTCACCATGTCACCGTCGGTTCTTCCAAAGCCCATGCCGCCGACGCTGCCCTCAGAGCCGGCATTGGAGGTCATGACGATGATGGTGTTCTCAAAGTTCACCACCCGGCCCTGAGCATCGGTGATGCGCCCGTCGTCCAGCACCTGCAGAAGGACATTCAGCACATCAGGGTGGGCCTTCTCGATCTCGTCAAAGAGAATAACAGAATAGGGCCTGCGACGGATCTTCTCTGTCAGCTGTCCCGCTTCATCGTAGCCCACATAGCCGGGAGGGGAACCGATGAGCTTGGAGACAGTGTGCTTTTCCATGTATTCGGACATATCCAGACGGATCAGGTTGTCCACGCTGTCAAACAGATCGTTTGCCAGCTGCTTGACCAGTTCCGTCTTGCCCACGCCGGTTGGACCGACAAAAATGAAGGAAACCGGGCGCTTCTTTGGGGAAATACCCACACGGTTCCGGCGAATGGCCCGGGCAACAGCCTCAACAGCTTCGTCCTGACCGACGATGTGGGTCTTCAGCCGCTCCGGCAATCCCTTGATCTGCTGGTATTCCTGGGCCTTGATCTTGGAGGCGGGAATTTTCGTCCACAGCTCGATGATGCGGGCCAGATTCTCCATGGTCACGGCGGGCTTGGGCAGTGCCTCCAGCTTCTCAATTTTTGCGGCCAGCTGCATCAGCTTGCTGCGCAAAATGGCAATCCGCTCATAATTCTGGTTTTCGGTATCTTCATTCAGCATCCGAAGCTCCAGCTCATAGTCATCCCGCTCTTTTTTCAGCTCCGCCAGCTGAGAAATCTCCTTGCACTGCAAATTCACATCAGAGCAGGCTTCATCCAGCAGATCGATGGCTTTATCCGGCAGAAACCGGTCGGTAATATAACGCTCGGACAGCACCACGCACTGATGGGCGATCTCCGGGGAGATGGTGACGCCATGGAACTCGGCATAGGTTTTGGCAATGCCCTGCATGATCTGGCTGGCCTCCGCAATGGTAGGCTCGGCAACGGAAACCGGCTGAAACCGGCGCTCCAGAGCGGCGTCCTTCTCAATATATTTGCGGTATTCGCTGAAGGTCGTCGCGCCGATGACCTGAATCTCCCCTCTGGACAGGGCCGGCTTTAAAATATTGGCGGCGTTCATGGAGCCTTCCGCGTCTCCCGCTCCCACCAGATTATGCACCTCGTCGATCACCAGGATAATATTGCCGCACTCCTTGATCTCCGCAATCAGGCTTTTCATGCGGCTTTCAAACTGGCCCCGGAACTGCGTTCCGGCCACCAGAGCGGTCAGATCCAGGAGGAATACCTCCTTGTCCCGCAGTTTATAGGGTACCTTCCCGGCGGCAATCCGCTGGGCCAGGCCCTCCGCAATGGCAGTCTTGCCCACGCCCGGTTCTCCGATCAGGCAAGGGTTGTTCTTCTGGCGGCGGTTCAGAATCTGAATGACCCGCTCCGTTTCCATGTCCCGGCCTATAACCTGATCCAGCTGTCCGCTGCGGGCACGGCCCGTTAAATCCATGCAGTAGCTGTCCAGGAATTTGTGTTTTTTGTTCTTCCGTTTGCCCTTCCCGTCGTCCTGCGGCGGCTCCTCCTTTTTCACCGGGCGGGGCTGCTGAGCAGGCAGATTCCCGGCCCCGCCAAGAAGCTGATTCAGCAGCGGAAACGTGGCGGTCTGGCTGTCAATCTCGTCGCCGTCCTGATCCTCGCTGTTGTCGCGCTGGCCAAACATGCTGCTCATTTCGTCGCTGAGCATATCCAGATCCTCCTCCGAAATGCCCATCTGCTTGACAGCCTGGTCAATCTGAGGGATTCCCAGACTCCGGGCGCATTTCAGGCAATAGCCCTCGTTCACAGAAACGCCGTTTTCGATTTTGGTAATAAATACAACGGCAATATTTTTTTTGCATTTGCTGCACATTTTAGGCTGCATTTTCCTCACTCCTCGATACAAGGATTTGTTCCTTTTAGCTGCAGTATAGCACAATGCAGGGAAAAAAGGGAGAACAAACTTTGAACATTACACCGGCCAATCGCTTCCGCATTCGAATTTCACGGCACCGTCATCGTACCACAGCCTGGTCATGTACAGTCCCCCCGGGGGAACCGTAGGGCCGGCGGCCGTGCGGTTCCCTTCTGCCAGAATCCTGCCGATCTGCTGCGGCTGGATTTTCCCCTCGGCGGCGTAAACCACTGTGCCGGTCATTGCCCGGGCCATATTATACAGGAAACCGTTCGCGCATACCCTCAGCAGGAGGATATTCCCGCGCCGCTCCACATCATAATAGTACACTGTCCGGACAGTAGAGCTTACCTCCGTGCCCACGCTTCTCACCGCCGCAAAATCATGGGTGCCAACAAACTGGGATGCCGCTGCCTGCATGACGCTTTCATCCAGATGCCGGGGGTAAAACCAGGCGCGATTGACGTAAAACGGGTCCTTCAGCCGGGAATTGTAAATCTGATACGTGTATTCCTTCCGGACACAGGAGCCAATCGCGTTAAACCGCTCAGGGACTTCAAACGCCCCTGTTACGACGATATCGCTGGGAAGATGGGTATTCAGCGCATAGGGCAGACGCTCCGCCGGAATTGTGGAATTCGTTCGGAAATTCGCCACATACACCTTGGCATGGACGCCCGCGTCGGTGCGGCCGCAGCCGGTCATATGCACCGGATGTCCCACCACCATAGCAGCCGCCTTTTCCATCGTTTGGGCAACCGTTGGCAGGTTTTTCTGAACCTGCCAACCATGATAGGCAGTACCAAGATATGTCAATTGCAGAGCAAGATTGCGCATAGTTTTCCTCACAGGCCGAAATATCTCAGGCCAAGCACAGCCGCCACCAGGGCGGCCCCGGTTCCAAATGCGGCAAAATCAATCCGGTGATAGTGCAGCTGCTTCATTTTGGTCCTGCCTTCTCCGCCCTGATAGCAGCGGCACTCCATGGCGGTGGCCAGCTCGTCCGCCCGGCGGAACGCACTGATAAACAGGGGAACCAAAATGGGAATCAGCGCTTTGGCCCGATCCATCAGGGATCCCGTTTCGAAATCCGCGCCCCGTGCTTTCTGGGCGGACATGATTTTGTCCGTCTCCTCAATCAGGGTCGGGATAAACCGCAGGGCAATGCACATCATCATGGACAGCTCATGAACCGGGACTCTGACCTTCTTCAGCGGATTCATCAATGCTTCCAGTCCGTCTGTCAAGGTAATCGGTGAGGTGGTATAGGTCAGCAGAAAGGTGCAGGTAATCAGCATCAGAATCCGCGCGATCATCATCGCCGCCCGGGAAATCCCGCCTGTGGTAAGGGTAATAAACCCAAACTTCACCAGGACGGTTCCCTCCTGAGTAAAAAACAGGTTTAAAACACCCGTAAACACCAGAATCATGACCAGCGGCTTCATTCCCCGGAGGATGGATTTCAGGGGAATGGTGGAAATTCCGATCACCGAAGCCAGAAAAACAAACATCAGCCCGTAGCCGACCCAGCTCTGGGCCATAAACAGCGCCACAATGTAAACGACCAGCATAATCAGCTTGGTCCTCGGATCCAGCCGGTGGATCACGGAATTACCTGGGAAATACTGGCCCAGCGTAATGTCTTTAAGCATTCCCGGTACCTCCCCTCAGACGCTTCAGCGCCGCCACCGCCTGATCAATGGTATATACAGGCTCCACATCCAGGCCCAGCTCCCGCAAACGCAGGAATATCTGGGTTACCTGGGGAATGCTCAGGCCCATGTCCTCCAGTTCTCCGGCACGGGCAAAAATCTCCGCAGGGGTTCCGTCCATGGCAAGCCTGGAGCCGTTCAGCACCAGCAGCCGGTCCGTAAGCCGGGCCACATCCTCCATGGAGTGGGAAACCATCATAATCGTGGCGTTCTTCGCCCTGCGGTAGGACTCGATATTATCCAGAATCCCGGCCCTGCCAACGGGATCCAATCCGGCGGTAGGCTCGTCCAGAATCAGCACCTCCGGCTCCATGGCAATGACACCCGCGATAGCCGCGCGGCGTTTCTGGCCGCCGGAAAGATCAAACGGCGACGCCTCCAGCTGGGCCTGGGTCAGGCCCGCAAAGCCGGCAGCCTCCCGGACGCGGCGGTCGATCTCCCGCTCTGTCAGCCCCATATTCTTCGGCCCGAAGGCAATATCCTTGTAGACCGTTTCCTCAAAGAGCTGGTATTCCGGGTACTGAAATACCAGGCCCACCCGGAACCGGGCCTGCCGGGTCAGCTTTTTATCCGACCAGATATCCTGTCCATCCAGAAAAACCGTGCCGGAGGCGGGCTTCAGCAGGCCGTTAAGCTGCTGCATCAGCGTGGACTTGCCGGAACCGGTGTGTCCGATGATGCCGATGAACTCTCCCCTGTATACGCGAAACGAAATGTCATCCAGTGCCTTGTGTTCAAAGGGTGTGCCGGCACTGTATATATAATTCAGATTCTTTGTCTCAAGAATAGGTTCCAATGAAATTCCTCCCGGCGGGTCAGGCCCTTACCGCATCGTAAAGTGCCTGCGCGCATTCAATTGGGTCAAGCTTATCCAGAGGCAGACGGAAGCCCTGTTTGTTCAGCTCCCAGCAAAGCTCCACCGCTTCAGGCGCGGCAAGGCCTATGCTGTGCAGCATCTCCACCTGGGCAAAAACCTGCCGGGGTGTACCGTCTGCGGCCACCTTCCCCTCGTGGAGGACAATTACCCGCTGGCACAGGGCCGCCTCGTCCATGTGATGGGTAATGAGCACAACGGTGATGCCCTTCTCCCGGTTCAGCCGTCCAATGGTTTCCATAACCTCTCGGCGGCCTCTGGGGTCCAGCATTGCAGTCGGCTCGTCCAGCACGATGCATTTCGGCTCCATGGCAATGACGCCTGCGATGGCAATCCTCTGCTTCTGTCCGCCGGACAGAAGATGGGGTGCATGTTCCCGGTATTCGTACATCCCGACCTGCTTCAGCGCCTGATCCACGCGGCGGCGAATTTCAGGACTCGCCACGCCCAGATTCTCCGGGCCAAAGGCCACATCCTCCTCCACGACGTTGGCTATAATCTGGTTATCCGGGTTTTGAAACACCATGCCCACGCAGCGTCGGACTGCCATAATCCGCTCCTCATTGGCTGTGTCGATCCCGTTTACCAGCACCCGGCCGCCGCTGGGCAGCAGAATGGAATTAAAATGCTTTGCCAGTGTGGATTTTCCGCTGCCATTGGTACCCAAAATGGCGACGAAGCTTCCCTCCTGCACCGTCAGGTTCATATCCTCAAATACAGTGACACCAGGCGTATCCTCAGTTCCCGGATAGGTGTATGCCAAATGCTCTGCAGAAATAAGATCACGCAACGTTTCTTCCTCCTTACGGCGTCCATCGGCCGGAAGCGCCGCAGGGCAGCACCAGGCCGGACGCCTTGACCACCAGGCCAAGCTCCCCCGCTGTGGTTTTCCCTCCGTACTGTCTGCAGAAAACGGAGTCGGAGACATAGGAAACAGCCGAAGGCGCAAGGCCGGTGGTATACGAATTGATGATCACAAACAGCGGGTTGTCAGACAGCACCTTCACCGCCTCCAGAAGAAACGGATAAAAACTGGTTTCCATCTTCCAGACCTCGCCGCCCGGCCCCCGCCCATAGCTGGGCGGATCCATGATAATCCCGTCATAGCGCCGGCCCCGGCGAATCTCCCGCTGGAGAAACTTGGTGCAATCATCCACCATCCAGTGGATCGGCGCGTCGGACAGGCCGGAAGCCGCCGCATTTTCCTTGGCCCAGGCCACCATCCCCTTGGAGGCGTCCACATGGAATACCTCCGCGCCGCCGGCGGCGGCGGCAAGGGTGGCACCGCCGGAATAGGCGAACAGATTCAGCACCCGAATCGGCCGGCCGGCGCAGGACACTGTTTCCCGGATATAGTCCCAGTTGGCCGCCTGTTCAGGGAAGACACCGGTATGCTTGAAGTTCATCGGCTTGACATGAAAGGTCAAATAGTCCTTATACCGGATCTGCCAGCGCTCGGGGAGGTTGTGATCCGTCCAGCGGCCGCCGCCGGTGCTGGAGCGGACATACCGGGCATCATAATGCTTCCACTGCGGCGCAGCGCGGGGCGTGTTCCAGATCACCTGCGGATCCGGGCGCACCAGGATATAGCTTCCCCAGCGTTCCAGCCGTTCGCCGCCGGAAGCGTCCAGAACCTCATAATCCTTCCAGTCCTCAGAAATCCATAGCATGGGTATCTCCTTCTTCTTTCCGCAGCGGCGGCAATCAGCCGTCACCCCAGGATTCGTCATAATAGCCGTCCCAGCTGTCTGCGTGGGAATCGTCCTCTTCCTGTCCATAGTCAGATTCCAGCCAGGTATTGGCATCGTGCAGAGGACACATCAGATAGGGTGCATCCACGCCGCTGTTGGCTGTTCCGCTGAAGCCATGCCAGCCGCCATCTCCCAGGTAATAGACATAATTGTCCGTGGTGTAAAGATCCAACAGGCCGGCGCCTCTGGCAGCCTGAATTTCCGCCACCTCTGCCTCGGTCAGCTTCACAAGGGACACAGCGCTGATATCGGCACCGGACAGATAGCAATACTCCGTCGCCACGCCGCCGCCCGTGACGCAATATTCCATCTGAATATGCTTATCGCAGGTTTCCGCAGGCTCATCGCCGCTGTAGACATTGACAGAGACAACCCGGCTTCCCCGGACATCGTTGTAGCAGGCGGCCGTGGCGAGCTTCCCGGAATCCAGGCAGATATTTACCTGATGGAACGCGTTCCCGTTGTACAGGCCCTCCGCCGTCAGTCCGCTGTGAATGGGCTGCATAACCTTTTTCCACAGCTGGGCAGCGGGGTTGGTACCCAGGCTGATCTGCTCCGGCTGGTCATAGCCCACCCAGACCGCCGCCGTATAATGGGTGGTATAGCCGCAGAACCAACGATCCTTGTTGGAGGAAGTGGTGCCGGTCTTTCCGGCAATATACTGGCCATTGAAGATGGCCGCGCTGCCGGTACCGTAGTTGGCCGCGTTATACAGGCAGTAATTCATATAATCGACTGTCTTCTCGCTGAGAATTTTGCGGGAATCCTGGGTGTTGTCCACTACCAGCTCGCCACTGCTGTTATAGACCTTGGTGTAAAGCCTGGGTTCCCGCCAGGTGCCGTCATTGGCAAAGGTCGCGTAAGCCGCCGTCATTTCCTGCACCGTAGCGCCTACGGTCAGCGCTCCCAGGCCCAGCGGCGACAGAGCTACGTCGGATTTGATCTCCCCGTTCGACGCGGTATAGGACTCCACCAGATGGTTCAGCCCGAAATTGTATTTTGCAAAGCTATAGGAATATTCCACACCGATCTGACTCAGCGTGTTGACAGAAACCGCGTTGATGGAGGACACAATACCCTGAAAAACCGTTCGGGTGTACTGGTAGGTGCGGCTGTCATTCTTGGGCCATGGCGTGCCGTCCTGATACAGATTGGGCATATCCTTGATGACGGTGGCAGGCGTCACCTTCCCGGATTCAAAGGCCGGGGCATAAACGGCAATGGGCTTCATGGAGGAGCCTGTCTGAAGCTTGGCCTGGGTTGCCCGGTTGTAACCCAGGAAGTCGGTCTTTTCCCCAACGCCTCCGGACAGCGCCACCACATCGCCGGTGGTGTTGTCGATCACCACGATGCCGGACTGCAGCTGCTGGGCGCTGGCAGTATGGGGGATATTGTCCAGATTCTGATAAATTTCGTCCACCTGCTTCTGCACGTCCATATCCAGGGTGGTATAAATATGATAGCCGCCCTTCTGAATGCGTTCCAGATACAGGTTCCGGTCCTCCTGGCCAAGGTCATCCCAAACCTTGCCGTCCTGCTCCGCCAAATAAGAGGCAAAATCCAGAATCACCGCGTCTACAAACCAGGAGTAAATCTCCTGAGACGCACTGGTGGACACGGCGGTCGGGCTTCCGCAGATAGGGCAGTAATAGGTGTCGCCATCTCCGATAAAGTTGCTGCGGGTACCCTCATAGCCGCAGCTGTCGCACACGGTCCAGCGGTCTTCATTGTCAATTCCCTGCTTAAAGACCATCGGCTGGGCAACCGCTTCCTCATATTCCTCATCCGTCAGATAGCCCTGGATGTGCATTTCGCTGAGAACATTCAGCTGGCGGTAGCGGTTGCGGCCCGCGCCGTCCCGCTCCTCGCCCTTATACATATAAACGCTTTCTGAGGTGGGATCAAACAGCGACGGGTTGTTGGTAATGCTGATCAGGCTGGCGCACTCGGCAACAGTCAGACTCTGCAGCTCCTTGCCGAAATAATACGCCGCCGCGCTTTTGACGCCATAGCAGCCTCTGCCCAGATAGATACGGTTCAAATACTGCTCCATGATAACGTCCTTATCGTAATCCCGCTCACAGATCTGCGCCCGGAAGATTTCCATCACCTTCCGCTGAACGGTAACGCTCTTTTCGCCGGTGGAGTTTTTCACCAGCTGCTGGGTGATGGTGGACCCGCCGAACTGGTCATCGCCGCCAAAGAACATATTCAGGCAGGCTTTCACTGTCGTAATCCAGTCCACGCCCTGATGCTCATAAAAGCGCTTATCCTCAATGGACACAGTGGCGTCGATCAGTGCCTGGGGGATGTCCTTCAGGTAGGCCCATTGACGGTCTGTAGTGGTGTAAATCTGCTGCAGCAGCTGAATATCTCCGTTGGAATCCACATAATAAATAAAGGACGTCTCTTCCAGAACATAGTCATCCAGTGACCAGTCGGCGGCTTCCGTCAGAATATCATCCTGGAGGTAATCTCCCAGCGTGCTTACAAAAACCGCGCCGCAAATCAAGACAATCAGCAGCACCGTGGCCGCCGCGGCCACCGCGATTTTTACAACGGAGAAAACCACAGACAGCGCCGCGTAAACCAGCTTCAGCAGCCAATGGGGATTCCATTCCTGCCGCGGCTTTTTGTTCCTGCTTCTGATTTTCTTTTCATTTGCCATAGGAGTCCCTCCAAAGCATCGGCTTCCAGAGCCGACCGGTAAAACAAATTCAATCGGGTGTCATAGCCGCATGACACCAGTCGTATCATTATAGCATACCCAATCCAAAAACGAAAGCCCCAAATTATTAATAAAGATTAAAATCTGGGAAACACTAGCAGTAAAAGGAGGCGTTTCCGTCATGAAAAAGGAGAAACTGCTGTCTGTTATTCTGCTTTTGTATGTTGTATTGGGCACCTGGAAAGGCTATATCGCGCTGTTTGACGCGGGTAAGAGCGAACCGAAACAGATATTTCCCTATCCGGTCGCTTCCCTGCCTCCCGCCGATCAGCAGGCGCTGGAGGAGGGCATCATTGTGCGCAACGACCGGGATCTTCAGCAGCTTCTGGAGGATTATTTGTCATAAATTTATGAAGCGGATTCTGTACAATATTCCCTCTTGATTTTATACGGCTTCGGCTGTAGAATATATCCATACAGCAGATCGGAGGCTTGCATACATGGATCAATACGGATCTGACTTTATCACCATCGCGGATGAGGATGGCACCGAATACGAGCTGGAGGTTCTGAGTACACTGGAATATAACGGCAATTCCTATCTGGCCGTGATTCCGGCGGAGGAAAGTCAGGACACTCTGAATCTGGAGGTCAGCATACTCAAGTCGGTGGAGGAGGACGGAGAGCCGATCCTGTACGCCATTGAGGACGAGAAGGAATTGCAGGCTGTCTACGATCAGATCATGGATTCCCTTTACGAGGACGAAGCGGACGAATGATACGGGCATGACCTTCCTGCTTGGTGCGTAGCGTGTCCTTTTGGACCCACATTTTTGAATTGGGACGTTAGATTTCCCTGCCTGTTTGCAGACCTCCCGCCCCCGCTTTGACGTGGGGTGGATGCTGGGAGCAGTAATGGTCGGGAGCGGCATCCCACCTGCCTTTTCGTGCAGGTCATAATTGGATGCGGTACGGCTAAAGCGGGGTGCATGGGGAGCGAAACGCTCCCCATGTTTTTTTCTTTCTTCCGGGCGCGGCCAGACTCTGTCTATCAGACCGCGGGCTCCAGTTTTCGGCTCATATTTTGGTCTTCTCGGCGTTACGTTTCTGTAAATTTTCTCGATTTTCCCGGTTCTTTGGCGGATTTCCCCTTGCAACCGCTTTGGAAATCGGTTATAATACCTTAGTCTATGGATTTTTGCACAGACCACCACAAGGACAAATGAGAGGATATGATCACATGAGTGCATCCAGCAAGAAAAAGCTTCGCAAAGAGCAGGACGCTGTTAAGCTGACCGAAAAGCAGAAGACCGCTCAAAAAGAAGCCAGAAAAACGAGTCTTTACACCACCGCTTTTGTCGTCGTCATGGCGCTGCTGCTGGTGATCGCTGTCTGGGTCGGCATCAGCCGGGTCGTTGCCAACAGCGGCATTCGCGAAAAGAACACCACCGCGCTGACTGTCGGCGATCATAAAATCAGCAACGCCGAGCTGAGCTATTTCTACATTGACGCCATAAATAATTTCTACTCCTCCTATGGCAGCTATGCAGCCGCTTTCGGCCTGGACACCACTGCGCCCCTGAATGAGCAGGTTTATGAGGAATCCTCCGGCTCAACCTGGGCAGACTACTTCCTGGAAGTGGCCGAGGAGAATGCGCAGACGATCTATGCCATTGCGGATGCCGCTGACGCGGCGGGCTACGCCCTGTCTGAGGACGAACTCACCAGCATCGAAACCAGCATCTCCTCCATCAGCACCTATGCCCTTCTGTATGGCTATTCCGACACGACCTCCTACCTGAAAGCCATATACGGAAACGGCGCCACGGAGGCGGGATATCTGGAATACTGCAAGCTGTCCTCTCTGGCGGAAGCCTATTACTCCTATTATTCCGATTCCCTGACCTATGAGGAAGCCGATCTGAGGGCCGTTGACGCGGACAATTACAGCGCATATTCCTCTTTCACCTATCACGCGTATTATATGGCCACCTCCAAATTCCTGGAGGGCGGCACCACCGGCGAGGACGGCAGCACCACCTATTCTGACGAAGAAAAGGCCGCATCCGTTGCCGCTGCCGAGGAAGCGGCCATAGCGCTGACCGGCGATGAGATCACCTCCGTAGAGGATCTGGATGCCGCCATTGCCGCCCTGCCCTTCAACGCGGATTCCAGCGCTTCCAGCACCTCCTATACGGATACCCTGTACAGCTCCGTCAGCAAATATTATGCGGATTGGATTGCCGATGAAAGCCGTCAGGAAGGCGACAAGGCATACTTTGCCTATACCACCACCTCCACCGACGAGGACGGCAACGATACGGTCACGGTAAACGGCTACTACGTTGTGTACTATATCAGCACCAACGACAACACCTTCCATCTGTCCAACGTCCGCCATATTCTTGTTTCGTTTGAGGGTGGCACCACCGATGACGACGGCAACACCACCTATTCCGACGAGGAGAAGGAAGCCGCCAAAACCTCCGCAGAGGAGATTCTGGCTCAGTGGAAAGCCGGCGAAGCCACAGAGGAATCCTTCGCAGAGCTGGCCAACACCGTATCCGACGACGGTGACGGCACCACCGGCGGTCTGTACGAGGACATCTATCCCGGCTCCAACTATGTCGAAAACTTCCTGAACTGGGCTTTGGATGATCACAAGGCCGGAGATACCGGCATCATTGAAACGGAGTATGGCTACCATGTCATGTACTACGTTGGCGATACCGACTATACCTACCGGGATTATCTCATCCGCAATGAACTGCGCTCCGCGGATCTCAGCACATGGTACAACGAAACCGTGGAAGCCGTGTCCGTCACAGAGGGCAATTTCAAATATATCCGTAAGGATTTAGTCCTCAGCTCCAGCTGATCCTATTTTCCGGTCACCTTCAAAAAACGCTTTTTCCCCGAAAGCGGATAAAATCCCTTGGAAGGTCTTTCTCAAGCAAGGCCTTCCAAGGGATTTCTTTGTTTCATGTTTCATACTAGTTCTTATTAAAAAGGTTAAAAACCTTTTTAAAGCACCGCAGGTGCGTTAAGAACTGTATGAGACGGCTTTTGCGGCGGTTCGCCGCAAAAGGGAAGCGCCATTAGGCAGTTCCTTCTTTATAAAACCGAACGGTTTTATAAAGAATCAGAATCAGTCCCTTTGCTCTCTGTATGATCCGAGCAGACCGCCCGATTCTGTTTCTTTATCACAAAATCCGGCTTTCTGATTCGATGCTCCACACAGCAGACGTCCGGAACGCTAATGGGTACCCCGGACAACGGCAATGCCCTTCCCCTCCAGATAAGCCGCCGCTTCGTGAATGACGGGGCATTCCTGTCCGGTATCGCGGCGCACTGTGCAAACGCCCAAATGACACACCTGCGCACCTTCACGAACCATCCGATCCAGCTTTTCACGGAAGCCGCTGTCAATTCCGGCTTCGCAGCCATTGCAGCGGGCCAGTGCCACCAGCTCCAAAGCATCGTCTGACGCGTAGGCCGCGAAATGCCGGCTTTTGCTGTTGAACGCGCTCAGGCAGGCGGCGGCAGCACAGACGTCGTTGGCCCGCAGGCAATTCAAAATCGCAATTTTCATTTTCTTTTCCCCACTACAGACTGGAATAATACACAACATTCAGCTTCCCGGTTTTGGGATGCCGCACAACATCACACTCGACCTCATACACACCCCGGATCAGCTCCGGTGTAATCAGCCCGTCCGGCTGGCCATGGGCAACAACGCTTCCGTCCTTCAGGACATACACATAATCGCAGTACATCAGCGTCAGATTCAGGTCATGCAGCGCCGCCAGCACGCCGATATTCAGAGATTTCACAACATCCATGATCTGGATCTGGTACTTGATATCCAGATGGTTGGTCGGTTCGTCCAGAATCATCATGTCTACCTGCTGCGCCAGCGTTCTGGCCAGCAGAATCCGCTGTTTTTCTCCGCCGGAAAGGGTCAGAAAACTCCGATCCCGAAAATCCAGCATGTCCACCCGCCGCAGCGCTTCCTCCACAATTCGGAAATCCTCCGCCGTATCCTTTGCCAGCGCGGTTTTATGGGGCGAACGGCCCATAAGGACGATTTCCTCCACGGAAAAATCAAAGCTCATGTTTGTAAACTGGCTCACGACGCCCATACGTTTTGCCGTTTCCCGATGGGGCATGGTTCGGATATCCGTGCTGTCCAGCGTAATCATACCGGCTGCAGGCTTCAGAACCCGATAGATGCTTTTCAGCAGCGTGGTTTTGCCGCTGCCGTTAGGACCCAGCAGACCGACGAACTGCTTTCCCCGCACCTGAAGGGACACTTTTTTGACAATGTCCCGGTTGGATAAACGGACAACCACATCCTTCGCCTGCAAATCCATCAGTCACGCCCTCCAAATCCATAGGATTTTTTCACCATCATGTACACAAAAATCGGCGCGCCAATGGCGGAGGTAATGACGCCAATGGGAATCTCGGTATTGGAAAGGATGATCCGCGCGATCACATCTGCCCAGATCAGGAAAATACCGCCAGACAGCGCCGCTATAGGAAGCAGAAAGCGGTGATCCGATCCGACAAACCCCCTGACAATATGGGGGATCATCAGTCCCACAAAGCCCACAATGCCGCAGGTGCATACGGCAACCGCCGACAACAGGGAGGTCAAGACCATATAGATTTTCCGCCGCTTGCTCAGATCAACACCCAGAGTAATGGCAGCCTCGTCCCCCAAAAGCAGTGTGTTCAGGTTTCGAGTCTGGGTCAGCAGATAAATCAGCCCCAACGCCATGCAAATACTGGGCAGCCACAGCTTTTCCCATCGGGCGGAAGTCATGCTGCCCAGCAGCCAATAGGACACAGTTTTCATATTCTCCGCGTCGTTGCCGATATAAATGATCATATTGGTAAAGGAACTGCACAGGCTGCCTACCACGCTGCCCGCCAGCACAAGCTTTGCCGATGTAATACGTCCGCCTCCTATGTTGGCCAGAAGAATCACCAGGCTCATGGCTCCCAAGGCCCCGGCAAACGCCCAGAACGCGATTCCCATCGTCGCCAGCACCCCCGTAAACACAGATGATGCACCGATCATGATGCTGAAGGTCGCGCCCAGAGAAGCGCCGGAGGAAATGCCCAGAATATAAGGGTCCGCCAGCGGATTCTGCACGGTTGCCTGCATGACAACGCCGCACATGGCCAGCAGCACGCCAATCACAGCCCCCATAATCACCCGGGGCATTCGAACATTCCACACAATTTCATAAACCGTTCCTTTTGAAAGAAAGTCCAAATCGCCGATCTGGATTCCGGTTTCCAGCGTTCCAATTTGAAAATGGGTGGATTGGTACAGAACGATGCGGTAAACATCCTCCAGAGAAATTTTTACGGCCCCAATGGTGACAGACAGCAAAATTGACAGGATAAACAGAATGAAAAAAACCACAATGGCTATACTTAGCAGCACATGTCTTCGGTGAAGGTGCTGATTCATCTGAAAACCTTCCTTCTTTATCATGGAAAGCGGCAGTCCGGCGCAAGCGCTGCCGGACTGCCAGGGCTTGGGAACGAAACCTATACGGATATTTCATAAAAATGCTTCATTTAATGCTTCATTTGAAGAATGGAACATTTTTAGATCATATAATATAGTATTACGTCTGCGGGAATCCCATGATGGGATTAGGCCTAGTCTGCGTACAGGAAATCGAACA
>CAZUAN010000008.1:0-3631 GCA_964618385.1 uncultured Oscillospiraceae bacterium | reverse complement strand
TCTGCGGGAATCCCATGATGGGATTAGGCCTAGTCTGCGTACAGGAAATCGAACATGGCCTCAACAGAAGGAACCATGCGGATACCGCCGCCATACACATCCGTCAGGTTTACCGCCATGATCCTGTTATTTGCCACAGCAGTAAGCTCTGCCAAGGCAGCGACAGAGGTAACGGTTTCGATGGCGTTTGCCTCGCACTCGGCGGTGGAGACACCCTCTTCCTCCATGTAGTCCACAATGATGACATCCGGATTCAGGTTAACCAGGTCCTCAACGGACAATGTCCCGCCATCAGGGCAAGCATAGACCGCGCCGGCAGAGACAGCCAGAGAACCGGTCAGGGTGTTGGAACCCCAGCAGTACCAGCTGCCTTCTCCCATAGGCTCTATGACGATGGCAGTCAGCGGCTCCTCCAGCGTGGCAACCTTGGCGTTTACCTCCTCAATCAAAGTCTTGGCTTCCGCGATATACGCGTCTGTCTGATCCTCGATGTCGAAAATCGCGCCGATATCGGCGATATCCGCCAGGACAGCGTCCAGGTTCCGCTCGTCAACAGTGTTATTGGAGCAGCGCAGAATCATGGTACCCACGTCCATGGCAGCCCATTCGGAAACGTCACCCAGCGCATCATCCGCAAAGGCGCTTCTCCAGCCAAAAATAAAGTCCGGCTCCAGCGCCAAAACAACCTCCTTGGAGGGGTAGCCCTTCACAGTCAGCTCCTTACCGGCGGCAACCAACGCATCGTACTGAGCCTGCAGATCCTCCCGGATTGCCCCATCCAGATAAGCGACACCCACAATGTACTCGTCCAGACCGAAGTACAGCATCAGCTCCGTCTGGCTCTGATTGGTACAGATAACCCTCTGCGGGCAGCTGTCAAAGGTGACTTCAACCGGTTCCTTTGCGTAGTTATAGGTGGTAATGGTCACGGGATAATGACCGGCTTCGGCGGATGTCTGATCGGCAGCTTCCGTGGTAGTCTCCGCAGAAGCGGCATCCGTCGTGGGAGCATTGGTTGTTTCCGCGGTACTGCCGCTGGAGCAGCCGGCCAGCAGGCTCAGCAGCATGGCAAAGGCCAGGCAAAGGGATAGGATTTTACGCTGTTTCATGTTACTTCTTACCTTTCGTATGGATAGTCAATGAATCCGTAAAAATAAAGCCATTTTCCGTATCTGAACAGAAAATGGCCCATCCCAAACCGGAGCAGAAATACCGACCGCAAAGCAGCGCCCAGTCACTGCAGGCTTTCAGACAAGCTACTTTCTTCGGAAGATACTTATCGTTCCATCCAAGCAGGTTTCCTGACTTACGGAATTGCTTCGTCTGCGCCTTCTCGCCTTTCGGCAATGGCCCGTGCATCCGAAATAACCGTTTACAGTGACCGGATCGTTCGGGACTTACACCCGATTCCCTTTTACCTTTTTGCGCCGTGCAAAAAGCACTTGGACAGTAATATTCAGCTTTATTTAGATAGATGCTGTCAGCAGCATCCCGTTTCATTGCTGGTTCTATCATAATGGTTTCGAACCGCTTTGTCAATCTATATCAATAAAAAAATATTTATTTTCTTCAGCGCTCATTCCGCCTCCGTCAGATAGCTGCTGATGCAGTACAGTGTCTGGCCGTTGTACTCCACCCGGGACCAGCCCAAGTCCTGATTGATGCCTGTCCGGGTCACGATCTCGCCATTCTGAATTGTGGCCACCACCACGCAGTCGGGATTCTCTACGCTGGGCAATGAGCGCAGATTGACCTCCACCTTGGCTGTAACCAACTCATTCACTTCCTCAAACTGCGTGCGGATGCTTTCCTCCTCCCCCGTGTCCTCCTCGTCCCCGTCTGCGGCAATCAGGTAACTGGTGACAGCATAGCAGGTTTCCCCGTTATAGAGCAGCTTCGACCAGCCGTTATCGCTGACACCGACACAAACAGCCACATCGCCGTTTTTCAGCTGGGTGAGGATCTCCACGTCCTCCCGTTCCACACTGGGCAGCGTTCTCAGGTTGACCACATCCTTGGCAGTGACAAGCTGATAAACTGCGGTGAATTGGGTTTGGATGCCATCGTCATCCGTCCCCCCACCGCCGGCCGGATCGGAATCCAAATCCGTGGTCAGATAGCTGGACACGGCATAATAGGTATTCCCCTCAAAAACCACCTTTGACCAGCCGCTGTCGCTGACGGCAACCCGCCGGGCCACTTCTCCGTTTTTCAGGGTATACAGCACCTCGCTGTCCTCGTCCTGACTGGGGATGCTGCGCAGGTTCGTTTCCACCTTGGCCGTCACCTGTTCATCGGTCTGGGTGAAATTCAGCAGCGCCTCCACGTCGGGTCCGACCTCCTCCGGGGCAGCCGAATCCTTTGCCGGTTCGATCCCGTCATATCCGAAATACGCCACATTCAGGTCAACGCTCTGGGAAATCCCCGCCACGTTACCTTCCTTGGTATACTGCCACATGTGGTGTGTTCCGGTATAGCTGGACCGGGCGGTCTCCGGGTAGGGCAGATCGGGATACTGGGCCACCCAGACTTTGTAGCTTTCTTCTATGCGGGAGGTTTCCCATTGCTGCTCCAGCTCATATTTGGAGGCATAGAACATTCCCTCGTAGCCCAGCTTCTCCATGGTTTCCAGAAATGCCAGCGCCGCATCCGTCCGCTGCTCCACTGTCATGCCATACTGACGGTTATCCGGGTCCGTGAAGCCTTCACAGTCGTAGACCACAGGGTATGTAATCGGATATTTCGCAATCAACTCCGCCACCCAGTTGGCCTCCTCCACAGCCTCCTCCTGAGAAACGGCAGTGGAAAAGAAATAAACCCCCAGCGGGATTCCCGCCTTGCTGCCCTCCTGCAGATTGTAGCGGGCATTGCTGTCCTCCACAATGGAGCCGTCGGACGCGGACCGATAGCCCAAGCGAACCATGGCAAAATCAATGCCGGCCTGGGCCACCTGTCCCCAGTCAATGGTGCCCTGGTATTTGGCCACGTCGATGCCGTAGGTGGTTTCCTCCGTCTCCCGGGTAACACGGGCAGGGCCGCCGCAGCCCGTAAACAGGCCCAGCAGCATAATCAGGCTCAGAACGGCGGCAAAGAAACGCCATGCCGTATTGTCTTTTTTCTGTTTCATAAGGCTGATCCTTCATTTTTCTGATTTGTGGTTTCCACGGATATAGAATACCACAAATGTCGAGAAATGTCCATACCGGTTGAATATGCGTTGGCTACGCCCTGAAAAAGCAGCCGGTGCGCAAAGGCATCCCCTTGCGAAACACGGACAGCAGACAAATTCTATGCGCGGAAATGCTTCATGGCGAAAACAATGACCGGCAAACCGTGAAAATCCGGTGAACCCGGGAGAAAAGGCTTGATTTTTCTTCCTTTCGCTGATATAATAGCAAAGCATTTGGAGATGTACCCAAGTGGCTGAAGGGTGCGGATTCGAAATCCGCTAGGCGCCGCAAGGCGTGCGGGGGTTCAAATCCCTCCATCTCCGCCACGTCGCTGCGGACGGTGTACCGTTCGCGGCGGCTTTTTTTACAAATAACCTCTCATGGCTGTTTCTTTATCAAAAAAAGCTTTCTAATACTGATTCTTTATAAAACCGTTTGGTTTTATAAAGAAGGAACCGCCT
>CAZUAN010000007.1:20942-29361 GCA_964618385.1 uncultured Oscillospiraceae bacterium | reverse complement strand
GCCGGACAAGAGAAAAGAAAGCAGGAAATCCAACGGAGATTTCCTGCTTTCTTTTCCGCTTATTTTGCCCGGATATCCAGGTGATAATCGATTACGCCGGCTTCGGCATTCTCGATTTCGATGCGATACACAAGATCCACCACGCCGCCGTCGGGTACAATGTCATAAAACACACGGGTCGCCTCAATTGTGAGCATCAGTGCGCCAAATTCCATCTGGTACAGCGAATCGTAAGATACGCCCTCCTGGAAGATCATCTGGGAATTCAGCGTGCCCTTGCGGGTCAGGATCACCTTGCCCGGCTCCACCCGGAACGTGGTGACAACCCCCTGCAGGCCCGTCAGCTCACTTTCCTCATAGGTGATGTCCCAGCCGTCCTCCCGAAACTCCATCGTTCCATCTGTTACCAGCTCAATGACCTCCGGCTTCTGCTCCGCATAACGCTGGCAGCCCCGGATGGATAGCAGAACCGCCCGCTTCATCCGCATGCCTCCATCGCCAGCCGGAGCAGTTCATCAATCAGCTGAGAATAGGGGATGCCGCTGGCCGCGAACAGCTTCGGGTACATGGAAATTGAGGTGAACCCCGGCAGAGTGTTGATTTCATTGAAAACAACCTGGTTTTCCCGGTAGGTTACAAAGAAATCCACCCGGCTCAATCCCCGGCATCCCATGGCGCTGTACACCTTTACCGCCGTTTCCCGGACAGTCTCCTCCACATCCGCCGGAATCCGGGCGGGGATATAGGCGGTGGAGGTGTTCGTCAGATATTTGGCGTCGTAGTCGTAGAATTCCGCACCGGAGTCGATTTCGCCGCAGACGGAGGCCACCGGATTCCGGTTGCCCATAACCGCCACCTCAATCTCCCGGCCATGGATAAACTCCTCCACCAGAATCTTTTCGTCAAACCTTGCCGCCGTCAGCAGCGCGGCGCGGAGCGCTTCCCGGTTTCCGGCCTTGGAAACGCCCACGGAGGAACCGGTTCCGGCCGGTTTAACAAACATAGGGTAGCGGAACTGCAGCTCCAGTCTGTCCAGGACGCTCTCCATCCGGTTATCCAGCTCGTCGCGGCGCACCAGCCGCCATGCCGCCTGGGGCACCCCCACATGATCCACAATCAGCTTGGTCAGCGTCTTATCCATAGCGGCGGCGGAGGCCGCAACATGCGAGCCCACATAGGGAATGCCCGCCATTTGCAGCAGGCCCTGCATAGCGCCATCCTCCCCGTTTTCTCCATGGAGTACCGGGAATACCACGTCGATGCGTTCGCGAACCACGCAGTCTCCCTCAAAGCTTAGCAAACCCTGTCCCCGGATTGGGGAAATGGCCGCTCGGCGGTTCTGTGGGCAGCGCTCCCATTCGCCGGTGGGCAGCTTGGAATAATCCCCGCCCTGATAGAGAATCCAGTCTCCCTTCTTGGTAATTCCCACAGGGAAAACATTATACTTGCTGTGGTCAAGGTTGTTCAGCACCGATTCTGCAGAGCGCAGAGATACCTCATGCTCCGGGCTGACGCCGCCGAACAGAACACAAACACTGAGTTTTTTCACATCATCGCCTCATTTTTTGAAAGTTCAAAAATTATGATTATATTTTACAATTTCCATCTGGAAATCCAAAACTTTGATGCTATAATAGTAAAAATCGTTCCTGTAATATAAGGAGAGGGTATCTATGCAAATCGATCTGACTGCCAAAGAATTCCGCCGCCTTCTGGATCTGGTTTATATCGGGAACTGGGTTCTTAATTCCACACGGGGAGATGACCGTTTCCAGGACTATGACGACCTGGAAAGCAAAATCTTTGCCCTATCCCCTGCCCTTTCAGAGCAGTGGAACGGCACTGTTATCCCCTCCCGGGCCTATACCGAGGGCGGCATTCACGAGGCCATCGCCTGCTATGAGGACAACGTCTTTTACGAAATTCTGGCGGAGGAGCTTTCCCGCCGGGATATGGATTATCCGGAGATCACAGAGGAGAACTACGACGAAATTGTGGGCCGGATGGATCGCTATATGTCGGAATTTGAGCTGTCAGGCGTCCAGCATCTGGTTCTGGAGGAATAAGCCATAAAATGTGCCGGGACAAACCGGCGCATTTTTTATACTGTTTCTTTTATGAAAATGTTTCCTTTTATCCAGAAGACAGCGCCTAACGGTGCTGTCTTTTTTTGTATTTTCGGGATAGAAAATACAAAAAATTCGTCTTATAGGATCTTCCTATAAAAAGGTTCCATCCTTTGGATTTCCCATTTTTATGGAATATCCGTATTATTCATTCAGCAGCGCCTCGCCGGCCCGGAAAATATCGCCGGCTCCCATGGTGATGACCATATCCCCCTCTCGGATATGCTCACGAAGGTAGGCCGTAACCTCGGGCAGCGTCTCGCAGTAAACGGCGCCGGGAATCTGGGCGGCAAGATCCGCAGAGGATATCCCAATGGTGTTCCGTTCCCGGGCGGCATAAATTTCCGCCAGCACCAGCACGTCAGGCTTTTTCAGCACCCGGACAAAATCGTCAAACAGCGCCTTGGTACGGGTGTAGGTATGGGGCTGGAAAGCCAGTACAATCCGGCTATTGCCCATGGAACGAACCGCTTCCAGCGTCGCCTCCACCTCGTCGGGATGGTGCGCGTAGTCATCGTAAACATCCGCTCCATGATATTTCCCCTTGAATTCCAGGCGGCGTCCCGCGCCGTGGAAGGATTCCAGGCCATGGGATACCGCCTCGCCGGGGATTCCCATCATCCACGCCGCAGCCGCTGCCGCCAGAGCATTGAGGGCATTGTGCTTGCCCAGTACCCCCATATCCAGGTGACAGTAAAACTCGCCGTCGCAGACCACGTCAAAATGCCTCCAGTCCGGGTGCATATTGACAGCATGAATGCGATTGGTTTCTTGGAAGCCGAAGGAGACATAGTCGATGCCCTCCATTGCCTGCACCGTGTGGGGGTCGTCACCGTTGGCAACCACCCCAAAGGTTGCCAGAGAAGCAAATTTATGGAAGGATTTCTGAATATCCGCCAGATCTTTAAAATAATCCAGATGATCTGCTTCAACATTCAGCACCACCGCCAATGTGGGAAAGAAATTCAGAAAGGAATCGCAGTATTCGCAGCTTTCCAGCACGATGGTATCGCCGTGGCCGACCCGGTGGCCCGCGTGCAGCAGAGGCAGATACCCTCCGATCATAACCGTGGGATCCAGGTTGGCTTCCATGAGAATATGCGTCACCATGGACGTCGTGGTGGTTTTTCCATGCGTACCGGAAATGCAGACGGCATTTTTATAGGATTTCATGATTTCGCCCCAGGCCTGGGCCCGCTCGAAAATGGGAATCCCGGCGGCGCGGGCAGCCGCAATCTCCGGATTATCATTGTGTGCGGCAGCGGTGCGAATAATACAATCCGCTCCCGCAATATTCTCCGCACGGTGGCCAATGGCAACAGAAATTCCGTTTGCCTCCAACTCCTGGGTCGAAACGGAAGCGCTCATATCAGAGCCTGTCACCTCCATGCCCATGCCTTTGAGCACCAGGCCCAGAGGCCGCATGGAAACGCCGCCAATGCCGACCAGATGGATATGGCAGCCCGGCGTCAGATATTGGGCAATTTTTCTGCTTTTAAACATACATGTCAAATCCCCCGCAGAATGATGTGGATACAACCTATGGCATTATACAACATTTTTGAGAAATTTACAACTATAAAAATTGGGTTGCTGTCACTTTTTCCCCATATTTCGGCATTTCCCTTCCCAGAAAAGAAGGACTCCCTTGCATAGGAAGTCCTCATTTGCAGATAATTGCGCCTACGCGGTCTGTTTTCCCTGCAGGGCGCGGATACCCAGCAGAACAGCGGCCATCAGGCAAAGGCTCACAGGCAGGACGATCCAGATGTTCTGAACAAAGCCCGCAATCCCATATCCCACAAAGGACACGGCCGCTACCGTCAGCACATAGGGCAGCTGGGTGCTGACATGGGCGATATGGTCGCAGTCTGCGCCGGCAGACGCCATAATGGTGGTGTCGGAAATGGGGGAGCAATGATCACCGCAGACAGCCCCGGCCAGGCAGGCAGACACGGAGATGACCATCAACTCACCGCTGGGGAATACGGCGCACACAATGGGCAGCAGGACGCCGAAGGTCCCCCAGGATGTACCCGTGGAAAAGGCCAGGCCCAGGCCGATGGCAAAGACGATGGCAGGCAGGAAATTGGCCAGACCGCCGGCCGCGCCGCGAACCAGCTCGGCAACGAATACCTTGGCTCCCAGCTGATTGGTGACGGCGGACAGCGTCCAGGCGAAAACCAGAATCAGGATCGCGGGAACCATGGCCTTAAATCCGTCGGTGAAGGAGTCCGCAAAGTGCTTGAATGTCAGAACCTTACGGGGCAGGTACAGCACAAGGGTGAATACCAGCGTGATAAAGGCGCCCAGCACCAGACCGACCGACGCGTCCGATCCGCTGAATGCCTCGATCAGATTCCCGTAAGCGCCGCTTTGCGGGTCAAAGAAACCGCCGGTGTAAATCATGGTGATCACGCACGAAACAATCAGCACGCAAACAGGCAGCACCAGATCCAGCACCGTCCCCTTGCCGCTTTCCCCGTCCGGCGTATTCTCCTCTACCGGGACTCCCTGGCCGCAGGACGCATTCTGCTCCGCGTCCCGCATCTTGCCATAGTCCAGGCCCAGAACCGTCATAAACACCACGGAAAACAGGCAAAGCAGGGCGTACAGATTATAGGGAATGGATTTTAAGAACAGATTCAGTCCCTCCCCCTCCGGCGCGACACTGGAAACAGCGGCAGCCCAGGAGGAAATAGGCGCGATGATACAAACGGGCGCGGCGGTGGCGTCAATCAGAAACGCAAGCTTTTCCCGGGATATTTTATATTTGTCTGTAACCGGGCGCATAACAGAACCCACCGTCAGGCAGTTGAAATAATCGTCGATGAAAATCAGAATCCCCAGCACGAAGGTGGACAGCAGCGCGCCTTTTCTGGTTTTGATGCGTTTGCCGGCCCAGCGGCCATAGGCGGCGGAGCCGCCTGCCTTGTTGATCAGGGAAACCAGTATCCCCAGCAGCACAAGGAAAATCAAAATACCCACGTTCCAGCTGTCACAGATCACGGAAATCATGGTTCCAAACGTGCCTGTGACCATGTCCCACAGATTCCAGTTGGCATATAACAGTGCGCCGGACAGAATGCCCACAAACAAGGACGAGTAGACCTCCTTGGTCAGCAGCGCCAGCACAATGGCAATAATCGGCGGCAGCAGCGACAAAACCGTAGCGTAGCTGCTGACGGATTCTCTGACCGCATGGATTGCCGCGTCCACATTGGCGTCAAAATTTTCATCGGCAGACATGTTTTCGGAATAGCCGTCCAGATAGACTTCGGCGTCTTCCTCTGTCCACTCTGCCGCGCAGGCTGTCAGCGTCATTGCGCCCAGCAAAACGGCGGCTGTCAGCAGCAGAGCCAGGATTTGAACTGTTTTTCTCATGATGATGCTTCCTTTCTTTTTCCGCAGTGAAAATGGTTTTCGGAAAAAGAAAACCGCGAATCCTGGAGAGAATCCAACATTCACGGCAGCCAGCAAAAGCCTCATACACGCAGAATGATAGCGCTCCACGAAAAGTGACAGTCCGGCGAATATTCTTCGACGGCCCAGCATCGGAAGCCCGGGCAGCTTCTGATACTTCGGCGGTTTGCCCTTCCCCCCTGCCGGAATCCCGTTCCGTCATGGCAGGGGTACTCATGCGCACCGCGCCTCTATCGATCCACAGTCTTCAATTTCTACGCAAAGTATAGCACCTGTATCCCCCGCTGTCAATCCTTTTCCCGGGTTTGCGCCTATTTTTTCCCGCACAATTCGCTTCGGATGACGCCGCAGCCGATTTTTCTACCCGCGTTTCTTCCCGCCGGTTGGGAATGAAAGCTGACCGCCCCGCAGCATCCCGGGGTGTCAAGCGGTCAGTTTTCCCCTGGGATATTCCATGCTCTCACCTCCCTGCCATTCTATGCCGGAAGGCGCGGATGTGACAAAACCGGGGCAGGTTTCCCCGCCCCGGCTGCTCTCTATTCGCCCACAGCCTTGTTGGTGAGCATGGTCTTGGTCAGCTTCAGCATATTCGGCGCGCCCATATGGGTGTCGGCCTCTCCCAAACACAGTGCCTTGCCCTGGCTCTTGGTCATGGGCAGCCACGCGGTCAGGCCCGCCCCGTTGGGGTCACCGTATTTGCAGAAGTTGGTCAGATAGTCCGTCATCTGATTGCTCAGGTCGTAGTCCTTCTGGGTCATGGGCCTCCAGCAGTTTGGCAGCGTGCCAAACCAATACCACAGGTCGCTGCTGTGCCAGGCCCCGCAGTCGTCACCGGGTAGGCGGCGGTCGAAGAACCAGGTATATCCCCTGCTCTGCTGGGCCGCGCACCAGCTCTTGGCCATCCGGTAGATGATGGGCGGAATAATATCCTCGCTGTTGGAACCGGCCATGTACGGAATCTGCTTCTGCCTGTTAGCCGCCAGCAGCTCCGTGCCGGTGCCGACCACAAGACGGCCGTCCAGACAGGGGGCGCAGTTTCCGCCTTTCATGGTTTTTTTCAGGTTCTGCCAGGTGGCAAACAGCGTTTCCACCGGCAGCTCCCGGAACTCATCCAGACTGTCACAGCCGGAGTGCTTCATGACGGCATGCCAGAAATCATAGCTTTTCTCCGGCAGGGACGCGGCCATAATCCTGCTGACGCCGCCGCCGCTGGACATGACAGCCTTGGCAAACAGGCCGTCGGTCAGGGGACTCAGGCAGTGCTGCTGTACGCTCATGGCCCCGGCGCTCTGGCCCATAATGGTGATGTTGTTCGCATCGCCGCCAAAGGCCGCGATGTTTCGCTTCACCCACTCCATGGCCGCCAGCTGGTCATACAGGCCATAGTTCCCGGTGAAGCCGGCCTCCTGCTTCAGCTCCGGCAGAGTCAGAAATCCAAGCGGACCCAGACGGTAGTTCATGGTTACGCCGATGACGCCCTTGGACGGCCATACCGGGCAGTCAAAGTGCTTCTCGTGCCCGCAGCCGCCGGTAAAGCCGCCGCCATGGATGTAGACCAGGACCGGAAGCTTGTCCCCCTCCTTCGCGCTGTCCGGAGCAAAGACATTCAGAAACAGGCAGTCCTCGCTGTAGCGATAGGTTTCTCCCTTGCGAAATTCCTTGTAATAGAACGCTTTTTCCGGGACATCCTCCTCCTTGTAGAACGCGCGGGGCTGATAGCTGCAGCTGCCATACTCTGTGGCGTCGTAGACTCCCTCCCAGGCCGTCACCGGAACCGGGTATTCCCACCGGCCGGCGGTGGCGTAGCGGATGCCTTTATAGGCGGTGATACCGGGGACTCGCCCGGCGCAGCCCTGTATTTCCCCGCATGGCGTTTTGGTAAAATAATCCATACAATCTCCTTACCGGTTCCGGTTCCAGGCAGAGGGCATCCACGGGTATTTCTGCTCATTTTCCAGGCCGTACTGCTCCAGCTTACGCAGCTGATCCACCACATGGGGCATGTCCATGCGCTCCACCATCTCGCTGATAAGCTTCGCGCCGGACGCTGCCTTGGCGTTCCGGGTTTCGATGTCGGGAATATCCGGCGTAGCCATATGGTCCTTGTTTTCCCCGAAGCAGTAGCCCACGGCGGCGCTTTGATAGCCCAGGCTGAACAGGTCGTCAAACTGTGCGCAGGATTGGGGCTGCTGATGATCGTAGCCGGTGACCAGAGGAACATCGTCCAGGCGGCCCATGATCTGATACGCGCCCACGGTGATGTCATGGAACGCGCCAAAGCCGGCGCTGCTGAAAATGTCCATGTTCTTGCTGAACTGCATCATCAGATCCAGATACAGAATCGGAACGCCTGTCTCATCGTAGAAATCCCGCAGCATGGGGCAGATTGTCATATGAGCCGGGCCATGGAAGCTGATATACACCTGACGCTTAAAGCCCGTGCGCAGCAGGCTGCGGGCGATGGCGCCCAGGTAGTCGATGCCCTGGCGAACCGAAACCTGAACCGTGCCGCGGCCGCTGGCAGTGGCGCCCGAGTAAAAATAGGGCAGTCCGGTGAGGGCAAGGCCGTCGCAGGCCTCTGCCATTTTCAGGGCATAGGCTTCCGAGATCACAGTTTCGCTGTCCAGAGGGAATCCGCCGTGCATTTCAGTTGTGCCTACGGGGATAATAATGATGTCATTTCTTTTCAGATAGTCCTGAACCTCACTGTTCAGCATCTTTCCGTAAATACGAGTACGCATCTGCATAACAATCTCCTTTCATGGATAAATGGAAATGTCAGGGGCGGCACGGCGAAATACCGTGCCGCCCGGAAATGGTCAACTGGCGTAAGGATTCCTTAATTCTGAGCGGTCTTGGAAGCCTTGAAC
>CAZUAN010000007.1:0-20842 GCA_964618385.1 uncultured Oscillospiraceae bacterium | reverse complement strand
ATGGTCAACTGGCGTAAGGATTCCTTAATTCTGAGCGGTCTTGGAAGCCTTGAACTCGGCCACCTTCTTGCTGACTTCGGGCGTAATGTTCCAAATGAACTTGAACGAAGCCCAGGAACCCAGGATGAAGATAGCGGGAAGAAGGACACACAGAACCTTGATGCCGGTCAGAACGCTGGCGGACTGGGACAGGCCGGCGTCAGCCAGAGCTGTGTCGTAGCCGATCCAGCCCAGCATCAGAACGGCGGCGGAGTTGCCGATGGTCTGACCGATACGGCGGGCCAGATTGAAGGTGCCGTAGATGGAACCCTCTGTGCGCTTACCGGTGATATACTCGTTGTAGTCGATGGTTTCCGCCACCAGGCCCCACTGCATCTGGATGGAAACACCGGCCGTGGTGCTGGCAAGAGCGCTCCAAATAATATGAACCCAGACATTGACATTGGTCAGCATATGGGCCGCGAACAGTCCGACATACAGAGCGGCGGCGCACAGCAGACAGTAACGGATCAGGTTTGTCAGGCCCAGCTTCTTGGCAAGTATGGGGGCGCAAATCAGCACAACGACGCTGAGCGGTATGGACAGGACGGAGGACATTGCCATCATACCGATGCTGCCCAGAACATCCGAGTACATGTAGGTTCCCAGGGTGGAGCCAACATACTGCATAGTGCAGATGCAGATGCCATGGACACACAGTCCCACGAAGGGCCGGTTCTTCTTAAAGACGCCCACGATGTCGGTGAGCTTCACATCAGAGGATTCGTCAGCGGGCGCGTCCACAACATTGCGTTCCTCGGTCCAATAGTAGTGCAGGAAGCAGAACACAAAGCCGATCGCCGCGCAGATAGCGGCTCCGACGCCATAGCCGATTGCGTTGGTATCGCCGTATTTTTCCAGCAATACGGGGAAGATAATTGTGGGAAGGATGTTGCCGATTACGGAGCCGAAGCCGCGGGCGGAGGACAGGGTAGCGCGCTCGCCGTCGTCGTTTGCCATGGCGGACAGCATGGAACCCATGGGGATGTTGAACATGGTGTAGCAGCCTTCATACAGGATCTTGCAGAAGAACAGCACCACCAGCATTGCGGTGCCCTTGAAGAAGGTCGGCACCGTCCAGAAGATGACGGCGGTGATTGCCAGCAGCGGCGCGGACCGCAGCAGCCAGGGGCGGAACTTGCCCTTTGCATTGTGGTGCTTTGAGTAGATTTTGTCCATCAAAGCGCCCATCAGCGGATCGTTGACTGCGTCCCAAATGTTCCAGATCAGCAGCAACGTTGCCAGAACGACGGTGTCTACCTTCAGCACGTTGACATAGTACCGGGTAACGTAAGACCCCATCAAGGCGAAGGTCATACAGCCGCCCAGGTCACCCAAGCCATAGCCGACCTTGTGCTTCCAGGTCAATGTGCTTACGGTGTTTGTGGAAGGTTCATTAGCCATAGTGTTTCCTCCTATAAATAAATTTTGATTTGTGGGTTTTTCCTCGCCCCCACGCTGTTAACATTATAGCAAAATAAAAATGTAAATTAAATTGCAATTATTATAATAGAGATTGCAATTTCGACAATTTTATGATACAATACAGCTAATTTATCCGGAAGCCGGAGGGGATTTTTGTGAAATTAGATGAGATTCGTCAATGGAGCCAGTCCTTTGGTGAAATCAGCTCCCCGGATGAGAAGCAAAAGCTTTACGAGTATCTTCTCAGCCAGGGCCATGATATGGAGAATCTGTACCAGGAACTGGAGATGAGCTCCCGCTATGTGAATACGCATGTGGACGTCAGCGGCGCCAACGGGAGCATCCAGCTGCACAGCCACAGCTTTTACGAGATTCTGTTCTGCTGCGCCAGCCCCGGTGTGGAATATCTGCTGGGCGCCGAGCGCTACCGGATTGAGACAGGCGATATCATTTGTGTTCCCCCCGGAGTCAGCCACTGTCCCCTGCTGCCGGAGCATATGAGCGAACCATACAAGCGGTATGTGCTTTGGTTCAGCCCTGAGTTCAAAAGCCTTCTGACTCAGTTTTCCCACGTCCTTAACCCGCCGGAGGTGGGCCTGCTGCGCACAACCAGGGCAAAATGGAAGGTTCTGGAAAACAGCTTCCGCAACGGGGTTCTGGAAGCCCAGCGGAAAGCACCCGGCTGGGAGGCGGCGGTAATCGGCAACACGATTTCCCTTCTGGCCCTGCTATATCGGGCCATTCTGGACGAAAGCCTGACTCCCCCGCAGGTGGAGAAACCGGAGCTGCTGGATCAGGTAGTGGCTTATGTCGAATTTCATCTTTCCAAAGAGATCACCCTGGCGGATACCGCGCGGCAGTTCTATGTCAGCCAAAGCACCATCAGTCAGATCTTCCGAAATAAGATGGGCGTCAGCTTCTATCATTTTGTCATTCAGCGGCGGCTGATTGCCGCCAAAACGCTGATCGAATCGGGGCTTTCCATGGAAGCCGTGGCGGAGCAGGTGGGCTTTTCCGACTATTCCGCCTTTTACCGGGCTTTCCGGCAGGAGTACGGGATTTCTCCCAAGCAGTACCGGAAGCTTCAGAGCGGCAATGCCGCGCGTCCGGCAGGCGCGGCATTGCCGGCCGATCCGCTCCCGTATCCGTCCTCAGATTCCGGCATCTCCCGGTCCCACGGCGGGCAATCCGGTTAGCCGCCCCGGACGGATTGCCGGTTCAGATAAAACCGGACGGTTTCCGGCGGAACCGGCAGGATTCTCTTTTCAGAAATATGGAGGCGCACATGTATAAAATCTGCAAGACCGAACAGTCCGCCGCCCGGCAGCAGGAGCTGGCCCAGGGGCTGCTGGCGGCCATGGCTGTCCGGAAATACGAGGATATCTCCGTCAGCGACCTGTGCCAGCATCTGGGAGTGACCAGAAAATCCTTTTACCGCTACTTTTCCGGGAAGGACGGCGCGTTGGACGCCCTGATTGATCAAACGCTGATGGAGCTGGAAAACGCCGTCATGACCCAGGATGAGTCCCAAATGCCGGAGGCAATTCGCAGTCTGGAACGCTTCTTTTCCTTCTGGCAGCGGAAAAAGCCCCTCCTGGACGCTCTGGCGCGCAACGGCTTGCAGGACGTTCTGGTTAAGCGTTCTGTAGACTACTGTCTGTCCGGCGCCCATGTATCCGGGCAAAGCGCGGCCCGGCACAGGCCGGAATTCCGGGAATACGCCGTCAAATTCGGCACCGGCGGTCTGATGTACATAACGCTGACCTGGCACCGGGATGGCTATCCCCTGCCCGCCGATCAGATGGCGCAGATCGCGCGGGACCTGATTACCCGGCCTCTGTTTCCCGTGCCTTAGCGCCCGGGGCGTACGCGCTGTCCATCCCATCACGGCCGGGAAGCGGGGACTCCCGGCAGCCTGTTCGTCATCCGTTTCCCCTCCGTGGTTTTGTGGGCCGGAAGGTGTCTTTCCGTGAAAGACATATGTTAATTCTGTCCAAATTTTGAAGCCGGAAATTTATATCCCGTGTCACAATTTCCTGTTTTTGTCCCTTTCAAAAAAATTAAGAATATAGTATACTATGTGCATAACCCTTGGTTCGCTGTGTTTTGCCGAACATCCTGCCCGGCGAGCGGATTGTCCGGGAGAACACGCCCAGGGAAAATTTGTTAAGGAGAGATATTAATGAGCGACATTTCCAAGTACTACGGGGAAAACGGCATTCACCGCGTACCTCTATGGCGAATCGGCGGTTTCGCCTTGAACAACACAGCCACCAACCTGTACCTGTTCTATATGAACTATGTCAGCTACTACCTGATGGGGTTCGTCGGAGTAGGTATGATGACGGCCTCCAGCTTCGCCATGATGATGCGTCTGTGGGACGGCGTAACCGATCCCTTCGTGGGCTTCATGGTTGACAAGACCAATGGCAGATTCGGCAAAAACCGGCCCTTCATGGTCATCGGCAACGCAATCCTGCTTGTTACCAGCTACATCATGTTCCATGTAACCCATAAGCTGCCCGATAGCACCGCTCTGCGTTTCGCGTTCTTTATTGTTTTCGGCGCTATCTACTACCTGGGCTACACCTGCCAGTGTGTCGTTACCAAGTCCGCTCAGTCCTGCCTGACCAACGACCCCAATCAGCGGCCTCTGTTTGCCTCCTTTGACGGCGTTTACAACACCATTCTGTTTGCCGGCGTCGCCATCGTCTGCGCCAACATTGCCTCCAAGTATCTCGATGTCGGCGGTTATTCCAGCACGGAGTTCTTCCATGAGTTCTGGGTGTTCACCGCTGTCTTATCCGCAATTCTTACCGCCATCGCTGTTATCTCCATTGCCCCCAAGGATCGTACCGAGTTCTTCGGCACCGGCAAGCCTGTCAAGGTCGGCCTGAAGGATTACTGGGATACCCTGAAGGGCAACCGGGCCATCCAGATGCTGGTTATCTCCGCCTCCACCGACAAGCTTGGTTCTTCCGCCAAGACCAGCGCTGTCACCGTCGCCATGTTCGCCTGCATCGCCGGCTCCACCAAGCTGCAGGGCAATGTCACCGCCCTGACCACAGTTCCCTCCTGCATCATTACGTTCTGCTTTATCTCCTATTTCGCCACCAAGCTGGGCCAGCGCAAGGCTATGCTGCTGGGCTCCATCGGAGGCCTGATCACCAACGCTCTGCTGGCATGCCTGTGGCTGTTCGGTGATCCCACCTCCATGGTTGCCAACGTTGAAGCCGGCACAATTCGTTGGGGCTACTTCGTTATCCTGTACCTGGTGCTGACTGTCATTCAGGCCGGCTTCCAGGGCATTTCCGGCAACATCGTCATCCCCATGACAGCCGACTGCGCCGACTACGAGGTCTACCGTACCGGCAAGTATGTTCCCGGTCTGATGGGTACCCTGTTCTCCTTCGTGGATAAGCTCGTTTCCTCCTTCGCTCCTCTGATCGCCGGAGTTGTCTTCTCCATGGTTGGCTTTACCGATCACAACCCGGTGCAGGGCGATGTCGTTACCAGGCCTCTGGTTTACGGTGTTGTCTTCCTGGCTTTCGGCGTGCTCAGCATTGGCTTGATCTGCAACCTGATTGCCCTGAAGTTCTACCCCCTGACCAAGGAAAAGATGGCCGAGATTCAGGCCGAAGTGGCTGCTATCAAGGCCAAGGCTGCCGAGGAAGGCTAAGCTTCCCTTATTCACCATTCGAATCACATATGCGCAAGGGGCGCCGCTTCGGCGGCGCCCCTTTGTAACGAAAGGGATTACTATGAGCAAATTGTTTCGGCATGAGCAGCCGGAAGAAAAAGTCAGTTTCGATGAATACCTGGCTGCCAAATCGGAGCTGGACGAACTGCGCAAGCAGAATGGCATGGAACCCAAGGAGGGCCGAATCTCCCGCATGGTTTCCAATTTCTTTGAGCGCCGGGACGCGCGGGAGAAAATTCCCGTCAACCGGAAGAAATTTCTGCTGCTGGCTCTGTTTACCGGCTGGATGGGCGGACACCGGTTCTATGCCCATCACTACAAGGTGGCCATTCTCTATCTGCTTCTGTGCTGGACGGGCCTTTCCATTGCCATGACCCTGATTGACTTCGTGCAGTTCATCCCCTACCCCGTGGATGAAAACGGCAATATCTATGTCTGACGGAGGATGCCGCTATGGATAAGGTGATTCAGGTTCTGTTTAACACCAACCATGAAATGCCGGGCTTCTATGTGATACTGGTGCTTTTGGCCCTGTGCCTGATCGTGCCTGCAGTTGGCCGATACCTCCGGCAAAAGCGCGAATGGACGCAGGCTCCGCCGGAACCGGCTCAGACCGAATCGCCCTCCGCTTCCCCGGAACCGGCTCAAGCCGAAACCGCCCCCGCTTCCCCGGAACCGGCCCAAGCCGAAACCTCCCCCGCTTCCCCGCCGAAGCAGAAGGGCAATACAAAAAAATTCAAAAAATCCAAAAAGCCCAAAAAGAAAAAACGGTAACAAAACGGTGCTGCCCTCTGCAGTACCGTTTTGCTGCCGTCACGCCTTGATGCCGATACGCATTTATATGATTCTTTGATAAAATAGTTCCATTTTATCAAAGAATCGTATGAAACGGCTTTCGCGGCGGTTCGCCGCCAAAGGGAAGCGCCATTAGGCGGTTCCTTCTTTATAAAGCCGAGCGTTTTATAAAGAATCCGTATTATATGACGTAATCGTCTCCCGCGCTGCCGCTCTCCATCAGATCCGCCACTGTGAAGCGGTCCAGATAGTCGTTAATGACCTGATCCAGCCCCTTCCACAGGGCAATCGTGCGGCACTGCGCCATTCTGGGGCAGGTTTCCGCATCCGGCTCCAGACAGGATACCGGCGCCAGGGATTCCTCCGTCAGGCGCAGAATGCTGCCCACGGAATACTGCTCCGGGGCTTTTTTCAGGCGGTAGCCGCCGCCTTTCCCCCGCAGGCTGTCCAGAACTCTGGCCTTTACAAGCAGCCGGATAATGCTTTCCAGATATTTTTCCGAAATCTCCTGCCGGTCCGCAATCTCCTTCAGGGAAATATACTCGTCAGATTGGTGTTCCGCCAGATCGATCATTACCCGCAGCGCATAGCGCCCTTTTGTAGAAATCAGCATCGTTACGTCCTCCATCTCCTATATAGTGCCTGCCGAATAAACCGCGCTGGGGTCTTTCGGCGCGCCGCAAGAGAAAAGGTTCCCGGCTTTTGCCGCCGTTTCACACGCACCATATAAACCTATTATACAATATGGTTAGTGGGAAATCAACACAAATTTTGCGCCATGCCCTTGGAAATTTGCCGATTTTTACAAAAAGCTCTCCGTCTTTTTCATAAGAACCCGCATGACAACGCATACCGGCACAGCCCTTGATGAGCCATGCCGGTTTCTTTTATCTTCTAAAATCAAAGCTGAATGGTGACCCGCCTGATGCGGTGCTGTTGGAAATGGTCAGCGTATCATAATAGGCGTAATAGCAGGTCATGCCTTCTTCCACCCCCTCCAGAATCTGAACATTCTCACCGTCGGAAATTCCCGTTGTCACAGTCACAGGATCTCCTAGGACGCCATTCTTTTCATCATAGCTGGTGTAAAGGATCGTCTGAGTGCCATCCTCCGTCAATGCGGAAACCGGGACACTGAGGACATCCTCATAGCTCTCCAGCGTGATCAGAACCGAGGCGCTCATGCCGGGCAGCATATCGCCGCTCTTTTCCAGCGTCAGTTCCACGGTAAATTTACTGTTTCCGCCGCCGTTCTCGCCGCTGTTGGCGATTCCGGAAACTACAGAGTCAAACTGCTGGCCGCCCAGAGCGTCCACGGTTATGGCTGCCGCCTGACCCACATAGATTTTGGAAATGTCCAGTTCGTCCACGCTGATCTCCACGGTCATATTCTCCTGAGACGTAACCGAGGCGACCGTCAGCGTTTCCAGACTATACATCTCAAAAGGCTGGCTCTGGGCTGTTCCGCTGCCGCCGGAACCAGACGCCATGCCGCCGGAACCGAGCGCATCGTCTTGGGACATACCGCCCATTTGCTCACCGTTGCCGGAAGCATCCTGGGCCGGGACAGCAGGCGTACAGGAAACCATCGCGCCGGATTCATCAAACACCAGCAGCAGAATGTCTCCCGTTTTAGCCGTAAGAATGGACGCTGTCATATCCGAAGAAAAACAGAAGTAGTAGCTTTCCTCCTCTGTCATGGCCGTGGTGTCTGTGGACACGCTGGGCGGGTTGTTCAGATCTTTGACCACATACGCATAGGGGGTTTGCAGAACCGTCATGGTTACGCCATCCTCCCCGCGCGCAATCTCCACCACCTGCGCCACATATCCCAAATAGATGGATTCAGGGACTGTCGTGCTTTCCGAGGTGGTTTCTTCTGTGGTTGTTTCTTCTGTGGTGGTTTCCGAGGTGGTTTCTGTAGTGCTCTCCGAGGTGGTTTCAGTGGTTCCTTCCTGGGATTCCTCCTGGTCGGCAAGCATCACCACGTGACTTCCGTCGGAAGCCGACTGCTGTGCGTCCGCATCCAGTCTGACCAGCCAGCAGACCGTTTCCTGATCTCCCAGCAGAAGCAGCACATCTCCGGCCTCCGCGTTGCCGTCCGCCTGCAGCAGGCCCTCCGCCGTCTGGGTGTAGACTGCGGTTTCGCCCGTATAGTTCCATTGGCAGGTCATTGCCGCCGTGTCAGCGGACACACCGGATAGATCCGTAAGGTCTTCAATCCGGTACAGCTTCGGGTTCATCTTCAATTCCAGGCCGTCCGCCGTCACCTCTGCCACCTGAGCGGCATAGCCCACGAAGCCGGATGTCTCCGAATTGGCGAAGCCAGCCAGCAGACTTGCCAGCCAACTGGAGCCGTTATCGGACAGCAGGAAAGCTCCATCCTCATCCACCCCGGTCACAATCCCGTCGCAGGGCGCGGCAAGGGTCTGTGTCCGATACATCTGGTACAGCTCCTGCATCCGTTCTTCATACTTATGACGCTGATCAATCAGCTGCTGATACTGGGCCGTATGGCCTGTATCCTCCAGCTGCATCAGCGTTCTGCCTGCGTAGATGGTATCGCCTTCCGAAACCAGAACGCCGGAAACGGTGCCGGCATAGGCGGTAGCACTCCACGGGCTGTAAATATACAGTTCCCCGGTGCCGATGTACTCGCCATCCTCTGTAGTCAGGGTCGCCGATTCTCCCAGAGAATAGCCGTCATCCTCTACGGTCACGGTCAGTACGCCTTCCAGGTTGGATTTGACCGTGCCCTCAGCCTGTGTTCCGCCGGACATCTCCACCCATACGGGATCGCCTACGGACAGCGCCGTATTCTGTTCCACCTGAACCGCCATCAGGCCGTCCAGGGAGATCAGCGCCAGTGCGCCGTACTCCAGCATTACATCCCGGACGTTGTCGCCCACATCTGCGTAAATCACCTTGACGGTACCGCCCGTCCGGGCTGTCACCGTTTCCGATGCCACATCGCTGCTGATATCGGCGATCTCCTCTGACAGATAGTCCAGCGTTTCCTGAACTTCGGTGATGGCGCTCATGACACTGACCCGGTCCACACCGGCAATGGCATCTCCCTTGGAGACAATATCGCCGTTCCCCACCAGATAGCCGGTCAGCTTAACCGATTCCGGAATCTCCAGCATCAGCGCCGCTTCACTGGCCAGCAGTCCACCGCCAATAATCTGCGTGCTGATCTCCGTGCTCTCCACCGTTGCGGACAGGATGCTGGCCTGGGGCGTGTCATCGGCGCTGCTTTCCGCAATCATGGGCATGACTGCAAGCCCAATAACCAACGCAGCCGCGCAGATCCAGGCAATGTACTTTTTCCCCTGTTTCTTACGATTTTTGTCCATAAGCTATCCTCCAAAATGCAGGGCGTCGATGGGCTTCATCTTTGCCGCTTTGTTGGCAGGGTACAAGCCAAAGACCACGCCGATGAAGAAACAGAACACTACAGCAATCAGCACAACACCGGTATTCAGAGAGAAGGTCATGTCCAGGCTGACCACCACCGTATTGATGATCTGCAAAACAGCCCAGCTCAGGAAAATGCCCAGGCAGCAGCCCATCATGCACAGCACAACCGCCTCCATCAGGAACTGGGCTAGGATTCTGCCCCGGCTTGCGCCGATGGCTTTTCGAATGCCAATCTCCCGGGTGCGCTCTGTTACCGTGACCATCATGATATTCATAATTCCGATTCCGCCAACCACCAGGGAAATGGCCGCGATGCCGCCCAGCATAACCGTCAGCACAGAGGTGACCGAGCTTAAGGTGTCCTCCAGAACGTTCTGGGAAGATACCTCAAAGGCATCCTCGTCGGAATCAAACCGATCCATCAGAATCTGGGTCATAGCCGTTTCCGCTGTCTCCACCGTTCCCCCCTCCGGCGCGCTGACGTAGAATGTCGTAACTTCTGACGTCATGCTGGTGGACAGCCGAAGCAGAGAGGTGTAGGGCAGATATGCCACCAGGCTTCCGGAGGAAAACACGCTGGTCAGGGAGCTGTCATCATCGGTAAGGACGCCGACAATGGTATACTTGACACCGCTCAGGGAAATTGCCTGCCCGATACAGTCCACATAGCCGATCAGTTCCTCTGCGGCTGTCTCGTTGATGACGCAGACATAACTGTTGTTTTCCAGATCCGCAGCTTTCAGCCACCGGCCCATGGAAAGCTGCAGGCCCTGAATGTCATAATAGGCCGGGGTAGTACCATAGACGAGAAAGGTGCCGCTTTCCCCGTTGGCGGTGCCCGTCAGAGAATCAGCGGAATAAGGCGCGATCAGTCCCAGATCTTCCTCGGTTTCCATCCACTCCCGGATGGTGTCCAGGGTGATGGGCAAGCCCTTGTCATCCTCGATGGTGACAGTCAGCAGGCTGCTGCCCAGGCTGGAAATCATATCGGTCACCGAGCTTGTGGCGCCGTTGACCAGGCTGACCAGAACCACCAGCGCCATAACGCCGATGATAATGCCCAGCATGGTCAGCATGGCCCGCATTTTGTTGGAGCTGATGGAGCGCAGCGCCATTTTTAACGATAGCATTACAGCGTCACCTCCGTAATCCGTCCATCCAGAATGTGAATCGAACGGGAAGCCTGCCTGGCGATCCCCGGATCATGGGTAATCAGGACGATGGTATTGCCCTGCTCGTGAAGCTCATGAAAAATATCCATAATTTCCTGGCTGGTCTTGGAATCCAGTGCGCCGGTAGGCTCGTCAGCCAGAATCAGCTTTGGGTTCGTGACGATGGCCCGGGCAATGGCCACGCGCTGCTGCTGGCCGCCGGACAATTCCGTTGGCAGGTGTTTGGCCCGTTTGGACAGGCCTACCCGTTTCAGTGCCGCTTTCACCCGTTCGGTCCGTTGGGCGCGGGGTACCTTCTGATAGATCAGGGGCAACTCCACATTTTCCTCCGCCGTCAGCTTGGGAATCAGGTTAAAGCTCTGGAATACAAAGCCGATTTTCTCGTTTCGGATTCTGGCTAACTCGTTTTCCGTATACGCTTCAATGGGCTGATTGTCCAGACGATACATACCGGCATCCGCCACATCCAGGCAGCCGATGATGTTCATCAGGGTGGATTTTCCGCTGCCAGACGGTCCGATGATGCTGACAAATTCTTTCGGGTAAATATGCAAGGTAGCGTGATCCAGAGCGTGGACACGCTCGTCACCCACCAGGTACACCTTGCACAGATCCTTGATATCGATCATGGGAGCCTCCTTATCCGCGGCCGCCGGGCGAACCGCCGCCATTGGGCATTTCCCCGCCTCCGCCGCCGAAATCAGGCCTTTCGCCGCTGCCGGACATGCCGCCCTGACTGCCGCCGCCCATGGCGCCGAAGCCCATGCTGCTGAAAATATCCGCAAAAGACTCGGACTCGGTATAGTAGACAGTGTCGCCTTCCTCCAGGCCGGATTTGATCTCCACATAGTTGCTGTTGCTCAGGCCGGGAATCACGTCCACTTTTCCGCCGTATTCCTGGGTTTCCTCGTCATAGGCGGTATAGACATAATAGCCGGTGCTGGTCTGGTGCAGGGCATCCACAGGGATGAGAATCGCGTCATCCACACCTTCGATCCGAATGTCCACGCTGGCCGTCATGCCGGGCAGCATCCCCGCAATCTTATCCAGGGTAATCACTGCGGTATAGGTGCCGTCAGAAGCGGTCTTGTCGATTTCTGTAACGATGCCCGTCAGAATTTCGTCGCTGACCGAGCTGACGGTCACATCCGCTTCCTGATCCAGCTCCAGGGAAAGAATATCCGATTCATCCACATCAATGGTCACAGACATGCTGACATCGGGAGAAATGGTCACAATATCCGTGACGGCGGTGGAACTGTCCAAATCCGCCACAGAATATACGCTTCCGGAAATGGAGGCCGTCAGGCCGCCGTACTTCTGAAGCCAAAGCAGATCCAGAAGCGTTTCCTCCGCCTCGCTGCGGGTCCTCAGCAGCGCGTCATAATTCGCGCTGTAGCTGGTATCGGTCAGCGTAAACAGGATGGTGGACGCGTATACCTGCTGGTTCAGGCTGGCGTTCACCGCGCTGATGGTCCCCGCATACCCGGTCACCATCAGCGAATTATGGATGTACAGCGTTCCGGTTCCCGCTTCGGTTCCATTCTCAGCGATAACTGTCACCGCTTCCCCGTATTCCGGGCCATTGTCCGTCACCAGTATGGTCGCCTTGCTGCCGGTAAGGGATTCCACACTGCCATCGGCTTCTTCTCCATCCGAGAGAACCACCGTCACGTTGTCCCCCTCCTGCAAGGCATCCGTTTCCACATCCACAGCCATATAGCCGTCCAGGGAAATCACCGCCACAGCGCCATGGTCCACCATAGCGTCCTCTACCGACATGCCCTGCTCGCCATATATAATCTTCAGCCGTCCGGGAACGCCGGCCTTCAGATAGCTGCTGACCGTGTCGCCTTCGGCGTCCGCGATCTGGTCATCCAGGTCATCGATTTCATCCTGCAATTCGGACATGGCGGTTCTCACCGTGGCCATGTCCACAACCGCCAGCAGATCGCCTTCCTCAACGCTATCGCCATACTCCACCAGAATCTCCGTAACCTCCACGCCGGAGGGAACGGAAAGAACCTCGGTGTCCACGTTGGTCAGCATTCCGGAACCGGAAACCACCGTACTGATGGTGCCACGCTCCGCCTGGGCGCTGAGAACCTCGCCCGCTCTCGATCCAAACTGCTCCCGAACCTGCCGCTGCAGAATATTGACGCCCACAGCCAGCACCACCGCAATCAAAAGAACGATAATCAAAACCGTAAGAAGAATCTTGCGTTTCCTGCGCTTTTTGGATTTTCCCAGGGCTTCAAACAGTGCGTCATCCCGGCTTTCCAGTTCCTGCATTCCGTTTGGCGTCTGGGTCTTTGCTTTCGTTGGTGTTTTTTTGAACATGCTTGCTCCTTTCCCTTCCTTACAGGACCAGTGCGTTTACATCCTCCACCAGGGAGACAATTGCGTCTCTCGCGACAAAGACTGTCGCTTCTCCGTTCAGCGTTACCATGCACGATGAGCTGCTGTATTGATAGAACACCAGCTCCACCTCTGGAAAGGTTTCGTGTTCCCGTTTGATAACAAACCGGATTTCCTCCCGGCGTTCCGGCGTCATACCCGTGGCATAACCGGTAGAAGTCAGACTGTCCAGCGCATCGGGAATTGCGGAGGCATCCACTTCTTCGCCGCTCAGCGTATAGACCACTTCTTCCGATTCCTCGCCTTCGTCGTCAGTGACCGTTTCAACACTTCTCAGGATCTCATAGGTTTCTCCATCCAGCGTAATCTCCATGGAACTGACCGTATCCCAATCCATCAGCAGCACATCATCTGGCAGAAGATCCTCATAAGTGGTGTACAGCAGGGTTTCTGCGGCGCTGCTGGAAATCAGGTAAACCATGTTTGACCCTTGAATTCTGGCATAATATCCGTCATCCGTTTCTGCGCCGATTTCCAGGGTGTAGGTCTTCTTGTTTTCCTGTGTCTCATAGACGGTGTTTCCATCCTCGTCGGTTTCCTGGGTCGCAACCTCCACCGTTTCCAGATAGTACACGGTAATGGACGCGGCCGGGTCACTCAGGCCGTATTGGCTCATGTCCCGGGCGTTATAATTGACGCATTCCTGCCAAGTCATATCCGTCACGTACCGCATCAGCGTTTTCGTCAGGTCGGTGTCCAGGGGCTTTTCCCCCATAAACCAGACATATTCATCGGAATACGCCAGGCCACTGTCTTCCAGCAGTTGGATTTCATAGCTATCGCTGCCGGACAGGTACGTCATACCATAGACATCGCTCATATCCGGAATCGGCTCCATCTTCAGCACATCATACAGCCCATAGCTGAAAGCGCTGAGAAAGCTGCTGTCCACCAAATAGGCGTTCCCATCGCCAATGGAAACATACCGCTCCCCGCCCAGAGCCGTTTCCTCTCCGATCTTGATGGTGCTGCGCGTATCCCCTGCCGTGACCGTAATCTCGCAGATCGGCACCTCCAGAGTATATTGATCCCAGTCTTCCACGTCCTCGATGGTCTTGGAGGATGTGATCTGCTGCAGCTGTTCCAGCATGGCATCCAGGAAGCTTTCCTCCAACGGGAAGGTAGCATCCGCGTCGTAGACCCAGGTGTCCCCCTCCCTGGTAAAGGACAGCTCTTCGCTGTAATCCCAGCTGATCCGGGTCACGTCCTCGGGATCAACGGTAAAGATTGTCGTATAGACGGTTTCCTCTTCCTCCGCGCTTTCCCGCGCCAGGAAACTGGCCGCGTAGGTCGCGCCCAAAAGCACGGCCAGAACCAGCAGCAGAACAAATAATTTTTTCCCTCGTTTCATCTGCGCTTCCTCCGGAACCAGATACCGACGCCCACCGCAAGGTACATCGCGGGGATTACGCCGATTATAAGCGTGGTGAACACAGACGCGGCAGCGCTGTCCATGGTCACATATTCGGTACTCAGGGACTTGGGATGAATCGAAATGCCGCTGTCCTCCGGCTCACAGAGGTAATTCAGGATGTTCAGGAAAAAGTCCTGATTCCCGCCGGCAACCATTTCGTTGGTCTGATCGTCCAGCAAAGACGCAGAGGACACCCAAACCACATTTCCGTATATCCCATCGTCCAGTGTTTCCGACGCCAAAACCGCCAGCGCAAAGGGGCCGTCCTGGTCGCCTTCCTCTTTTTCGTAGGTACTCAGGTTATAGCCGGAAATCTTGGAAAAGGCGCTGTCAGACGTGGTCAGAAGCTTGGAAACCGTGATCGTGTCAGGCAGGTCGCTGCTGACAGTCAGGCCCTGAGCAATGGGCAACAGCACATAATAGCCTTCCGAGATCAGGGGACTGGTGATGGTATGGCTGTTCAGCTTGGGCAGCAGATAATACGGCGTCCCCCACACATAATAGCTCTGGTCGCCCTCCACAACGATGCCCTCGCTGGCCGTGATTCCATAATAGGCCATCAGCGCTTCCAGATTGGTCAGCGTCCCATTCCTCGGCGGGTCAGAGATCAGAATCAGATTGCCGCCGTTACTCAGGTACTGCTCGATCTTGGTCTTTTCCTCCTCCGAAATGTCCCGCTGGGGCGCGTAAATCAGCAGCGCGTCCGCGTCATCCGGCACCGCCTCCGCCGTCAGCAGGGACAGTTCTTCCGTTTCAATGTTCTCCTTTTCCACCGCTGCAGCAAAGCTTGAGGACAAGGAGGATTCCCCATGCCCCGTCAGAAGGCAGACCTTTGGCAAATTCTCGCTGACCACGTAGTCGATGGCGCTGGTCAGTTCACTCTCACCATAGAAGCTCCAGTCCTGCTCACCGTAATAATAATACGCGGTATAGTCCATCACAAAGATGTCCCCGTAGTCCACATAGCGATATCGGTCCCCGCATTCGACAATCAGGCTGTTTTCGTTGAACGAATCCGTATATTGACCGGCAAAGCCGGGGTTGACATCCGGGTCTTTTTTCACAACCCTGATCTGGTCACTGAGCGCCTTGTACTGCTCCAGCAGCGTGCCAATGTAGCTTTCTTCATATCCGCTTCGAACCACCCAGTAAATCGTGACCTCGTCCTCCAGGCCGCCAACCAGCTTTTCCGTCTGTTCGGACAGGGTAAAGATCTGGTTTGCCGTGGTATCGAACTGGGTCAGGGTCGCAGGCAGAGCATTGGCAAACAGATTTACCGCCACCGCAATGGCAATCACAATGGCCGTAGCCGCCACACTATAGCCGCCAACCCGGAACGAGCGGGTTTTGAAGGAATCTCCCAGCTTTCGGAAGCGGAATTTGGGCATTTTCATTCACTCCACCTCCGCTTCTCCATGGACTGGACGCTCAAGAACAGAAACACGCCCACAACGGAAAGGAAATAAACAATGCTGCGCAGGTCGAATACGCCCTCAATCAGCGCATAGAACCGCTCATACAGGGAAATGTTCTCCATAATCTCCGGGAACAGGCCCTCAAAGGCGCTGGACTGGAACACATACGCCAGCATGATGCCGCCCTCCAGAACAGCCGCGCACAGCAGTGCGATAAAGCCGTTTTTCGTCATCAGATAAACCACGCCGGCCACCACCAAAGCGACAATCATCAGCGCGGCCAGGGAACCAAAAGCCGTGGTGGAAGCCATGCTCGCCAGATCGGAAATGAAATAATTAATCAGCATAATGACGAAGCACAGTCCGGCGGCTACCGCCTGGCTTTCCGTTACGGAGGAAATATACATGCCAATGGCGATCAGCGCGGCCCCCAGGAAGAAGAAGCCCACAATCGCTCCAAATGCCGCAGGAAGATAGACGTTCCCGTAAGCTGTCAGCACAATGGGGTACAGACTGATGATCAGAAGCGGCACCGCGAAAATGACCAGCATGGCAATATACTTGCCCAGCACCACCTGTGTCATGGTAAGGGGCAGCGAATAGAGCAGCTGATCGGTTTTTTGCTTCCGTTCCTCCGCCAGGACCCGCATGGTCAGGATGGGGACAATGACCAGAAACACAAAGCTCATACCGCCCAGGACATATTCAAAATTCGTAACGGCCGCCTGGATGTTGTATACCATGGTGTAGATGCCCGCAAACAGCAGCAGAAACGCGCCAAAGACATAGCCGCTTAAATTCGTAAAATAGGAAGAAAGCTCGTGCCTCAAGATTGCTTTCATGACTTTTCCTCCTTTTCTCCGGCAGTCAGTTCCATAAAAATATCCTCCAGGCTGGCCCGCGCCACAGACATCTGTACGATTGCCCGCTGGGCTCTGCTGAACGCGAAAAACAGATCCCGGCAGGCCTTGTTGTTCTCCCGACCGGCAATCTCCAGCCGAACCTCCTGGAAGCCGTCGCCCATCTCCTTGACGGAAACGGTCGAAATGCCCTCCACATCGGATAAAATTCCGCCAAGCTCCTCCCGGGGGACTTCCGTCACCAGATCCACCGTGGAAGTCCCTGCAAAGAGCTTTTCCAGGTTCTCCGGGGAATCGCAGGCAACCAGTCTGCCCTTGGAGATAATCAGAATCGTCTGGCAGACCGCCTGGACTTCTGACAGAATATGGCTGGAGAGAATAACGGTGTGATTTTCTCCCAACGCCTTGATAAGGTCCCGGATCTCAATGATTTGCCGGGGGTCAAGGCCCACCGTCGGCTCATCCAGAATGATGACCTCCGGATCCCCCAGAATGGCCTGGGCAATCCCTACGCGCTGCTTATAGCCCTTGGACAGGTTTTTAATCAGCCGGTCTGCCACGTCCAATGTCTGCGTCACGGTCATCACATAGTCCAGCTGTTCCCTGATCCGCTTTTCCGGAATGCCTTTGGCACGGGCAACGAAGCTCAGGTACTCCCTGGGCGTCCGGTCCGGATACAGCGGCGGCTGCTCCGGAAGATAGCCGATCAGCTTCTTCGCCTGCCCGGCCTCCTCGAAAATATCAAAGCCCCCGATCTGCACCTGCCCGGATGTAGCGGCCAGGCAGCCTGCCATGATATTCATCGTGGTAGATTTTCCCGCGCCATTTGGTCCAAGAAATCCATAGATTTGCCCTTTCTCAATGGTGAATGACAGATCTGATACAGCAGTGTGATTTCCATACCGCTTTGTTAGATGTTGCACTTCAATCATGCACATTCTCCTCACTGTAATTGGATTACATCCATCATTGTAAAGGCTATTGCTGAAGACTTTCTGAAAAAAACTGCCTTCAAGTATGAAAGAATTGTAAAATAATTCTGAAGGATGCCCGCCGCGGCGCGTCAAAGCAAATACACACATTCCAGGCTTAATAAAAGGGCCCGTCGGAGAAAGACAGCCGACAGGCATATAAGAGCAGAAACAAACTCCCTGCTATCGGATTTGATTCCGATGGCAGGGAGCCTTCTCTATCTCGTGAAACAGGAGTCTTCTTGGCTAAGGGAGTCTCTAAAAATCGGGGGCGGAATATCCGGCACTCCGACGGCCATGCTTTTTGGCGGTGACCATATAGTCCGAAAGGCTTGCGGATACCGAAAAATGCGCATTTCGGTTATTCCTCCAGCAGGCACACCGCATGGCAGGCCATGCCCTCTCCGGTACCGGTGAAGCCCAGCCTTTCCTCCGTGGTAGCCTTCACATTGACCCGTCCGGCGTCAATTCCCACAGCAGAAGCAATATTTTGCTCCATCTGCGGAATGTAGTCCTTCAGCTTGGGCCGCTGGGCGATCATGGTCACATCGATATTACCGACCCGATAGCCGGCATCCGCTACCTTCCCGGCCACGATTCTCAGTAGGCCCAGAGAATCCGCACCCTTGTATTTGGGATCGGTATCCGGAAAATGCCTGCCGATATCCCCCAGCCCTGCCGCGCCCAGCAGAGCATCGGAAACCGCATGGAGCAGCACATCGGCGTCGCTATGGCCGTCCAGCCCCTTTTCATAATCAATTTTCACACCGCCCAGAATCAGATCCCGGCCCTCCGCCAGGCGATGGACATCATATCCGTGTCCAATCCTCATAGCGCTTCCTCCAGCAGCATTTCCGCGATTTTCAAGTCCACCGGCGTGGTGATCTTGATGTTTCGCTCATCTCCCTCCACGATTTTTACCGACATACCCATCCGCTCCACAGCAGAGCAGTCATCGGTGAGCCGGGCGTCCTCCAGCTCCGCTTTTTTCAGCGCTCCCCGCAGCAGATCCACGTCAAACACCTGAGGCGTCTGGACAGCGTAAAGCCCGGCCCGGTCGGGAGTCTGCTTCACGACGCCGCCCTGAACCACCTTGACGGTGTCCTTCACGGGAATGGCGGGCGCGGCGGCGCCATAGGTGTTGGCGGCCCGGACAGCCCGGTCAATAACCTGCCAGGTAACAAGCGGCCGGGCGCCGTCATGGACAGCCGCAAGCCTGACCTTGTCTGAAAGGGCGTTCAGCCCCAGATGCACGGATTCCTGACGGCTTTTGCCCCCCGCTACCACAGCCGTGACCTTGGCCATGCCTCTGCAGGCCGAGGAAACCGGCAGAATCAAGTCCTCCCGGGTGACAATGACGATTTCGGAAATGGCGTCGCAATCCTGGAATTTTCCCGCTGTCCATGCAATGACCGGCACGCCCTTCAAATTCGCCATAATTTTATCCACGCCGCCCATCCGGGAGGCGCTGCCCGCCGCTACGATCACCGCGCCGCATCGCTTCAGCGGCAGCAGTTTTCGGGCCGGGCGGGTGATTTTTGTAATATCCATGGTTCACAGCTCCTTTACAAGGGCTTTATAAAAATCTCCCCGTACCATAAAATTTTTGAACTGGTCAAACGCAGCGCTGGCAGGACTCATAAGCACCACGTCCCCTGCTTCTGCGGTGGCGGCGGCAGCGCGGACAGCAGGCTCAAAGCTTCCGCAGTCCGTGATCTCCAGGGCTTCCGGGTCATAATCCGGGCAGTTTTCCACAGCGGCCCGGATTTTCGTCCCGGTGGCTCCGCCCAGGAACAGCTTCTTCACGTGGGCACAGATTTCCGGGCCAAGCACATCGTAAGGAATGTGCTTGTCATATCCCCCCGCAATCAGAATCACCTTCCGGTCGAAGCTGCGCAGGCCGGCAATGGTGCGGCTGGGACTGGAGGCAATGGAATCGTTGTAAAATCGGACGCCATCCTTGATGCGCACCAATTCGATGCGGTGTTCCACGCCGCCGAAGGTTCCGGCCACCTGACGGACGGCCCCATCGTCTGCCAGTCCCTCCACCATGGCAATGGCCGCCATGTAATTCTCCACATTATGGACGCCGGGAATCAAAATATCGCGGACAGGCAGCACCGGTTCCCCGTTCCGGCAGATAACGCCGTCCTCCAGGCACACATGGGCTTTCCTCAGGCGGGAAAAGAACCGGGTCTGTCCATTGCCCCGGAAGGACGCGGTAATGGCATTGTCTGCGTTGAGCACCAGCAGACCGTCTGTTCCCTGATAGCGGAAGATATTTTTCTTGGCATCCACATATTCCGCCATATCTCTGTGGACATCCAGATGGTTGGGGGCCAGATTGGTAATCAACGCCCGGTGAGGACTGCGGGTCATATCCATCAGCTGGAAGGAGCTTAGCTCCACCACCGCGAAATCCTCCGGCCGCATCTGCCGCACCAGCGGCAGCAGCGGCGTGCCGATGTTTCCACCCAGCCAGACCGTTTTCCCGGCGGCCTTCAGCATCTCGGAAATCAGGGTTGTGGTCGTGGTCTTTCCGTCCGAGCCGGTCACAGCCAGAATCGTACAGGGGCAGACCTGGAAGAACGCTTCCATCTCCGAAGTCACCTGGGCGCCCCGGCTGCGCAAGGTCTCAATGGCAGGATTGCCGGGGTGCATCCCCGGCGTGCGGAACAGAATGTCCGCCTCCACTCCCTGCAGGTATTTCTCCCCCACATGGAGCCTGCAGCCCAGCTTTTCCAGCTCCAGCACCTCGGCATCCAGTTCCTCCCGGGGGGTGCGGTCACAGCCCACCACGTCACAGCCAAATTCCAGCAGCAGCCGCACCAGAGGGCGGTTGCTGACACCAAGCCCCAGAACCGCCAGCTTTTTGCCTTTCATCGCGGTAAAATATTGATCGAACGCTGAAAGCATATTTCTTCCTCATTTCTCACGGTTGAATCGATCTACAGAAAATAGTATATCCTTTCCGGCCCGAATTTGCAAGTAACCCAGCGCAAAATCTTACATTCCCCCCTTGTAACTTTCTGTAAAATGTGGTAAACTGAATTTATGCTATTTCTGGATAAAATGGTTTCATACTGACTCTTTATAAAAATGTTTCATTTTTATAAAGAAAGCACCGCCTGACGGCGTTGCCGTTTCCGTGTTTTTCAAGATAGAAAATCACGGAAACCCGTCTCATTATGATCTTCCTATAAAAAGGTTCCA
>CAZUAN010000006.1:0-29734 GCA_964618385.1 uncultured Oscillospiraceae bacterium | reverse complement strand
AAAAAAGGCGGCGATCATCGATTTCGGATTGCGAGATTCTGCGTATATGGCATTGTTCTGATTGCCATTTTGACAACGGTCGGAATGCTGCGGGACAGAAGATCGGAACAGATCAGCACGGAACCGGCTCCTGCCGGAGAGCCATCAGTCACTTTGGACACGGAACCGGTGGAGCCGTACGAAATTACCCCGCAGCCCGAGGAGGGCAAGGCAGATCTCTCCGATTGGAAGCTTCTGCTGGTCAACCCCTGGCACCCGCTTCCCAAGGACTTCTCAGTGGAATTACAGTGGCTGGACAACGGGCAGGCGGTGGACAAGAGAGCGTATCCGGAACTGCGAGCGATGATGGATGACGCCGGCGCCGAAGGGCTTTCGCCGGTGATCTGCTCCTCCTACCGTACGGAGGAAAATCAAAAGGTATTATTTGAAAATAAAATCAGCCGGCTTCTGTCCGCCGGCTATTCCCGGAAGGATGCGGAATCAGAGGCCGGAAAATGGGTGGCTGTCCCAGGCACCAGCGAACATCAGGCCGGCCTTGCTGTGGATATTGTGGCTTCCAGCTACCGGCTGCTGGATGAGCAGCAGGAAAATACCGCTGAGCAAAAGTGGCTGATGGAAAACGCCTATCGATACGGTTTTATTCTGCGCTATCCCAGGGAAAAGACCGAGATAACGGGAATTGGCTATGAGCCATGGCATTATCGCTATGTAGGAAGGGAAGCCGCAGAGGAAATCTATGAGCAGGGACTTTGCCTGGAGGAGTATCTGGAACGTCTGGACGTGAATTAGCGTATTTTAGTCAAAGACATACATGCCGAAAAAGGCCAATAGTCCCGGGCCGCAGTCGTATTCCATGCCGCATTCGTCAGCCAGTTTTTTGACGAAGATGCAGTAGGCGGACATACAGGAGTATTGAAGCGACGGGAACCGGCATGGTTTGCCGGAGGCCTGCTCACAGGGAGCGCACAGTGCGCATCCGCTGGCACCGACCATGAATCCGTCTTTTCCGGCGCTCCGCAGCCGTTGGGAAAGACGGATGGACGCCGCGTTGTGGGCGCCCTTTGCCTGCTTGATTGCGGGCTTGTCTGTATAGTCTGATATTTCCCAGATGGTCTGCAGCACCAGTGCCTTTCTGTGTTCAAGAACACGACGCTTCATGGCTTCGGGGGATCCGCAGGCGGGAGGGCAGGAGTAATTCGCGTTATACTGGCCGCACAGATTTTCTTCACAGTAGGGACGGAAGGAAGGGTCAAACACAATTTTTTCCGTATCCACGATGACCGCAGCGGCAAAGCCTTCCTCAATTGCCCAGGCGATAATTTGATCGGATTCCATTTTCACACCTCGATGATAAGATAATCCAACTATACAGCGTGAAGGAGAATCTGTCAACCGAGAAAAATTTCTCTTGACAAACGGTGCAAACGGGAGTATGCTAAAAAGCGAAAATAAACATTTGAGTGCCGTTGAGATGCGTTCAGGCTTAACGGAGAATAGGAAATCCGGTCAGAATCCGGAACGGTACCGCCACTGTATGCGCGGAGGCCCCACACGGGACGAAAGTCGGTCATTGGGATGTTCCTGAGAAGGCTGTGTGGAGGCTGCGGATGCGTAAGTCAGGAGACCTGCTCAAATGTGTTCTGCTGCCGGCCCTCGTGTGATAGGGCAGGTGGTGGTGTTTTGTTTGCAGAAAAACGGCTGCGGCAGTCCTGTCCCGGATTGCCGCAGCATTTTGTTTTTTCTGAATATATCGGATGGCTGTACCCCCTTGCAGTCTCCGGTTAAAAAAGCGGCTGATTGCCCACTGGCCGCTAAACCATTCCCGGATGCCGGTGCTGACAGACCGCTGGCATCCGGGATTATTTTCTTTTTCCAAAATGTGGAATCCATTTTGCAGAATGTTCCGGCTGCCGGCATTTTCCCGGATTCCTGCTCCCGTTCCCGCAGCGGAAATGCCTGGCTGATATCGCTTTGGGCTTGCGTTTCCCGGGACAGGCCGCATTCCCGTCCCGTCAACCGCTCAGCCTTCCGCTACGAAAGCGTACACAGCGCCCGACGCGACTTCCGTGGAATCCACACCGGTCATAGCGTACTCGCCGTCAATATAAAATGCCCAATACATCTGATCGGCGTCCCAGTCCAGGGTGATGCCGTTGACGGTGGTTACGTAGAGCCCGTATTCGCTGTCCTCGCCGGAAATCAGACCGGTTTCCACCAGCGCTTCGCCGACGGTGGCCTTGTTGGTGGTAATGTCAAAGAAGGATTCCTCCCCGTCTGGGTCAGTTACCACAACCTGGAAGGAAACTTCAGCGGCAGCTTCGGTCTGAGATGAGGAAGCGCTGCCGCAGCCGGCCAGTCCCATCGTCACGGAGCAGAGCAGCATGGCGCACAGGACAAAGCAAAGAATTTTTTTCATTACGGTTTGTTTCATGGGTTTTTCTCCTTACCTTATATTATGCAATTGGAATTTCTAGCAGGGCAGAGAGCCGCCGCCGGATATGACCCCGGCGATATGGAATCCGGCGGGGTAATCGCGAAAAAACGAGCGGGAAATCCAACAGCCCGAACATTGTACCACAGGTAAATGGAAAACACAACATATTTTTGGGATTTAGGATTGCAGATAAGGGCAAAATGTGGTAAAGTAAGGCTTGGAAAACAGCTTTTGGCCCATGCGCCTTTTTTTCTGTTCCCGGGAGGAGACACTGCTTTTTATGAAATATGACGCTTTTTCCCAATGCCATCCGCTGACGAACTTTGTATTTTTTGCGGGAGCCATCGGCTTTACGGTGGTGATTCAGCACCCGGCATATGTTGCGGTCAGCTGCATTGGCGCCGCGATCTATTGGGTTCTGCTCTGCGGAAGAAAGGCAGAAGCGCGGATTTTGGGGATGGTGCCTGTATTCGTGGTGCTGTCCGCGTGGAATCCGCTGTTCAATACCTATGGAGAGCGGGTGCTGTTCCAGATTTTTGGAAGGCCCTATACTTGGGAAGCGCTGTGCTATGGCATGGTCATCGCCGGGATTTTTGTGGCAATGCTGCTGTGGTTTGGCTGCTACAGCGCCGTGCTGACCAGCGATAAATTTGTCTGTCTGTTTGGCGGCCTGATTCCTGCGCTTTCCCTGCTTTTGGTTATGGTGCTGCGCATGGTTCCAAGCCTGACGCGAAAAGCGAAGCAGTTGATGGACGCCCGAAAGTCCATTGGCAAGGGAATGGCCGAAACCGGCCGCCTGAAGGAAAAAGCAGCCGACGGCATGAATGTTCTCTCCGCTCTGACGGACTGGGCACTGGAGGGCAGCATTGTCACAGCGGATTCCATGCGTGCGCGGGGCTATGGAAGCGGCAAACGAACCAGCTTTCGGCTGTACCGCATGACGCTGCGGGACTGGGTGCTGCTGGGAATAATGCTCCTGCTGCTGGGGCTTGTACTGGCCGCCGGCGGCATGCAGGCATCTTACACGCCAGTTCTGGATATTTCGGCCCTGACCTGGGGCTTTGCGGCATATTGCCTCTACCTTCTGATTCCGGTGGCGCTGCACGCAAAGGAGGCCTTTCAATGGCGCATTTCCATATCGAGAATCTGACCTTCCGCTACCCAAACGCTGCCCGGCCATCGCTGGACGGCGTGAATCTGACAGTTGAAAAAGGGGAATATGTGGTTCTGTGCGGACAGTCGGGCAGTGGAAAGACGACGCTGCTGCGCCATTTGAAAACGGTTCTGACGCCCCATGGAAAGCGCAGCGGTTCGATTTTCCTTGACGGGACTCCGCTGGAACGGATCAGCCAGCGGAATCAGGCTGCGCGGATTGGCTTTGTCATGCAGTCACCCGACGATCAGATTGTGGCGGATAAGGTATGGCATGAGCTTGCCTTCGGGCTGGAAAGCCTGGGAACGGATCCGAAAATCATGCGGCTGCGGGTGGCGGAAATGGCCAGCTATTTTGGCCTGCAGGGGTGGTTTCATCTGGATGTGGCCGCCCTTTCCGGCGGACAGAAGCAGCTGCTGAACCTGGCTTCCATTATGGCGATGCAGCCAGAGCTGCTGATTTTAGATGAACCAACCAGCCAGCTGGATCCCATTGCGGCGGCGGATTTCCTGAACACCGTCCGAAAGATCAATATCGAGCTTGGCACGACCATTCTCATTACGGAACACCGTCTGGAGGATATTTACCACAACGCGGATCGGGTGGTGGTTATGGATCAGGGCAGAATTTATGCCAATGGGAATCCCGGCCAGGTGGGGCGGCAGCTGTGGCAGCAGAAGCATGAAATGTTTGCGGCCCTGCCCACCCCCGTCCGGGTTTTCTATGACGCCAAGGGGACAGGGGAGTGTCCACTCACAGTGCGGGATGGACGCAGATGGCTGTCAGACGTTTTTGAAAACCGCCCGGTGATTGCCACGGAGCCGGTCAGGGAACCGGCCATGATAGATTACAAAGAACCTGCCTTAAAAGTCAGAGAGGTCTGGTTTCGCTATGAAAAGGATGCATCGGATGTCCTCCGGGGCGCCAGCTTCGCGGTGCCAAGAGGGTGTATTTTTGCAGTTGCCGGCGGAAATGGCTCGGGAAAAACCACCATGCTGAAGACGCTCTGCGGCATATGCCGTCCCTACCGGGGAACCGTGGAACTCTTTGGCAGGCCCCTGAAGGCATATTCGGGCGGGAGGCTTTTTCAAAACTGCCTTGCCATGCTTCCCCAGGACCCCAAAAGCCTGTTCGTGAAAAAAACGCTCCGGGAGGATCTGTCGGAGATGTGCCGGGACGAGCAGAAGCTTGCCCGGGCCGCAGAGGACTGCGGCGTCGCGCATCTGCTGGAGGCCCATCCCTATGATCTGTCCGGGGGAGAGCAGCAGCGGGCAGCACTGGCAAAGGTAGTGCTTACCGAGCCGAAGGTACTTCTGCTGGACGAGCCAACCAAGGGCCTTGATAATTTTTTCAAGCGAACATTCGCTCAGATGCTGAAAAAGCTGACGCAGGAGGGGGTTACCATCGTCATGGTTTCCCATGACGTGGAGTTTTGCGCGGAATATGCAGATCTTGTGAGCATGTTCTTCGATGGGCAGATTATCACCACGGATTCTCCCCAGGGATTTTTTGGACAGAACAGCTTCTATACCACCGCTGCCAACCGTATGAGCCGGTGCGTTTTTCGGAATGCGGTTACTGCGGGGGATGTGGTGTCGCTTTTCCGGGCCAATCTGGAGGGGCGGACATGAAGAAATCCATTCTTTCCAGCCTGATTACCTGTGCTGTTTTGATTCCGGCAACCTTGTATCTGGGAATGCATCTGAAAGGACGATGGTATTATCTGACCTGCACTCTGGTCGTTATAGAGACTATGATTCCATTTTTCCTGGCCTTTGAGAAGCGCCGTCCCCAGGCCCGGGAGCTGGTGACCATTGCGGTAATGTGTGCTTTGTCCGTTACGGCCCGGGTCGTGGTGGTGATCCCCAACTTCAAGCCCATGACTGCCATTATCATGCTTACCGGAATCGCGCTGGGGCCGGAGACTGGCTTTATGACCGGGGCTGTGGGTGCATTTGCCAGTAATTTCTTTTTCGGCCAGGGGCCGTGGACGCCGTGGCAGATGATGGCCTATGGCTTTGGCGGTTTTTTGGCGGGGATTTTCTTTCACGGAACCAGGCGCGGACGCAGTCCTGTGATTTTAGCGGTCTATGGTTTCCTGTCCATTCAGTTGATTGTAGGGCCGTTGCTGGACTGCTGTACTGTTTTCACCACGGGCAGCAGGCTGACCTGGAAATATGCCGCTGCTGTTTTTGCAGCCGGGATACCGTATAATTTTCAGCACGCGCTTGCGTGCGGGACGACCATGCTTCTGTTCAGTAGACCCCTTCTGGAAAAGCTGGAAAGGCTGATTCAGAAATACGGCATGATGGATGTCCATCGGGAGGAATGAGCGCGGACGGAAGCGTCCCCTGCATCGGGCATTTCCACGTCCATAGGAACGACGGAGCGTGGGATTCGTGTCAATGGGGGGGAGCCTTCCCGGGAAGGAAATGCTTGCCAGGCAGAAATCAGATGCCCGAAGGCGGCCGATACCCTGGAACAGATGGAATCGGAGCTGGTATATATTTGCCTCTGGAGGAATCAACATGGAACAACAACTGAAAGCACTGGTTCATTCTGTATCGGCGCTGGATGAAGCGGCTATGGCAGCCGCCCGGGAGCGCCAGGCGCAATTGGCCAAGCCGCCCGGGAGCCTCGGCCGTTTAGAGGAACTGTCCATCCAACTGGCAGGCATCACCGGACGGGTACATAATCGAATCGGCAGGAAGCAGCTTCTGGTATTTGCTGCCGACAACGGCGTTGTGGCGGAGGGTGTTGCAAGCTCCCCGCAATCCGTCACCCGGATGCAGACTGTGAATTTGACCCGGGAGAAAACCGGCGCAAGCGTGCTTGCCAGACACTTCGCCTGTCAGGTCACAGTTTGCGATGTGGGCGTTAACGCCGATATCGCCGCCGGGGCTGTGCTGAATCGAAAAATCGACTACGGTACGCGCAATATTGTCAATGGCCCCGCTATGACCCGCCGACAGGCCCTTACTGCCCTGTTTACCGGCGCGGAATTGGCAGGCAGCACGCCGGCCGATGTGATTGGAGTCGGGGAGATGGGCATTGGCAACACCACGACCTCTGCTGCCGTCCTGGCCGTGCTGCTGGACGCGGACGTGGAAGCTGTCACAGGCAGGGGAGGCGGCGTTACAGACCAGGGCTTCCGCCGGAAAAAGGATGCCATTCGCCGGGCAATTGCCGTCAACAGGCCGGACAAAACTGACCCGGTGGACGTTTTGCAAAAGGTAGGCGGCTTTGATCTTGCCGCCATGTGCGGCGCGTTTCTGGGCGCTGCTGCCTCCCATCGTCCGGTGGTTATCGACGGCTTTATCTCCGCGGTGGCGGCGCTGTGCGCCGTGAAACTGTGTCCAAACGTACGGAGTTATCTGATTCCCAGCCATGCTTCCTATGAAATCGGCTACCGGCTGGCCATGGACGCCATGGGCCTGGAGCCGATGCTCCTGCTGAACATGCGGCTGGGAGAGGGGAGCGGCTGTCCGCTGGCCTTTGAGATACTGGGTGCGGCCTGCGCGGTGATCAACGACATGGCCACTTTCGACCAGGCGGGTATTGATGATGGTTATCTTGAGGAAATCCGTCAGGGGGACAATTTTACCGTGGAGGGAGCAACGTGACCTGTTTTATCTGCGGAGGCGCGAAAAATGGAAAATCCGCCCTGGCCCAGGCCCTTGCCGTTGGCCTGTCCCGGGGCGGAAAGCGCTACTATATTGCCACCATGATCCCTGCGGATGAGGAGGACCGGGAACGAATCCGGCGCCATGTTGCCGACCGGGATGGCCTGGGCTTTGAAACGATAGAGTGCGGAAAAAACATTCTGTCCTGCCTGGAAAGGGGCGACCCGGATGGAACGTTCCTTCTGGACAGCGCCACAGCGCTGCTGATGAACGAGCTGTTTCCGGCGGAGAAAAATTATGAACCGGATTTGCAGGCGGCAAACCGCTGCGCCCAGGATCTGAGGACTTTCGCGCAGTCTGTCCGCAGCGCGGTGATTGTCAGTGATTCCATTGATTCTGACGCGGTGCGCTATGACGCTGCCACGGAAACCTACCGCCGGTGTCTGGCCGGCATCGACCGGCTTCTGGCTCAGGTCTGTGATACGGTGCTGGAGGTATCCGTGGGACAGGTGATTTGTCATAAGGGGGAAATTCCGGTATGAAACGGTATCTGCACGCGTTTGCCATGAGTCAGAGCATGTTCTGCGCGATTCCCTGTCCCTGGAACGTCTGGGACGAAGAGGCAAAGGACAAAATGCTTCTGATGCTGCCCATTGTGGGGCTGGAGCTTGGCACACTTTGGGCACTGCTGGCATGGCTTTCCCGGCTTCTGGCACTGCCCGCGCTGGTGGAGGGGCTGCTTCTTTGCGCGTATCCCTACGTCATTACGGGCTATATCCATCTGGACGGATTTATGGATGTGACGGATGCGGTGCGATCCTGCCGCAGTCTGGAACGCCGCCGGGAAATTCTGAAGGATTCCCATGTCGGCTCCTTTTCGGTCATCAGCGTTTGCCTGCTGCTGCTGGCCCAGTTCGCGCTGTTTGCCAGCGGCGGCGGGGATGTGCGGACCCTGATTTTTCTTCCGGCGGTCAGCCGCTGCTGTGCGGGTTTGGCTGTGACGGGTCTGACACCCATGGCCACCAGCCAGTATGCCGCCCAGAACAGGCCGAAATCCCATCTTGCGGCATTGACGGTGATGCTGTGCATATTTGTCGCAGCGGGCTTTGGGATCTGCGGGAAGTACGGTTTTGCGCTGCTTGGCTGTGTCGCGGGATATGGCGTGGCCCTGCGCCATGGCTACCGGGCGCTGGAGGGTATGAACGGAGATATTTCCGGCTACGCGCTGACCGTTGGGGAATTATGCGCAGTGGCCGTGTACGCACTGCTTTAGGAGGGATACCATGATTTTGATCATTGGCGGAGCTTATCAGGGGAAACAGGATTTCGCGAAAAAAACCTTCGGCATTCCGGAGGCGCAGGTGTATACCTGTTCCGGCAGGGAGATAGATTTTTCCAAGCGGTGTATTGACCGGCTGGAGGAATTTACCTATGCCTGCGTGGAGGCTGGGATTGAGCCGAAGACCTATTTCCAGGCCCATCGGGAACAGTGGCGGGACAGCGTCCTGATCTGCCAGGATATTTCCTGCGGAGTGGTTCCCGTGGACGCGGTTCAGCGGGAATGGCGGCAGGCAACCGGGCGGCTGTGCCAATATCTGGCGGGGGAGGCTCAGCAGGTCAGCAGGATTTTCTGCGGATTGGAGCAGAGGCTGAAATGACCATTTGTCTGATCCGTCATGGCAAAACGGAGGCCAACGAAAAGCGCCTGTATTGCGGCAGCACCGACTTGCCCCTGTCCGACGAAGGCGCGGAGGAGCTGCGGGGGCTGCACTATGAAATTCCGCATGCCCGGTTCCTGACCAGCGGCATGAAGCGGACGGAACAGACGCTGGAGATTCTGTTCGGCGCGGTGGAGCATACGGCTGACGAAGGATTTCGGGAGGTGGATTTCGGGGCGTTTGAAATGCGCAGCTACGGACAATTGAAGCAGAATTCGGCATATCTGGCATGGATATCCGGGGACAACGAGGCCAACACGCCTCCCGGCGGGGAAAGCGGTGTGCAAATGCGGCAGCGGGTTCGCGCTTCCTTCAGGGCGGTTTTGCAGTCCCGGCAGGATACGGTCATTGTGACCCATGGCGGCGTGATTGCGTCCATTATGGCGGATCTGTTTCCGCAGGAACAGAAAACCCGCTACCAATGGCAGCCGGAGCCGGGACATGGCTATGCCATTTCCGGCGGACGCTACCGCACCATTCCGGAGCAGAACGGACTGTCCTGTGATCCTGCGTGAAACGACTTTTGCGGTGATCCGCCATAAAATGGAAGCTGGTTCTTATGAAAAAGGCTGAAACCCTTTTTATCGCACCGCAGGTGCGTGAATCCTGATATTCCATAAAAATGGGAAATCCAAAGGATGGAACCTTTTTATAGGAAGATCAAATAAGACGAATTTTGGTATTTTCTATTGCGAAAATACCAAAAAGGACAGCGCCGTAAGACGATTCCTTCTTCCCGAAGCCACATGAAATACGGTGCCCGGCTCTACATCAGAGCCGGGCACCGCCATATTCTGTCTACGTCTTCCATGAAACCGGCAGGGCCAATCCGGGCCTGCGGTTATATGCTGTCGGGGACCGCCTCCCGTTTCGGGACGGTACAGTAGCAGGTGTCATTTCGGACAAAGAAATCCATATCCAGATCCTTGGACACCCGGCTGACGCAGGTGTAAAACAGCTTTGCCTTTTCAAAAAATGCCTGACGTCCCTTCTCCAGATCATCCTTGCAGCCGGGAATACAGCTGACAGCTTCGGAATGCGTAATATCCCGCGTTACATACGCTACCGGGAAGTACTCCACGACTTTGATTCTGCACGATTTCCGGATATCCCATCCCAGATAGACCAGCTGCTCCGGCGTGCTTTTCAGGTGCTGTCCCACGACATAGCGACCCTTCAGGATGGTACCCGGCGAAAGCCACCAGCCCGGGGGACTGCACAGCCCGTTGTCATAGCCGCAGGCCGGGCATGGCCCGGGCCTGTCCTTTGGCTCAAAGCAATAGATGCAGCGGCCAAATTCCTCCGGTTTTTCCATAGCATCACAGTTCTTTCATTTTTTGATAAATTTGCGCGCAGATGTTGCGGATTCGCTGAAACCCGGAGGAAAGGGCGTTCTCCCACGGATTGTCTGGAGGAATGGGCGGCTGAAGCTGCGTTGTCCGCAGGGATTCTGTGGCGGGTTCAGAGGAATCGGCGGGGGCGGCGATGGGGGTGGGATCGGTGTATAACCGCTGCCACAGCTCCTGCATGGTCTGGATGCGCTTGTTTACGTACAGATCCAGACCGTCCATAATTGCCTTCTCCCACTTCTCCGAGATGCTGACGCCCAGCTCCGATGGGGTAGGGAAGGGCGCCCCGGTGAGGCGGTCCATGGGCGGGGGAGGCAGCTTGCCGGTCAGACAGTAGTACATGGTGGCGCACAGGCCATAGACGTCTGTATAGGTTCCCTGTCCATGGCTGCGGTACTGCTCCGGGGCGGCAAAGCCCTGCTTCATGGCCAGGGTCATGGAGCGGTTTTCGGTGGTGTCTCTGGCGTTGCCGAAGTCGATCAGCCGCACGGAACCGTCGGACAGCATCATGATATTGTCCGGGCTGATATCCCGGTGAATCATCCCTTTTTCATGCACCTGCTGCAGGGCCAGAATCACCGGGGAAAGAACCGGAATCAGCACGTCCGCCGGAATCCGGCCGCCAAAGCCGTCAGCCATCTGCTTCAGGTTTTTGCCGTCCAGATAGTCCATCACCAGGTAAGCCGTGTTGTTTTCCTGAAAAAAGTCGCTGACGTGAACCACGGCGGGGACGTCGGACAGCTGGACAAGGGTCTTGGCTTCGTCCAGGAAGCGGTCCAGTCCCTTCTGAAACGGCTCCTCCATACCGGCCTGGCATTGCAGCACCGGACCCCAGGCGGAGAAGCGGCTGGCCCAAAGGCCGGGGAAATATTCCTTCACCGCAACCAGACGGCCCAGGCGGGTGTCCATCCCCCGGTAGGTAATGCCGTAGCCGCCCACGCCCAGTACCTTTTCCAGCCGATACCGCTCGCCTACGACGGTACCCTCGCCGAGCCAAAATTGCGCGTGTTCCATGTACTCACCTCAATTAATAATATTCGTAGGAAATACTGTGTTCCTTGGCGTAGCGCTCCGCGTCAGAGTTATGCTTGACATAAAAGGTGACTTTGCTCGTGTCCATATTGCTGAAAAGCGGGTTTTCGATTTTTTCCTTTCCGCCGAACCAGATTTCCCGCAGGCTGGTGCAATTATCAAAGAAATATTCTCCGATTTCCGCACTGCCATTGAGAATCGTAATTTTTTCGATGCCGCCTCCTATGAACATGTAACTGCCAATACTCTCCATGCTTTCCGGGAAAACAACTTCCTTCAAAGCCTTGATGCTGCGGAAATTTACCCAGCAGCTGGAGACAGTTCCAAAGTCAACCTCCTCCAGACATTGCAGACCATCAACCAGTCCGTCCCGCAGAAAATCCACACCGGGAAGCACCACAAAGCGGAGAATCTGATCTCGATACTCGCAGTATTCCGGATGCGTGGTGAAAGCCCGTCCGGCTTCGTAATCCTCCTTAGCCCAGTGCTGAACATCGTAATAGCCCAGCCCGTACATCCACGTTTCCCCTGTCCCGTAAAGCGCCAGCGTATCGCCGCTGAGGAACCACCAGACGTGATCCCCGCATTGGCCTTCCGCTTCCGCTGTCATTCCGCTGGCGCTGGGACAAAAGGGATGTCGTACTCCTGGGCAAACCGCTGCGCGTCGGAATTCTCGTAGCCGTAGATGGTCAGATTATATGGCATTGTGGTTTCATCCTGCATTGCCCCAAGCTGCGTAAAGGGCGTTAATTCGCCATCGCTTTCCACTGTGGTATTTCCCCCCACATACAGCTTTTGAAGATATCGGCACTGGTTGAACACGCCGGCCTGCAGCTTTTTCAGATTGTCCGACAGCCATACCCGGGTCAGACTTTCGCACCAGTTGAAAGCGCTATATTCAATTGATGTCACGCTGTCGGGAATGGCAATCTCACAGATTCCGGATTCCAGAAAAGCCATGCCTCCAATGGTGCGAACCGAGCTGCCCAGATCAACCGTGCCGCTGAGATTACAGCCGGAAAACGCGTTCTCTCCGATGTAGGTCACGTTGCCCAGGAAGAACAGGTTCTTTATCTGATCCTGGTAATCCGACCAGGGGGGTAGTTCCCGATTGTCAAGCCATTCGTCCTGATTTTCCTCCCGCAGCTGCCAGGTTCCGTTGAAATCCCACATCCCTCCGGTGCCGTAGACCACCAGCGTATCCATTTCATTGCCCAGGAACCACCAGACGTCATCACCGCACTGGCCCTGCGCTTCTGCTATCAATCTGGCCCAGGCCCAGGGTTCGGGCCAGGCGCCGATTGTGAAGGAGAAGCCGTATTCTTTGGCAAACCGCTCCGCGTCGGAATTTTGCAGGCCATAGATGGTCAGGTGGGGATAAGTTGTCGAAAGCCCATTCCCATCCGATGTAAATGGCATTCCATGGGATTCGTCGATTACGGTATCCCGTCCCACGAACAGACTTTGCAGATTTCCGCACTCCGCGATGGCGTTTTCCTTCAGAAGTTCCAGGTTTTCGGGAAGCCGCACCTCCGTCAGGTTTTCGCACCAGTTAAAGGCAAAACTGTCGATATCGGTCACGCTGTTGGGAAGGGCGATTTCATCTACGGCAGTACCCAAAAACGACTGGTAACCAATGGTCTCAAGGGTGTTGCCAAAGGACACATCCACCAGATTGTCACAGTTTTCAAAGGCATTTGACCCGATGGACGTGACTCCGTCGGCGATGGATACCACATAGACCTTGCCCCGGTACTTGCTCCAGGGGGGCAGCTCCAAGTCATCGTTCCACGCGTCCTTATTCTTCTCCTCCAACTGCCATGTGCCGTTGAAATCCAACATCTGGCCCTCGCCGTCAATTTTCAGGAATCCGGTATCCAGATCCAGATACCAGTTCAGATTGTCCCCGCACTGACCCTGGGCGTCCCATTGGTTTTCGCCGGTGGATACGAAATTGCACCCCAGAATTTGGGCGTAATCCTCCGCCATGGAGTTGGTGTAGCCATAAATGGTGAATCCATTCCCGCTGAAAATTGGATACCAGGTGTCGTAGTTCAGCCGGGTGTCCGGGCCGATGGTGACGCTTTCCAACTGGTCATTGCAGTCAAACGCAGCCCTATCCACATAGATCACGCTGTCGGGAATGGTCAGCGTTGCCAGCGGACTCCAGGAGAACGCGCTTTCACCGATGGTTTCCAGCCCGTCCGGCAATGTCAGTTCTGTCAGCGCGCACATGTCAAAGGCATTATGCCGAATCTCCACCAGCGTGCCGGGAAGCGACACGGTTTTCAGATTTTCGCAGCCCGCGAAGGCGCAGGCGCCGACTACTGTCACGCCGTCTTCCATGGTGACCGAGGTGATCTGATCCCGATAGCTGTTCCAGGGGGCAATCAGACCGGTGAGTTCATAATAGCCGTCCCACCGATAATCGTACATTTTCCCGCTGCCGGAAATGGTCAGCGCCCCGGTATTCTTGTCCAGCACCCAGGTCAGATCCAGACCGCAGTTTCCGGAGATGGTATTGCCGTCTCCCTCTGTGGGCAGGGCGGCGTCCTCCTTGCTCCGGCCTCCGAGGACCAGAATCAGGCATACCAGCAGCACCGCGGCCGCCCCCAGCACGCCAATCAGAATCATTCGTCCCTTTCCGGCGAGCGCTTTTCCCGTTTCCTGTCCGGAATCTTCTCCGGAACCTTCCTCGGAGTCTTGGGAAGTTTTCTCCCCAGGCTCTGAGGGTTTTTCGTCAGTATGGGAGGTTTCCTGCTTCTGCTCAGCGGTTTTCTTACCCTTTTCCCGGTGCTCCTTAGAAACATGAGGGATTTTTACATGCGGTGGCGGCGGAGGCGGATCTTCAGTAAGTTCCGTTACCGGTGGCGCATCTTCCTTTCGGAACAGCTCCTCGTGCAGCACCTCCATGGAATTTGTCCGTTTTTCCGCCCGCAGCGCCATGCCATGCTCCAGCGCTGCCTCCTGAGACGCAGTCAGCCCGGGAATCCGCTTACGCAGTTCCAGATCCTCGTCCCCCAGCAGACGCTCCGGCGCATCCGGCGGCACATGTCCCGTCATGCAGTAATACATAGTGGCACACAGCGCGTATACATCCGTCCAGGGGCCAAGGCTGCCCCGCTTCTGGTACTGCTCAATGGGCGCGTAACCCTGCTTCAGAATCGCTTCGGTGGATTTGGTCAGGCCCTTGTCCACGGAAGCCGCGCCCACATCCCGTACCGCGCCGAAATCCAGCAGCTTGGCGCCGCCCTGGGGCAGCATCATGATGTTGTCCGGGCTGATGTCCCGGTGAACCAGCCCTGCCTTATGAACCTTGCACAGGGCCTCCACCACAGGCCCCAAGATGGTGAGCGTTTCCTCCACGCTGAGCTTGCCGCCATGGTCCTTCACATACTGCTTGAGGGTGATGCCCTCCACATACTCCATGACGATATAGGCGGTATTGTTGGCCAGGAAGAAGTTCTTCACCTGGACGATCTCCGGCACCTGGGAAAAGCGAGCCAGCATTTTCGCTTCACGCATAAAGCGTTCCTTGTTGTTGGCGAAGCGGTTGCCGGTTTCCCCGTCGTAGCTGATGACGTCCATGGTGACCGACGTCTCCCGCATAACCGCGCCGCTGGGATAGTATTCCTTCACTGCCACCGGAATATCCAGATACAGATCCCAGCCCAGGTAGGTGATGCCGAAGCCGCCCTGACCCAGCACCCGACCCACCAGATACTGTTCCTTCAGTACGGTACCGGCAGGCAGCTGATGGGGCGCGTTGGGGGTATTCTCGTCGTAGCCGCAATATTCACAGATCGGGCTGGAGGTTTTCAGCCTCATGCAGCCGTAACAGCGTTTCCTTTCCATTGCGATAATTCACTTCCTATTCTCTTTCCGGTGTGCTATCAGCAAAAGACCGCTGCAGCAGTGAAATTGTCATTGTCCTTTGGCGCCCGGGACTGCAGCAGACGCTTCATCCGGTTCAGCCAGTCCCGGGGATTTTTCGACTGGCGGAGCGTCTGCTCCATCTCCTTTTCGTAAACGTATTCCCAGAAACCGTCGGTGCAGAGCAGGAAAACATCCTGTCCGCCGGTGAGCATAACTATGGGAGAGATTTCCGGCTTGGCGTTTTCGCTTCCCAGCGCCCGAAGAACTCGGTTTCGATCCTCGTGGAAACGAATCTGATCCCGGGTGATTTCTCCCATCAGCACCGCCATCTGGGACACGCTGTGATCCATGGTCTGGGTCATCAGACGCCCATCCCGGAAATGGTACAGCCGGGAATCTCCCACGTGCATCCACCTTGCCCGTCCGTCTTCGATGGTCAGCAGCACCAGGGTGGTTTTCATATTGCCCCGGCTTTCGGCCTGAAGTGTCTGCACCGCCTTGTCCGCCTGTTCCGCCGCGAACTGCATTCGTTCCTCTGTCAGAAGGCTGCCCCGGCGGCTGGCCTCCAGAACCGCATCGGCCGCGGCCTGGGACGCCTGCTGGCCACCCGAATAGCCGCCCAGACCATCGCCGACAAAGACATACAGGCTGTCCGCATCCTGACGGATTCGAACGGTATCGTCATTGCTGCTTCTGCCGCCGCAGTCGGATAAAGAGGCTGTTTTGATATTCATATGGATTCCTCCCCTTTGGCCTATTCCCGGTATTCCAGGATAAGCGCGGTAAAATTGTCCTGATAGGGGCGGTTCGCTTCCTGAACTGCAGACTGAATGCGTTTCGCCGCGCTGTTCATATCCAGCTCCAGCGCCTGTTCCAGCTGATGATCGGACAGTGTGCCGAAGACGCCGTCAGTGGCCAGCAGAACGCGATCCCCTGACAATAGTTTAATTCCTTTGCTGTTTCTGTCAAGTCCCGGAATGATGCCAATTCCAAAATAACTGGTCAGCGCATGGACCTGACGGTCACTCTGCACCTGGGAAAGCGGAATCTCCCGGTTGATTGCTTTTACGGCCAGTTCCTCCCGGTAAATATGCTCCCGGTTCAGCTGAAGTAGCGCGCCGCCCCTGTAAAGATAGAGATGGGAATCCCCAACCGTGAGAAAGTACAATTTTCCGTCCCGGATTACGGCGGAAACCAGGGTGGAACCGCTGCGGGACATTCCCCGCAGCATCTGATTGATCTGGGCATTGGCCTGAGATGCCAGTGCCAGAAGCAATTCGTCGGGCTGCGCGTGAGCAGCCGCGCCGGAGAATCCCTCCTGGAAGCTCCGTACCAGGGCAGAGCTGACAATGCTGCCGTTGGCCAGGCCGCCCATACCGTCGGCAACCACCGCCAGAACGCCCTGTTGGGCGTAGAGGGACAGATCCGAGCAGCCGTAGCTGTCCTGCTGATCCTCACGGGCGCCCAGGCCCTGAAGGGGAACGGCCTTCACAGGCAGCTGGGCGGGTGCTTCGGGAATGGTACTTCCTTCGCCGACAGGGTTGATAGAGGTTTCCTGCTTAAGGGTAGTCTGCTTTGTGCGCTTTCTGCTCCTTCGCAAAGTATCCACCACCAGGCAGACCAGCAGAAGAACCACCAGCGCCAGAGCGGCGTACAACCAGCCGCTGCCTAACCCATTGGTTTCCGGCTCCGCGGCGGCTTGGGTTTCCTCTGTGGACGCCACAGTTGTCTCTGCCGTCTCCGCGTTTCCGGTTTCCTCCGCTACCGTTTCCTCCGCTTCGGTCTGCTCTACTGCGGGCGATTCTGTTTCCGCAGGCTCCGTTTGCCCCGGATTCCCCAGCTCCCCCACGCCGGAAAAGGGATATCCGTTGCCGGACAGATTTGCAAAGCTTATTCCTCCCATTGAAAGTTCTCTCCGCAAAGAGGGACAAACAGAAATGTTCCCTTGCCCATCTGCAGTCTGTCACCGTATTTCAGCTCCACATTGCTCAAAACCGCCTTGCCGTTGTGACGGACGATGCTTGCGCCGCTGGAGGGAGCAAAATAGAACATCCGCTCCTGGGTATCATAGGCGATGATGGCGTGATTTTCCCGGGAAATGGTGGGATCGCCGGCAATGCAGACGTCCATCTTCGTGCTGCGCCCGATGTAATTGTATTCTTCGTGCAGACGGTAGTCCCGCCCCTTTTCGGGGCCGTCGATACATACCAGCCAGCCGGTAACGGGCTGCGCTGCCTTGTCGTGAAGACCGCCTTTGTCATAGTTGATGGGCATGGTGACATTGTAGCTGTCCGAAATGTTACTGGCATCGCGGTAATAATCCGTGTCCGCCCAATGGGACGATTGATTAATGACGGGTTCGGTTTCCCGGCGAATGGGCTTGGTCTTGCCAATCTCATCGTTGGTGAGATTGGTAGACTGGTCCAGCGGCAGGGTTTGGCCCTTCATCCTTGCGCATTGGGGACACTCCGGGGTGATGGAAGGATCATAGCTGTGACCGTTTTTGCATGTAATCAGTTGCATTGAAATTACCTCCTGTTTTTTGAATTTATAATATCATATCATATGTATTGCTTCGCCGGTTCATTTGGATTCCGGCGCAGCCGCGCGGAAAACCTGCCCGTCTCCCAGGACAAGGAGCATACCGGGGGCAAGGGAATATGCCAAGCCCGGAATCATACGCTGACCGTTCAGCCAGGTGCCGTAGCTGGACCCCATGTCCATGACCCGAAGCTGCGCGTTTTCCGGCCAGACCCGCATATGAACCCGGCTGACTCCCGGGGAACCGGGCGGAAAAGGAATTTGACAGCGGCTGTTGTCCGTTCCCAATAACGTTTCCGCCCGAATGGAAAAATGAGAACCCGCGTAATTTCCCCGGATACATTCCAGAATCGGAGCGGTCTGGGTGTTGGAAAGTTCAGCCCAGAATACGGCAACATCCTGATATCGATCCTCGATGCGCAGGGACATGGCCTTCCGCAGGGTCTGTTCCCACTGTGGGGACGGTGCCGTAATACCCAGCTCTGAGGGCCAGATGGTGGCGTCCGAGGTAAGCCGCTCCTCCGCCGTGGGGGGCATTTTCCCGGTAAATGCCCGGTAGATGGTTACCGCCATGGCGTAGATATCCGTCCAGGGGCCAAGCTTTCCTTGAAGTGAAAGCTGTTCCGGCGGCGCGAAGCCCCGCTTGAGCAGAATCACAGAGGAATTTCCGTGAAGCATGCTTTTTGCCGCGCCAAAATCGATCAGCTTTACCTGCCCGCCTTTGAGCAGAAAGATATTGTCCGGACTGATGTCGCAGTGGATCATTCCGCTGCTGTGAACCTCCCGCAGTGCGGCTGCCACCTGAGCCATGACTGGACGGATGCTCTCCCAGGGAAGACGCTGTCCATTGCGCTCCAGGTATTTGCCGAAATCCATGCCGTCTATGAATTCCATCACATAGTAAGCGGTATTGTTTTCGTAGAAAAGGTGCTGCACCCGAATGATATTGGGATGGCCACGGTAGCGGTAAATAATTCTCGCTTCCTCCAGAAACCGGCTTCGGAATTTCTCAAAGGGTGCCTGACAGTCCGGCTTCGGCACAACCTCAACGCCGCCAAGCCTGCGGACGGCAATATCCTGGGGCATGTATTCCTTCATAGCGGAAACCCGGTTTTCCTGCAGATCCGTCACCCGGTAGGTGATACCAAAGCCCCCCGCTCCCAGCACCTGCTCCACCCGGTAGCGGCTGTGAATCACCGTGCCCGGCCGGAGGGCGCGATTGCCTGCACTCATCGCCCGTTACTGAGTCCGCACACGGAAGCCACAGCTTTTGTTGCCCAAATAGATGACGGAGCCGTTTGCAGCAGCAGTGGACACCTGGGGAAGCAGTCGCTGGCTGTCCAGATAGGTACCGTTGGTGGACGTCAGGTCCGTAACAGTGACACAGCCGTTTTCCAAAGCCACCCGGCAGTGCTCTGCGCTGACGCTGGCGCAGCCGGGCAGGGGGATATCATTGCCGCCGCTGCGGCCGATGGTCACGGGCCGCCCGGCCTTCAGCGGGAAGACCTGCCCCGCACAAGGGCCTGCAATTCCTTCCAGGGCAAACGCGCCTGTGGAATAGACAGGATTTCCACCTTCGCCCCGGTAGACCGCCTGGGTCACCCGGCCTCCGTTCTTCTCCGCACAGATGGTGACCACCTGGTTGACGCCGGAGCGCAGGGAATTCAACAAAAGAATAACCGCGATGATACCAAGGATAATGTACTCACTGGGCAGAGTTCCGATTTCAGTATCTCCATTTTGCGCCTGAAAGGTCATTATCTTTATCTGGGGCAGGCCCAGATTCAACCCATAGTTGTGCAGCGCGTGCAGCAGGATGGAGACAGCAAAGTACAGAAGGAACTCCGGCTTTGCCAGATGGCTCAGCTGAACCTCATCTTTGCCCTTGGCCTTGACCAGCGCCCCGCCATACAGGGCCGCAAAGACGCCATGGCCGGAGAGCGCTGCAAGCGCCCGGCCAACCGCTACGTTTAACCCGCTGAAAAAGCCATACCGCACCATATCGTCCGATATCCACTTGCCATTCAAAACCTGATATGTACCCGTTACAATGCCATTGAAATAATTACTAAAGGTATAGAAAAGGGATTCTATGATCGCGAAGCCGGTGCCCACCGCCATGCCGATAAGAACGCCGTTGATGGCATAGGGATAGTTTTTGCGCTTTAAGATCAAATAGATCACCAGCAGCTTGGCAGGCTCCTCTATCAATCCGGCCCAGGCATCCATTTCTGGGGATTCAATTTCAAAGCCGATAATTGCCGCGATAATGGACAAGATGCCGCCTACGGCAACGATCTTCAGAATCTCATACAGAGAAATGTTCCGGGGAACGTTCATCTCCCAAACCAGCAGAAGCAGCGTCAACGGCACCAGAAACGGAATTTCCACCATCAGCAGAAAAAACGCCGCATCATACGCCAAAACTGTGCCAAGGAAATAGGTCAGCAGAATCACCGCCAAAAAGCCTACAAAGAACCGGGCAAACAGAAAGGGCTTCTGCCAGCCGGAGAGCATCTCCGCTTCAGACGGGGTGGTCAGCTCCGTGCCGGAGATCAGAACCTTTGCCGTCTCTTTGGGGGAGTGCTTCCTGCTCACCTCGGAGAAAATATCTCCCAGGCTCATCTTTCCTTCCTTTACCTGCTTAAAAAAAGTACGGTTGCTCATAATTCATTCTCCTTTCAATCCTCAAGGATGACAAATGTATATTGCGGGGAGCACAGGAAGAATGCCTGGCCTCTGGACACCCGGTAGGGCTTGTTAGGCCGCAGGCGTTCCTTTTCTCCGAAGAATGTGCCATTGGTGGAGCCATTGTCCATCAGATACAGCGCGTTTCCTTCCCGGTACAGAACGCAGTGATTGGCGCTGATGGAAGAATCGCTTGCGTCAAAAGCCACCTGGCACCGTGGATCCCGCCCAAAGGCGATGCGGCCCTGCAGATCTGCCCGGTAGACCTTACCGCTATCCACTGCCCGCACAGCGGGCGTAAGCTCCTGGACATTGGCGCCGGCGTTTTCCAGCCGGAAGGACTGTCCGCCTTCTGCCAGCGTAAATACATCTCCGACCTGAAGATTGTAGCTGACTCTCGGCTCCATCCTGACATTTTTGCCTAAATATGTACCATAGGAAGAATTTTCATCCCGCAGCACAGCCCGGCCATCCTCCATGGTCAGCGTGCAATGCAAGCTGCTGATGCCGGGGGCATCCTGGGGGAATAGCACACTGCATTGCCTGCCACGGCCAAAGCGCAGGACGTTATTCAGCGGGAACACTCTGCCGTTCATGACACCGCCGACACCCCGCACCTGGAATTTGGCGGCGGAATCGGGCGTGGGCACCGGCACAGGGCCGGGTTCCGGCTGCGGTTCCAGCGAAATGGTTCTCTGCTCCGCGGCGGTGGTTCCTTCCTTTTCCTTCTTTCCGGAGTTCTTTCTGGTCATGACGAACCACACCGCTGCAATAACTGCCACCACAGCCAGGATGCTTACCGAGGTGGTTCCCGTCTTACCACCGTCATCGTCCTGTTCCTGGGCAGCCTGCGGCTGGGTTTCCGGTTCTGCCTGCGGCTGGGTTTCCGGCTCTGCCTGCGGCTGGGTTTCCGGCTCTGCCTGGGGATTGGTTTCCGGTGCTGTCCCGCCTGCCGGCTGGGCACTGCCCTTTACAATTGCCGCCTCAGTGGGAAATTCCAGACCGATGATAGACGTGATGCCCAGCTCGTAGTCATTGTTATATATGTCCAGACAACCGATCAGACCGCCTTCCCTGGAATCGAAAACCGGTGCGCCGACCAATCTATCATTTATCTTTAATTCGGGAAAATAAAAAAAACTACCATCATATTTCTCCGCCTCGGACATGTCTATCGTGTAGTACTGAAGTGTGGCCTTGCCTTCGTTGTCGGTAGTATAATACGCAGTATAAACTGTGTCCGTAAAGTCTGTCCCGGTCTTCAAGGGGGTAAACGCCTCCAGACCAGGCGCTTCAAAAAACGCGTAACATCCCACCGTGGTTATATAGGAGGCAGTCTCCTTATAGTCCACGCCAATAACTTCGGGGGTGAATCCGCCGTCTACCAGCACAGCGGTAAGATAAGACGTTACCAGATAGGTGCTGCCATCCCCCTGGGTGTCCTCCATATAGAAGGCGTGCATCAGAATCGAGTTATCCTCTGTGCCGTCCGTAAACAGCATAAAGAAAACGGAATTGTCCGCTTCCCCGCCGATATCATTCACGGAATTGGAAACGGCGCTTTCAAAATTCAGGGAATCAGATAGGTTTTCATCGAGAGAATTGTTGTTTTGTCCGGGCAGCAGAATGTCTCCCGAAAGGGCCTGTGCGCTCTGAGCAAACTGGGGTATGAAAAAAGCCAGAGTCAACAGCAGCGTAAAAAGACGTATAAAATGTTTGTTTTTCATGTCTGTTCCTCCTATGAACGTGATTGTATCATAATACCGTCTTATTTGCAACGAAAACTTGTTTTATCGAGCTTTTTTGTTCTTCTGTGGCTAAGGAAAGCAGTGCCAGCAGTTCCTGCCGTTCCCGGCCCACAGCCGTCTGCGCACGCCTGCAGATATCCAGATAGTCCTGGTCGGGGAGTACCCGACTCACTCCCAGTACCTGAGCAGCCAGTATTCCCATGGCCTTCGGGGACTGAACCGGGTCTTCGGCTTCGATGGCCTTCATCAGCCAGGCTTCCGCCGCCACAGGATCCCGGAGGATCTGTCCGTCCAGATACGCCTGCGCGATGGTAATCATTTCCTCCGGTGTTTTTGCCTGACAGATAAGCTGTTGCATGTTTTTTCTTTTCATAAGCACCCTCCTTTGCCGGACTCTCCGGCCCTGATGGGATAAGTATAGCACTTCGGTTTTGAGACCGGTGCAACCTGATTCCGCCGGAATAACGGTATCCCGTGCTAAAGGTAACGAAATGACAATCTAGATTTTTCTGCCAAAACAGGTATACTATAAAGAAATGAAGGGGGTGGCCGCATTGGAAGAAATGGATGTGCTCCAGCGGATTAGAGAACTGTGCCAGCAGAGGAATTATTCCTGTTATGAGCTGGCAAAGCGCTCGGGCATCCCCTATTCTACGCTCAACACCATGCTGCTGAAGGGCGCACAGCCGTCTATACCAACGCTGAGGCGCCTGTGCGGTGGCTTTGGCATTTCCATGCAGCAGTTTTTCGCCGGGGATGAGGATGCTGCGGTTCTGACCGAAGCGCAAAAAGAATGCCTGTCCCTTTTCTGCGTTCTCACGTCAGAGGAACAGGCGCTGGCCATCGCCTATATGAAGGGCCTCGCTCACAAAATGTAAAAACAATTTGTTTGCCGGGCCTGCAGCATAGCAGCAGGCCCGGCATATGATTTGGGTTTCAGGAAAGGAACCTACGGAAAACGGTTTATTCCGAACGGAACAGTTCCGCCGCCAATGTGGCCATACGGTCACTCATAAAAAATTCATCCTCCGGCCGCAGGCAATACAGTACAAGATAGTCGAAGACATTCCGCGGGTCGATGCGGCACATGCCGCAGTTTCTGAGCATCTGATTCATCCGCTTGCAGTGTACCTCCAGGAATTCCTTAGGCTGGATGTAGGCTTCATCCAGCTCATCATAGTCTTGATCCCATATGCCGCCGGTCACAAGATACAACAGCAGCAGGGCCTTTCGGCTGACGTCCTCTTTGCGGTTTTTCATGGCCTTGATGCTTCTGGCTCCGGGCCAGTATTTTTTGACCATTTTCTGCACGTCGCTGTAGGTCCCGGTCTTTTTTCCTTGGGGTACATTCAGCCGCAGATAGGTTTCCGCCACGTATTCCATGGAGTAGCATGTCTCTCCGTCCAGTGCCTCCCCAGTCAGGAGCGTCAGCATTTTGCAGAAGTAAGAATACGCTGTATTGTGGAAGCTGCCCAACTGCGCCTGATGGCGCAGAAGGAAGGAGAACAGATACTCCTCTGCCTGAACCGACTGAAATTCCTGCCGCATCATCTGGGTGACAGGATCCCGGTGGGTATCCGGCGAGACTCCGCTGGGGGAAAACTGCTCTGCCAGCTGGCGAGCGTAGGGATAACCCAGCCCATAACGCAGGCAGTAGGCATATACCATTTCCCGGCTGTCGCGGTAATGGATGCCCTGCTCCGTCAGAAAGGTCAGCATTCGATCCGATTGCTCCTGGCTGAGCTTCAGGGCAAAACAGATTTGAAACACATCCTCCCGCTCCGTCGGGAGGGATTTCCCGCTCATCCAGTTGTGAACCTTTCGGCGGATGCTGTCAGGCTGGGCCTGCCCGCTGGTTACGACGCATAGTGCGTCCACAAGCTGTTTCTCCAGGTCGTCCCTGCCGCAGACCAGGCGCAGAATGTCCCGGAAGGTGCGCACCTGCATTCCGTCCAGAAGAAAAGCCACTGCCTCCTGGGCGCTGAGGTTATCCTGTGTTACGTAATCCCACTGCCTGGCAGAAACCTCCGTCAATGCCTGCGTTGCGTCCCCGTATACCATGTGCCGGCCTCCTGTTCTGAATGGTTTTTGCTTTGGGAAACGTTAGGTTTTTTCTTTGGATGGCCTGACCGGGAGCTGGGACAGGATCACCGCCGCGAACATTAGACCGCAGCCTAGGATTTCCCAGCCGGTCATGGTTTCCTTCAGCAGCCACCAGCCGCCCAGGGCGGCAAAAACGGATTCCAGACTCATAATCAGTGCGGCAGGCGTGGGATCCAGCGCTTTTTGGCCCACAATTTGCAGGGTGTAGGCGACGCCCATGGACAGAATGCCGGCAAAGCACAGGGGCAGCCAGCAGCTGAAAAGATCGGCAGCGTTCACGGTTTCCGTCAGCGCAACGAAGGGAACCGACAGGACGGCCACAATCAGGCTCTGCACGCAGTTTAACCGCACGCCGTCCAAATTTCCAGCAAAACGGTCAATGCAGATAATCTGCACCGAAAAGGCCAGAGCGCAGGCCATCAGACACAGATCCCCCCGGTTGATTTCCGCAGCGCCCATACAGCTCAGCAGATACAGCCCCGCCACTGCCAGCGCTACACTGACAGCTACCGTTCTGGGTGGTCTGCGTTTCCAAAACAAACCCAATACCGGTACCAGGACAATGTACATAGCCGTAATAAACCCGGCCTTGCCCGCATCCGTATAAACGAGACCGATCTGCTGGAAACTGGCTGCCGTAAACAGGGCAACGCCGCAGAGCAGACCGGCTTTCCACAGTCCCGGATCCTTCCATTTAGACATGGATTTGGCAAAGCCGCAGGTTTTGCCGTCCAGTACAAAGGCGCAGGGAATCAGGAACAGCACAGCCAGCGCGCAGCGGACTGCCTGAAAGGTAAACGGCCCAATCCGTTCCATACCTACGCTCTGGGCAATAAAGGCAAAGCCCCAAATTACGGTGGCCAGCAGCAGACTTAAGCTGCCGCGAATCTGTTTTTTCATCTGTAATCACCGCCGCTACTGTATCATAATTTCCCAATAAATGCAAGCCATTGCTTTTTTGGATTCCTGTGGTATAATAAGGAAAAAATCAGGAGGAAACGAAATGGAGCAAACCCAAAAAATTCGTAGCCGGGAGGAAATCCCCGCAGAGGACAAGTGGGCGATTGAAGACTTGTTCGCCACTGACGGGGAATGGGAACAGACGCTGGCATCTCTTGGAGAGAATCAGACCGCCCTGGCCGCTTTCGCGGGAAGGCTGGGGCAGAGCCCGCAGACGCTGTTGGCGTATCTGGAAAAAATGGAACAGACGGACGTCAAAATTCAACGGCTGGCTTACTACAGCATGTGCAAGGCTGACGAGGATACCCGCGACCCCGCGCGGCAGGCCATGCGCGGGAAATATATCAGTGCCGTGACGGCGCTGGGGGCGGCATGCAGCTTTGATACGCCGGAGATCATGGCAATATCGGACGATACGCTGGAGGCTTTCTATGAAAGCTGCCCCGGTCTGGAGCGCTACCGCCGCTACTTGACTGATCTTCGCCGCCGCAAGGCCCACACGCTGTCTGCGGCGGAAGAAAAGCTTCTGGCGGCGGCCAGGGAAATGGCCGAGGCACCGGATACCATTTTCGGCTCCTTTTCCGACGCGGATATGAAATTCCCCGATGCTGTGGATGCCCAGGGGAATCGGCACCCATTGACCGAGGGTACCTTTGCCAGTCTGGAGGAAAGCCCTGACCGGGAACTGCGCCGCAGCGCCTATGAGAACCTATATGACGGCCTTTCCGCTTACCGAAATACCACAGCCGCCCTGCTGAACGCGCAGAATCAGCAACTGAAATTTTTTGCCGGGGCCAGAAAATACGAAAGCGCACTGGAAGCTTCGCTGGATGTCAGCAATGTGCCTGTTTCGACCTACCGGAATCTGATCGAGGCAGTGCATCAGAATCTGGATAAGCTGCACCGCTATGTCCGTCTGCGCAAGAAGCTGCTTGGGGTAGATCAGCTGCATTTCTATGATATTTACACCCCGCTGGTTGCACAGGCAAACCGACATATTCCCTATGCCGAAGCCAAGCAAACCATCTATGACGCCCTGTATCCGCTGGGGGAGGAATACCGCGCCATTTTGAAAGAAGGCCTGAACAGCCGCTGGGTGGACGTTTACCAGAACCAGGGCAAGCGCAGCGGCGCTTATTCTGCCGGCGCTGCGGTGCATCCGTATGTGCTTTTGAACTATACCGGCACGCTGGACAGCCAGTTTGCGCTGGTTCATGAAATGGGACATGCCCTCCATTCCTACCTGTCCAACCGGCAGCAGAATCCGGTTGACGCGAATTATGTGATCTTTGTGGCCGAGGTGGCGTCCACCTGCAATGAAGCGCTGCTGATGGAGTACCTGCTGGGTAAAACCACGGATAAAAAAGAGCGGGCATATCTGATTAACCATTTTCTCGACCAGTTCAAGGGGACGCTTTACCGCCAGACCATGTTTGCGGAGTTTGAGAGGAATATCGGACAAATGGCGGCGCAGAACCGCACATTGACCGCTGATGTTCTGTGTTCGGAATACAAGCGTTTGAACGAACTGTATTATGGCCCGGATATGGTGGTGGATGACCGCATTGCCATGGAGTGGGCCAGGATTCCTCATTTCTACTATAACTATTATGTATTCCAGTATGCCACCGGCTATTCCGCGGCCATTGCCTTGTCCCGCCGGATTCTGAAGGAAGGGGAGCCTGCGGTGAAGGATTATCTGGGCTTCCTGTCCGGCGGCTGCTCCAAACCGCCCATCGATCTGCTGAAGGGGGCCGGTGTAGATATGACCAGCGTGGAGCCGGTCAACAATGCTTTGCAGCTTTTTGGAGAGCTTCTGGACGAGATGGAAGCGCTGACACAGGAGTAGGCTATGGATGAACTGTTTCTTCCTACTTTGCATACCTTTGCCATGGACAATATTTTCACCGGCTCTGTGGGCCTTTTCCGCTTCCGCGCGAAGCCCAATGTGGTGATGGCCACGGCCAAGGAAGTGGACTATGACCGGAGCACTATTTTTGTGGAGTATTGGCACAGTCTGTATTGCTATGAAAAAAGTGTGATAGAGGGTCAGCAGACTTTCCCCATGACCGAAGCGGGGAGAGCGGCTATGCTCGAATGGCTGACAGGCAAAATATAAGGCAGGCGTGTTTTCACGGCAATCCCGGGCAGTCCAAAAGGGCTGCCCGCTTTTGCGCGGATGAATGCGTAAAAACGGAAAATCTGCTTGTAATCCGGTGCAGGATGTGGTACAATGACGAAAGCGCAAAGCAATACGGAGTCTCAAGAAATGTCATTTCTTCGCAGAGCGGAAGATTTTTATGAAAATCACGGCATCGGCAGCGCCGTAAGGCGGTGCTTTCTTGATGAAAAAGGCTCTTTATCGGGAATGAGTCTGAATCGCAAATGGAGGATTTGAAATGAGCGGACGTTACGAAAAAAAGAAGATAAAAAAAGCAAAAAAGCCGTTGGAATGGAAGAAAGTGGCGCTGATTACGGTGGCGGTTGTGCTGGTACTGATCGTAGCGGCGCTGATCGGGGGAATCGTCTACTACAATGTGATGCTGAACAAAATCAACATCGTCGATGTACCCAAGATTGACTATACCACTCCATCAGGATCCGCTGTGGAGACTGCCCAGACCGCAGAAGCTACCGAGGAGACGACGGTGGAGACAACACAGCCCCACGTGGCCTCCAGCGCGGATTATTTGAATATTCTGGTGGTGGGGCAGGCCGCCCGGGACGGGGAGGAGGAGCGCTTCGCCGATACCGCCATTTTGTGTACCATCAATACCTATACCAAAACGCTGACTCTGACATCCCTGCTGCGGGATACTCTGGTGAGTCCGCCGGATTCCTGGAACGGCCATACCTTCGGGCGGATCAAGCTGACCACTGTCTATCACATGGGTTCTTATTATGGCGATGGGGTTGCAGGCTCCATGGAGTTTATGAACCTGACACTGTATAAAAATTTCGGTATTGAAGTGGACTACAATTTTGAGATTGATTTTGAGGGCTTTGTCAACATTGTGAACATGCTCGACGGCATTGACATTGAGCTGACCCAGGCGGAAGCGGACTACCTGAACAATGACGGCAAGGTTTGGCAGACTGTGGAAGCCGGATGGAACTGGCTGGACGGCGATACGGCCCTGGCCTATGCCCGGATGCGCAAGGCGGAAGGGGACAGCGAAAGCGACATCACCCGCACCAGCCGTCAGAGGGCGTTTATCGAAGCCATGCTGGAAAAGCTTAAAACCCGGAGCCTGTCTGAGCTTCAGGCGCTGGCGAATGAGGCCCTGCCCATGATTACCACCAGCATGAGCAAATCGGAGATCACAGAGTATCTGCTTCTGCTGCTGCCCATGCTGCCAGAGCTGACCATCGAGACAGGCGGCACCTGCCCGGCGGATTACTGGGGGGATATGGTGGATATCTATAGCAACGGCGTTTACCACAGCGTCCTGCTGTTCGACCAGACCCAGACCACCAAGACCATGCGCGCCATTACCGAAGGTGAGGAATAACCCAGACACAGCCTCCGCCGCTTTGACAGCGGCGGAGGTTTTTCCGCTTTGTTACACAAATTTCACCATTGTAATAATTGCATAATTGCGCTGAATATGCTATACTGTATTTAAGTATGTATCCGGAGGCGCTTATGACTCACTTGACCGATTTCCAGCGAAGAATCTCCGCGTTTCTCCCGGAAACGGAATTGCGGTTTGATGAACCCCTGTCCCGGCACACATCCTTCCGGATCGGCGGGGGAGCGGAGGTTATGGCTTTTCCCAAAAACCGGGGAGAATTGTCGGATATTTTGAAAGCATCTGCTTTGTTGGACTGCAAGCCTGCTGTTCTGGGCGCGGGTACGAATGTGCTGGCACCGGATGAGGGAGTCCGGGGCCTGGTGATCTGTCTGAAGGACTGCCTGGACGGAATGGAGCGGCTGGATGGAAACCGCATCCGGCTGATGGCCGGCGTAACCATGAGCCGCGGAGCGGTGTTTGCGGCAGGGCTTGGCCTGAGCGGACTGGAGTTTGCCCACGGCATCCCTGGGAGCGTGGGTGGCGGCATCTATATGAATGCCGGCGCTTACGGCGGGGAGATGAGCCAGGTGGTTGAAGCCGTGGAGGTTATGGATTTTGCCGGAACGGTCAGCCGCCTGACCAATGCCCAAATGCGGTTTTCTTACCGCCGCAGCATATTATCGGATAGACCAGCCATTGTGGTCAGCGCGGATTTTGCGCTGACAGAAAAACCGGAGGAAGCCATCCGGACCGAAATGAAGGAACTGATGGCCCGGCGCAGGGCGTCCCAGCCCCTGGATTTTCCCTCCGCCGGGTCCGCGTTTAAGCGTCCGAAAGGCGGATATGCCGCAGCCCTGATCGAGCAGGCGGGAATGAAGGGCTTCCGAACCGGCGGCGCGGCTATTTCCGAAAAACATGCCGGCTTTGCTGTCAATTTGGGCGGAGCTACCGCCGCAGACGTGAAGAATCTATTGGAACAGGTTTCCAATCGGGT
>CAZUAN010000005.1:0-32955 GCA_964618385.1 uncultured Oscillospiraceae bacterium | reverse complement strand
AACGGCTGCGGGGCGGAAAACTCCGCCCCGCATGTTTTTCAGGCAATATGAAAAAACCAAAACGAAAGCTGTAATACTGTTTTTTGATAAAATGGTTCCCTTTTATCAAAAAGGCATTGCCTTGCGGCGCTGTCATTTTTTGTATTTTCGGAATAGAAAATACCAAAAAATTCGTCTTATACTCGTTCTTATGAAAAAGGTTGAAAACCTTTTTATAGCACCGCAGGTGCGTTAAGAGCGGTTCCTTCTTTATAAGGAATCCGTATGATCTTTATATAAAAATCAGTATAAAAGGGATTGCGTTAACGAAGGGTTTTCAATACCTCCAGCAGAAATCGCCATGTACGCTCTGTGGATGCAATCTCCAGCTTTTCCTGACTGGTGTGAATGCTGTGCATCTGAGGGCCAATGGAAACGCAGTCCAGCCCGGGAAGCTTCTCTCCCAATACGCCGCACTCCAGGCCGGCGTGAATGGCCAGAACCTTCGGCGTTTTTCCGAACATCCGCGTATAGACCTGCACCATGGTATCCCGAAGACGGGAGTCCTTCCGATACTCCCAGGCCGGGTACTCCCCCGTTTGACTGTAAGCGCCCTCATAGAAATTTGCCAGCGTTTTCAGCTGCTCCAAAAGCTCCTGTTTTTCTTTGTTCACGGAGCTTCGAACGGAGAAGGTGGCGCTGAACCGCTCTCCCAGCTTCAAAATGCCCAGATTCACGCTGGTCTGCACCAGGCCCTCGATATCCCGGCTCCAGGCCTGAACGCCATTGGGCGCGGCGCACAGCAGACCGATCACTCTGGCCGTGGACTCCGTGGACAGGCTGTTCCCGCCCAGGGCGTCTACATCAAACGCCTGCACCACGGCATCCGGCTCGTCATATTTCTCCCGGATTTCCGCCTGCAGCTGCTCTGCAATGGCGTTGATGCGCTCCAAATGGATTCCCATGGCCACCGCAACAGCCTGGCAGCTGCGGGGAATGGCATTGCCCTTTGCCCCGCCGGAAAGAGACGTCAGGCACAGAGGCATGAGCCGCTGGATGCGGCTCAGAAATTCGCCCATGACCTTGTTGGCATTGGCCCGATTCTTGTGAATCTCCACGCCGGAGTGTCCGCCCTGCAAGCCATCCACGCTCAATCGGACACAGGGGCCATAGACCGTGCGGCGCTCCACAGGCAGGGAGATCGCCGCCGAAGCGCCCCCCGCGCAGGAAACCGTGAAAACGCCCTCCTCCTCGGAGTCCAGATTAATCAGAGTTCGTCCTTTCAGACCGGACAGATCGATCACTCCTGCGCCCAGCATCCCGATCTCCTCATCCACGGTCAGGACAACCTCCAACGGCGGATGGGGAATGCTTCTGTCCGCCAGCAGCGCCAGCGCGTAGGCCACAGCAATGCCGTCGTCACCGCCAAGGGTTGTCCCTCTGGCATAGACATATTGGCCATCATGGGTCACATCCAGACCGTCGGCCGACATATCGATGGTGCAGTCCGCGTCCTTTTCGCAGACCATATCCATATGGCCCTGGAGGATCACCGGATTGCAAGCCTCCAGCCCGCAGGTACCATCTGCAAACAGGATCACATTGTTCGCCTCATCCTGTATATAGCGCAGATCCTGCGCTTTCGCAAACGCCACCAGATAATCGGAAATCTGCCGGGTATTCCGGGACCCATGGGGAATGGCGCATATCTGCTCAAAATAATCAAACACAGCGGCGGGTTCCAGACCCGCAAGCTTTTTTCCTTCCATTGCAGTAACTCCTTCACTGTTAAATCTGTGGCCAGTATAGCACAGCTTACCGGAAAAATCTACCCAAAGAAGCATGGAATTGGGCCGTGTTCTTCGTCACGTCCCACGTATTCATACTAGTTCTTATTAAAAAGGTTAAAAACCTTTTTATAGCACCGCAGGTGCGTTAAGAACGGTATGAGACGGCTTTTGCGGCGATTCGCCGCAAAAGGGAAGCGCCATTAGGCGGTTCCTTCTTTATAAAACCGAACGGTTTTATAAAGAATCAGTATCAGGCGTGAAAAAAGCCACGGATTTCTCCGTGGCCCTTTGGTTTGGTGTTAAATCAAGCTCAGCGAAAGCGTCAGGATGACCCACACAATGGCGATCCACTTGGTAGCGGAAGCCAGACGCTGGTCCAGGGTATCCTTCTTGTTCCGGTTCAAATAGGAATCGGAAGAACCGGACAGTGCGCCGGACAAACCGGCCTCCTTGCCGGATTGAAGCAGCACCACAACAATCAGCACAACGCTGCAAATCGCTTCCAGAACAATCAAAACCGTTTCCAGAATGCTCATTTTTCGTAACCTCCCTCCGCTTTTCTTTCGCGGACCGCGAATGGAAAATGCTTCAGCTCCCTGCCGAAGCCACACAATAGCCCATATAGTATAGCATACTGTCTTTCAAAGATCAAGTAAAAAATACGCTTTTCGCGGGATTTTATTTCTGTACCCAGCTTCCGGTGGCCAGGCAGTTTAGGTAGCTCTCGATGAAGGGGTCCAATGCACCGTCCATAACACCGCCCACATTGGAGGTTTCGCAGCCGGTGCGGGTGTCCTTCACCAAGGTATAGGGCATAAACACGTAGTTGCGGATCTGGCTGCCCCACTCAATCTTCTGCTGGACGCCCTTGATATCGGAAATCTTATCCAGGTGCTCCCGCTCCTTGATCTCTACCAGCTTGGAACGCAGCATCCGAAGGCATGTCTCCTTGTTCTGGAACTGACTCCGCTCGGTCTGACAGGACACCACAATACCGGTGGCCTTGTGAATCAGGCGAACCGCGGAAGATGTCTTGTTGATGTGCTGGCCGCCGGCGCCGGAGGAACGGTAGACCTGCATCTCGTAATCCTCGGGACTGATCTGCACGTCCTGGCTGTCATCTTCGATGTCGGGGATGACCTCGACTGCGGAGAAGGAGGTATGCCGCCGGGCATTGGCATCAAAAGGGGACACCCGAACCAGGCGGTGAACGCCGTTCTCCCCTTTCAAAAAACCGTAGGCATTCTCTCCCTCAATCAGGATATCGGCGGATTTGATACCGGCCTCGTCGCCGTCCTGATAGTCCAGGATTTTATAGGTATAGCCATGGCGCTCCGCCCACCTGGTATACATGCGGTAAAGCATCTGGCACCAGTCCTGGGCTTCGGTTCCGCCCGCCCCCGCGTGAAAGCTCATAAGGGCGTTGTTTTTATCGTAGTTCCCGGTCAGCAGCGTTTCCAGACGGCAGCGCTCCATTTCCTCCGTCAGCGTCTGGTAGCCCCGCTTCAGTTCTTCCAGCAGGGAATCATCATCCTCTTCCTGCGCCATTTCACAAATGGTCATCAGGTCGTCCCATTCTGCCAGCATTTTTTCGTAGCGCTCCACCTTGCTCTCCGTCTGCCTGGCCTTCACCACGACTTTCTGGCTCTTCTCGGGGTCATCCCAAAATCCGGGGGCCTCCTGCATGGCATGCAGGCGCTCCAGCTCATTGCGCATGCCCTCCAGATTGATCGACTCCGCCAAACCCTCCAGCGCGGGCCGGCAGTCATTCAGCTTCTGCATATAAGCGTCAAATTCAAGATTCATAACAAACTGCCCTTTTCGTCCAGAATACAAGGAAAAGGCCGCAAGTCTTGAAGCAAGGCGTTGCGGCCATTTGGCACACCAGAGGGGATTCGAACCTCCGACCTACCGCTTAGGAGGCGGTCGCTCTATCCTGCTGAGCTACTGGTGCAAACGCGATTCTATTTTACCCAATTTTTACAGTGCTGTCAAGAAAAATGCGGCAACATTGCGGCACATTTTTTGATTTTCCCTGTCCGGCACGGTTAATCACAAGCGCTGCGGTGAAATCCGGGGCTATTTCCCGTCAGCGGCTGTACGCCGGTTCTTCTGTCAGGGTGATGGCGGATTGAATCTTCCATACCGAATTCCTCTGTTTCTCCCGTTTCCATAACACTATACCCGATAAAATAAAAATGGAATTCCGTCTGTAATTGTGTTTTCCCGCGAAAATCAGCCGGAGCGCCATATGGTTCAGATCGTTCCCCATAAGCTCCCCCATGCCGTAAGGCGATGTCTTCTGGATAAAAGGGAACCATTTTATCCGGAAATCGTATAAGAACGTTATCAGACGGCTTTTGCGGCGGTTCGCCGCAAAAGGAAGCGCCATCAGGCGGTTCCTTCTTTATAAAACCGAACAGTTTTATAATGAATCCGTATTACCAGTTTTCTCCGCGCAGAACCTGTTGGAGGAAACAGGAGGTTTTGCGGGAACGGAAGAAAAGTTGTCCCGGCGCTTCCACAGGAAACGCCGGGGAGCAACGTAGCGCTAGGGAACCTCTGATGAATCGGCCTCAACGATTTATTCAGAGTTTCCCTAGGTTTGCAGCATACGGATCAACTCCGGCAATGCCGTTTCAAATTTAACACCATACCAATGGGCCGGATTCTCAACAGTGTCCTCAACGCAGCGGCTTGTGAAATCCGCAGCCAGCTTCGCCGCCTCGTATATCCCGTTTCCGCGAAGGTGCGCCCCGGTAAAGCAGGCGGCAAACAAATCGCCGGTACCGGAAACACTTTTTCCAACGCGGTCATGGCAATAGTACTGCTGCCGGTTCCCTTCCCGCACAACAACGCCGGTCTTTCCCTTCTGAAAGCCCACACCGGTGAGTACAGTACAGGGAGAATCCAAGCCGTCTAACAGCTGACAAATATAGCCATCGTCCGGTTCCTCCCGGTAAGGGATTCCGGTCAGCATGGCCGCCTCGGTGACATTGGGAAGCAGGATATCCGCCCTTCGGCACAGCGTACCCATAGCCCGGACATAGGTTCCGTCTAAGCCGGGATAGAGCCTGCCGCCATCTGCCATGGCCGGGTCCACAATCCTGACGCCTCCGGGGGCCAGAAGCCGTTCCATGGCATCTCCGACCGCTTCCACCGCAGCCAAACTGCCAAGATACCCGGTCAGAATGGCGTCAAAGCAGATGCCGTTCTTCTGCCAGTGCCGCAGGATTCCGGTCAGGGCCTCGTCATGGCGAACAATCACCGGCTGGCCAAAGCCCCCCGTATGGGTGGACAGCAGCGCCGTTGGCAGAACGCATGTCTCATGGCCGCAGGCGGACAGGACAGGCAGCGCTACCGTCAGGGAGCATTGCCCCACGCAGGAAATGTCCTGAATCGTCAAAATCCGCAGATACATCATTCAATCCTCCACATCCATGTCCAGCCCCAGCTCCCTGGGCTGAAATCTGGGGCAGACATTTTCGGAGGTAACAATCACGGAAGACGCCAGCATTGTCCCGATTTCGCAGGACTCCTTCAGGCTCTTTCCATAGGTCAGACCGATAGCCGCGCCGGCGCAGAAGGAATCCCCTGCCCCAGTCGTATCCTTCACCTCCACCCTTCTGGCCGGGCAGAAGCCCCTGTCTCCCTGAATGTCGGCATAGACCGCACCGCTGCCGCCCATGGTAACAATCATGCTGGAAATCCGAGCGGCCTTCACCTTTTCTGCCAGAATGCCGGCCATTTCCTCCGGTGTCTTTCCGGTATAGTCGTCGGAAAACAGCATCCCTGCCTCCTGAAGATTGCAGACAAAGCAGTCCACACTCTGCAAAAAGTCCCGGCGCTCCAGCGCGATGCTCATATTCGCCACCACAGCGTACACCGGCTTCCGGTACTTTTTCGCCAGCCGGAATGTGCGTTTGATGATTTCCTTATCCAGGCAAATTTCGATAATTACGCTCTCCGCATTGGCAAAAATCTCATCTCCCTGCTGATCCAGGATATCCGCAATGGGAAGCAGATTGGGACGCTTGGAAATGGATGCGCAGACATCACCGTCATTGTCGAACACCGCCAGCCAGGTACCCATGCCGTCCCGGGTTTGCCGGATGTAATCGGTATTGACCTTGTGGCTTTTCAGCTTGCGGATTACATCCGTACCCGTTCCGCTTTCGTCCACCAGACTGATAAAGGTTGGCCGCAGCTCACAGTTGGCAATGTCCTCCGCCACATTCCGGCCTACGCCGCCGTGAACCTGCTCCACTCTTCCCACATTTCTGCCCGCCGGAATAAAGACCGCGTCCGGATAGCCCTTGATATCCACAAAAACCGCGCCGATGACCACAATACCCATAGAAAACCCTCTCCATCTGTTTTTTATTGTGATTATACCATATCCAGAGCCGTTATGGTAGTACGGATTTATCAGACAATCTCGAATAATTTCTGAGTAATGTGTGCAGGAAATACACTCTTTACCAAAGTGAATTCCCTGATTCGGTCATTGATAGAATTATGTCGCAAATACAGTATACTACACAGCAATCTGAAAAGCAAAGAAGAATTTGATTTTTTTGCGGTTTGAATTCCGCGTTGTAATACTGATATTCAAGAAACAGTATAAATCGATGTGCGCAGCGGAGATTAGGTTGATATGGAGTCGGGCTCTCCGTCAGGTCACATCAAAAGCACGCCCTTGACCGTTTGCGTCAAAGGCGTGCTGACATTTTGTTGCCTGTACGATAGCAGGGCGGAGCATCTCACGGCACTGTGTTCACTGCGGATTCCAGATTGCTTTCCGCCGCGGAAAGCATCAGCTTGATGCGGTTAAGCTGGTTGACCTCCGACGCGCCGGGGTCATAGTCCACGGCGGCAATGTTCGCCTGGGGAAACCGCTTCTTCAGCGCCTTGATGACGCCCTTACCCACCACATGGTTGGGAAGGCACGCAAAGGGCTGGATGCAGACAATGTTGGGCGTACCGCTCTGAATCAGCTCAATCATTTCGCCGGTCAGGAACCATCCCTCTCCGTACTGATTGCCCAGAGACAGGAAGGGCTTGGTGATCTCACCTATTTCCTCAATCGGCATCGGCGCTTCAAATCGGTGAGAGCGCTCCAGCGCCTCCAGGGCGGGCTTGCGGATCTGACGGATCAGCTTCACGCCCATCTCCGCCACCAGGTCGCTGGATTTACCGGCGCCCAGGAATTCCGCCTTGTATCTTCCGTTATACAGGCTGTAGTTGACAAAATCCATCAGATCGGGCACCACGGCTTCCGCCCCCTCCCGCTCCAGCAGATCCACCAGATGGTTGTTGGCCAGAGGCATATATTTGACCAGGATTTCCCCCACAACCCCCACCCGAGGCTTGCGAACCGTTTCGTCGATGGGGAAATTGTCAAAATCCTCCACAATCTGCCCGCAGAGCTGCTTATAGCTGCGGGTGCTGTGGGGCCCGGTCAGAGCTTCCACGCAGCGCCGGCGCCATTTGGCATGCAGGGCATTGGCAGAGCCGGGAACCTTTTCGTAGGGCCGCACACGGTACAGGCAGCGCATCAGCAGGTCACCATAGACAACACCCTGCACCGCGTCAACCAGCAAAGCGGGTTTGAGCCGAAATCCCTCGTTTTTCTCCATGCCGTTGGCGTTCAGGGAGATTACCGGGATATGAGACAGGCCCGCTTTTTCCAGCGCCCGGCGGATAAAAGCTACATAATTACTGGCTCGGCAGCAGCCGCCGGTCTGGGTCATGATAACGGCCAGTTTATCGGTATCGTACTTTCCGGAGAGAATGGCCTGCATGATCTGGCCAACCACCGTTATGGAGGGGAAGCAGGCATCGTTGTTGACAAATTTCAAACCGACGTCGATAGCCTCCCGGTTGTCATTGTCCAGCAGGACGATATTGTAGCCGTATTTGCGGAACACCGGCTCAAGGATGTCAAAGTGAATCGGACTCATCTGGGGTGCCAGAATCGTATATCCCTCCAGGAACATCTGCCTGGTAAATTCCGTGCGCTGGTAGCGCGTCTCGCCCGGTGCGGCGCAGATGCCCTTCTCCCGGCGCATATCCATAGCCGCCAGCAAAGAACGGATACGGATGCGCACCGCGCCCAGATTGTTGACCTCGTCGATCTTCAGGAGCGTGTAGAGCTTGTTGTGCTTCTCCAGAATTTCGGATACCTGATCGGTGGTGACGGCATCCAGACCACAGCCGAAGGAGTTCAGCTGGATCAGCTCCAGATCATCCCGTTTACATACGAACTGAGCGGCGCTGTAAAGCCGGGAATGAAACACCCACTGATCCACAACCCGCAGAGGCCGTTCCGGGTTTGGGTCCACAGGCAGACTGTCCTCTGTAAACACCGTCAGGCCATAAGAGGCAATCAGCTCCGGGATACCGTGGTTAATCTCCGGGTCAATATGGTACGGACGGCCCGCCAGGACGATGCCCCGGCCCTTGCGCGCTTCCATTTCCGCCAGAAGCCGCTTTCCTTCCGCCCGGATGTCCTCCTTGGCGGCCAGCTGCTCCAGCCATGCGGTATGTACAGCGGCCCGAACCTCTTTGGCGGGTATGTTCCACTCCTCCGCGGCGGTTTTCACCAGCCGATCCGCGGCGGTTTTTTCCGAGGTAAAGGCAATGAAGGGACGGATATAATGCACATCGCCATCGGTGATGGCCTCAACGTTGTTTTTCAGGTTCTCCGCATAGGAAACCACAATTGGGCAGTTATAGTGGTTTTGCGCGTCCTTCGTTTCCTGATGCTCATAGAACACGCATGGATGGAAAATGGTTTTGATTCCCTGATCCACAAGCCACTGGACGTGGCCGTGGGACAGCTTCGCCGGATAGCACTCGGATTCCGATGGAATGGACTCCATGCCCAGCTCGTAAATCCTGCGATCCGAGAAGGGCGACAGTACCACCCGAAAGCCCAGTTCCCGGAAGAACGTGGCCCAGAACGGATAATTTTCATACAGGTTCAGCACTCTGGGGATGCCAATGGTTCCCCTAGGCGCGTTTTCCGGCGCAAGCGGCTCATAGCCGAACAGCCGATCCCGCTTAAACTGCACCATGTTGGGTGCTTTTTCATCCCGGCTGACATTGCCCGCACCCTTCTCGCAGCGGTTGCCGCTGATATGTCTGCGGCCGCCGGAGAACCGGTTCACCGTCAGCATACAGTTGTTGGAACATCCTCCGCAGCGGACGCTTCTGGTGGTGTAGGAGAGCTTCAGCATTTCGTCCAGAGAAAGCATGCTGCTTTCCTGCCCGGTATAGTGCTCCCTGGCCACCAGAGCCGCGCCAAACGCGCCCATCAGCCCGGCAATGTCCGGACAGGTCGCGTCAACCCCCGCAATCTTCTCGAATGCCCGCAAAACCGCCTGATTGTAGAAGGTTCCGCCCTGAACCACAATGTGTCTGCCCAGCTCCTCGGCAGAGGCCAGCTTAATGACCTTATACAGGGCATTTTTGATAACCGAATACGCAAGCCCGGCGGAAATATCGCTGACGCTGGCCCCCTCCTTCTGCGCCTGCTTGACATTGGAGTTCATGAAAACAGTGCAGCGGGTACCCAGATCTACAGGGGCTTTTGCAAAAAGAGCCTCCTTCGCAAAGCCCTCGGCCGTATATCCCAGAGAGGTGGCGAAATTCTCAATAAACGAGCCGCATCCGGAGGAACACGCTTCGTTCAGCATGATGGTGTCCACCGTGCCGTTTTTCAGCTTGATGCACTTCATGTCCTGACCGCCGATATCCAGAACACAGTCCACTTCCGGATCAAAGAAGGATGCGGCAGTGCAGTGCGCGATGGTTTCCACCACGCCCTCATCCAGAGAAAACGCGGACTTTAAAAGCGCTTCACCGTAACCTGTGGAGCAGCCGCGAACAATCCTCGCCCCCTCGGGAAGCTGCCGCTTCAATTCGCCTATGGCAAACTGAGCAGTCAAAATGGGATTGCCCTGGTTGTTGGCATAAAACCGGTACAGCAGCCGGCCATCTTCTCCGATCAGCACCAGTTTCGTAGTGGTGGAGCCTGCGTCAATGCCCAGGAAGCAGCTGCCCCGGTAGCCGGAAAGCTCCTGCTTTTGGACAACGGCTCTGCCATGCCGCCGACAGAACGCGGAATAATCCTCCTGATCCCGGAAAAGCGGCTCCAGCCGGGGCATTTCAAAGGAAACCCGCACGCCCTTTTCCAGCTTTTCAATCAGATCGTCCAGCTCTACCGGTTCTGCGTTCCCGGCTTCCATCGCCGCGCCCATGGCGGCAAACAAGTGGGAATTTTCCGGATCTACGGTGGTTTCCTCCGTCAGCTTCAGTGTGCGGATAAAAGCGGCTTTCAGTTCTGTCAGGAAGTGCAGCGGGCCGCCCAGAAAGGCCACGCAGCCCCGGATGGGCTTGCCGCATGCCAGGCCAGAGATGGTCTGGTTGACCACCGCCTGGAAAATGGAGGCAGCCAGATCAGCCTTAGTCGCCCCCTCGTTAATCAGGGGCTGGATGTCGGTCTTGGCAAAGACACCGCAGCGGGCCGCGATGGAATAAATCTGTTTGTAATCCTTTGCCGCATCATTCAAACCCGATGCATCGGTCTGCAAAAGCGCAGCCATCTGGTCAATGAATGATCCGGTACCGCCGGCGCATACGCCGTTCATCCGTTCTTCCAGGCCGCCTTTGAAATAGATGATCTTGGCGTCTTCGCCGCCCAGCTCTATGGCCACGTCCGTCTGCGGCGCAGTCTTTTTCAAGGCGGTGGCTACCGCCACCACCTCCTGCACAAAGTCGATATCCAGAGCTTTTCCCAGGTTAATGGAACCGGAGCCGGTAATTTTGATCTGCAGCGCGCAGGGACCAAGCGCGCGTTTCGCGTCCATCAGAAGCGACTTCAGCGTTCCCTGGGTATGGGCATGGTGACGTCGGTAGTCCCCAAAAAGCATCCGGCCGTCGCCGTCCAATACCACCAGCTTGACCGTGGTTGAGCCAATATCAATGCCGGCAGATAATGTTTTCATTCTTTCTCTCTCCTTCCAAAACAAAGCCAATATGCCGCCGCGCAAATCGGAACGGCTGCCAGCACATCCAGAACGGAGTGCTGCTTCAGAAAAACCGTGGACAGGCTGATCAGAACAGCCATGACCAGCAGCGCGGCAATCTTCCCGGGCGTCTGCAGCCTCCTGCAATGAATCCCCGCCGAAAAAACCGCTATCGCGCCAATAGCATGTTCTGAGGGCAGCACATTGGTATTGGTGTCCACCGCATACAGAAGCCCCACTATCTTCGTTAGCAGATTATCTCTTGGGAACGTCTCCGGCCGAAGCTCCTGGCAGCTGGGAAACACCAGAAAAATGACACTGGATATGCTCAGGGAAAAAATCAGGAATTTGCTGTAGCGTTTGAACACGTCCAGGTCATACACAAGCGTATACAGGTGCATCCCAAATATCGCGACAAACCAGAGTACATAAAAGATCACAAATCCCTCGCAAAAGGGAATCCGGTCATCCAAGGGACAGTGTATGACCGTATACACTGCCGCCGGGTTCAGCTTCTCCACCAGAAAATACCGCAGGATAAATCCCGGCCAGATCAGCAGCAGCCACAGGTGCCTGTACTCCGGAGTATTTATTTTATTGAGGCGAAAATTACGGTAATCTACCGCATAGCTAGGCAAGTTCATGGTTTCATTCCTTTTGGGGGTTCAAAATCCGCATGAATTCATCGCCCGTAATCGTCTCCTTTTCGTATAGGTATCGGGACAATTTCTCAAGCAGCGCCCGGTTTTCTGTCAGAAGCCTGCGCGCTTTGTCATGCTCTTTTTTCACCAGCTCCACCACAAGCTGATCAATTCTGGTCTGCGTTTCCGCAGAGCAGGTCAGGCTTGCGTCCCCGCCAAGGTATTGGTTGGTGACGGTCTCCATGGCCACCATGTCAAATTCCTCACTCATGCCATAGCGGGTAATCATGGCCCGGGCCAGCCTGGTAGCCTGCTCAATATCGTTGGAAGCGCCCGTGGAAATGCTTCCCACCGCAATCTCCTCCGCGGCACGGCCTCCTGTCAGGGTGGCAATTTTATTTTCCAGTTCTTCCCTGGTCATCAGGTAGTGGTTTCCTTCCTCCACCTGCATGGTATAACCCAGGGCGCCGGAGGTTCTGGGAATGATGGTGATTTTCTGGACGGGGGCGGAATGGGTCTGAAGCGCCGCCACCAGAGCATGTCCGATCTCATGGTAAGCCACCGCCATCTTTTCGCTGTCTGTCAGAATGGCGTTTTTCTTCTGGTACCCCGCAATCACCACCTCAATGGACTCCTCCAGGTCAGACTGGTTGGCAAATTTCCTGCCGTCGCGGACAGCCCGCAGCGCCGCCTCGTTAATGATATTGGCAAGCTCCGCGCCGCTGGCGCCGGACGCCATCCGGGCAATGCGGTTGAAGTCCACGTCATCCGCGATTCGGATCTTTTTCGCATGAACCTTCAGGATTGCCTCCCGGCCCTGCAGGTCTGGCAGTTCCACAGGCACACGGCGGTCAAAACGCCCCGGTCTTGTCAGGGCAGGATCCAGCGCTTCGGGCCGGTTGGTGGCAGCCAGGATCATAACCCCGGAATTGTCTTCAAAGCCGTCCATTTCTGTCAGCAGCTGATTCAGCGTCTGTTCCCGCTCGTCGTTGCCGCCCAGCGCCCCGGCATTGCGTTTCTGTCCGATTGCGTCGATTTCATCGATAAAGACAATACAGGGGGACTTTTCCTTAGCCTGTCTGAACAGGTCCCGAACCTTGCTTGCGCCCATTCCCACGAACATCTCCACAAATTCGGACCCGGAGATGGAAAAGAACGGCACGTCGGCCTCCCCTGCCACTGCCTTGGCCAGCATGGTCTTGCCGGTACCCGGAGGGCCTACCAGCAGGACGCCCTTGGGCATGGATGCGCCGATTTCCCTGTATTTACTGGGGTCATGGAGATAATCCACAATCTCCGCAAGGCTTTCCTCCGCCTCGTCCACGCCCTCCACATCGGAAAATCGGATGCCGTCAGAGGACTTGACGTAGACCTTCGCGTTGGATTTGCCCATATTAAAGGCCATGGAATTGGGGCCTCCCGCGCGATCCATCAGTTTCCTGGACAGAAACTGTCCCAATGCGATAAAGATCGCAATCGGCAAAATCCAGGTCAGCAGGAAACTGAGAATCGGAGAAGTCTCTTCGACGATCTCGCTTCCAAAAGAAGTCACGCCGGCAGCATACAGCCGCTCGGTCAGCCCCGGGTCATACACAATCCCGGTTTTGTATACCTGCGTCTCCTCTTTATCCGTAAATACGATCTGATTCGTCTCGATATCAACCTGGCCGATGTTCCCTTCCTCTGTCATGGTCATGAAGGTTCCGTAGTCTACCTCCTTGATCTGCCGCTGCATCAGCCACGGCATGGCCAAAAAGTTAAACAGCGTCAATACCAGAAGAACAAGACAGTAATAAAAGATCAGAGGTTTTTTCGGCCGCTTTACTTCATTCATAAAATCACCCTTTTTCAGTTTTCTCCGCAGGAATTATACCACGTCAATCTAAACGGAAACGAAACTTGCGGTTTCCAAATTGTGAACAAACGGAACCGCCGGAATTCCTCCCGACGGCTGTGATTGCGCTATGCTATTTGTGACGGATGCGCTGCTCCAGGGATTCCTGCATTTCTTTCAGGTACTCACTAAGCGGACGCTCCCCGTGGAAGGGGCGGAAAAAGTGGTATTTTGGCGAAGACTTCTCCCGGGCAGCCCGAATATGGGCTTTCAGCGCCTCATATTTCACAATCACGTCGTTGTCCTCGGCAAAGGCCTTCAGCTTCACCACCAGCTGGGCGGAATGGGCCACATCGATGATAAACACGCCAAAGAACATCCCGATAAAAAAGGAGAACGCCAGATTGCGGGACAGCCAGCTCAGCCCATCCAGAATATGCGGGTGGATCAGAAAATAGTACACGGCGCCCAGAACTGCCCAGGCCAACGAAAATATCGGGCAGATAATTCCCTGGACATTGCCCCATAGACCGGAATAATCCCACAGCCGAACCTTCAGATATTTCAGGCAAAGCAGACCCGCCAGGTATTCAATCAGCGTCATGCCGACCGCCATGGCGAGAAACAGCATCACCTTGTTCCAGAAGGGACTGGAAATCAGACTGTATTTCTCCAACGAGGCCAGCAGGTACAGCACACATAAGCCAAAACCGTAAATTGGCAAATATGGCCCCGTACAAAATCCAGGATTGACGATTTTCTCCCGTTTCCGGGTCAGGTTGCGGAACAGAAGCTCCAAACACCATCCCAGAATGGAGCCGACAAAAAACAAATAGGCCAAGGTCAAAAAGATGCTCATTCCCAAATACTCTCCATTTCGCATTTTTATTTTATCGTGGGAAAATAAACTGAAACAAAACTCTTATTTTCCAAATTGTGAATTTTTTCGCGCCTTATACTATTTTTTTGATAAAATGGTTCCATTTTATCCGGAAATAGTATTATAAGAAACCGCCTGATGGCGCTCCCCTTTTGCGGCGAACCGCCGCAAAAGCCGTTTCCTGCCGTTCCTAATGCGTCCTGGGGCGCGGGAAAGCGGCTTTCCATTTTTCATAAAAACAGTATAGTATTATTGATTCTTGGGAAGCTCCACAGTGAAAATGGTGATACCCTTGCGGCTGCTGACATCCACCGTTCCCCCATGCAGCTCCACCACCCGTTTGACAATGGCCAGCCCGATGCCATTGCCCTCAGCAGCGTGGGACTCCTCTCCCTGATAAAATTTGTTGAATATTTTCTGCTGCTGCTCCTTCGGGATGGTGCTTCCGGAATTCCGGACGGAAATCCGATATGTCCCTTCTGTCTCCAGAATAGCCACCTCGATGGTTCCCCCCACCGGGCTGAATTTGATGGCGTTGTCCAGCAGATTGATCCACACCTGCTTCAGCAGTTCCTCATTGCCTTCGATCTGATGCTCCTGGAGGGAAAGGCTGAAATCCAGTTCTTTCTTCTCCCACTTGTTTTCCAGCAGCAGAATGCAGGAACGGATCTGCTCGGAAAGGTTGAAGGACGAAACATCCGACAAAATGGTCTGATTATCGATTTTGGTCATGTTCAGCACGTTCGTGGCCATATAGGACAGGCGCAGAGATTCCTCCTCGATAATGGCAAGATATTCCTGCTGCTGTTCCTTCGTCAGATTGCCCCGGCGCAGCAGTTTGGCAAAGCCGGCAATGGAAACGATGGGGGTTTTGAATTCATGGGAAAAATTGTTGATGAAATCCCCGCGAAGCATTTCCGTGCTTTCCAGCTGCTCCGCCATTTTGTTGAAGCTCTTCGCCACGCCCACAAAAGGCGGATAGCGGCGCATGATAGAACCAACATTGACCCGGGTCCGGAAATCACCGGAGGCCAGCCGATCCATGCTGTCGATGAGATTGGACACCGGCTTCAGCGGCACCTTTCCAGCAGCCAGCGCCACCAAAATCCCCAGAGGGATGCTGAACAGCGCGAAAATACCCATCAGACGCTCCGCGTCTGCCGCCGTAGTGCCGGTAATGCTGACAATATGGCTGTTTACCAGCAGACAGACAATCAGAGCGGCAATCCCGGTGTTCAGCAGCACGGACAGAAAGACCACCAAGGAAAACAGGGGAAGCAAATCGTATTGCTTGGAATGTCTGCTTCGTTTCATACCTTTTTCACCGCCTTATATCCCAATCCCCGAACGGACACGATTTCAAATTCGTTCCACCCCTCGAAACGCTTTCGCAGGCGGCCGATATGTACTGTCACCGTCTCCCATCCGGTTTCACTGTCCGCGCCCCAAATTTCATCCATCAGCTGAATGCGGGTGAAGATTTGCCCCGGATAGGATAATAGCTTGTAAAGCAGCAGAAATTCCTTCTGGGGAAGCTCCTGGCTTTCCCCGCGCCGGGAAACCGTCAGTGCGTCGTAATCCAGCACCACATCTCCCACCACAATTTTTCGTTCGCTGACAATCCTGGCCCGGCGCAGCAGGGCCTTGATACGCAGGAGCATTTCCTCCTCGTCCAGGGGCTTGGTCATATAGTCATCGGTACCCACCAGGAAGCCCTGCTTTTTATCGGCAGGCAGCTGTTTGGCGGAAATCATCAGAATGGGCAGGTTATTATCGCTTTGGCGCAGCGTTCTGGTAAACTCATAGCCATCCATTTTGGGCATCATCACGTCCAGCACCACAAGATCAATGTGGTTCGCGTCCATGACGGCCAGCGCGTCCACACCATTGTCCGCTGTGGAAACAGAATAGTTCTCCGCTTCCAGCACAGCTTTCAGAAGCATCCGGGTATTTTTATCGTCATCTACAATCAAAATTCGAAACATTCGCGGCACCTCTCAATCCTTTTTTCTATTATAACAGCCCGCGCCCAAAATGCCAATAGAGAATGTTTCCAAAATCTTAAGATGCGGAAGCTTGCATTGGCTGCCGTTCCGGAGTAAAATGACACCATCAAACGCTTTCGAGGTGTGCCATGAAACAAATTGCGGTCATTGACGATGATCTTTATATCGGCAATATGCTGGAAGAACTGCTGCGCCTGAATGGGTACGGCGTTCTGCGGGCCTACTCCGGGACGGAGGCCCTGATGCTGCTGTCCCGGAGCAGGCCGGATCTGGTTCTGCTGGATCTGATGCTGCCCGGCCTCAGCGGAGAAGCGGTTCTGCCGAAGATTCGGGGCATTCCCGTCATCGTACTCAGCGCCAGGGCGGATGTGCAGGACAAGGTCAAGCTGCTGCTGGACGGAGCCGCGGATTATGTAACCAAGCCCTTTGACACCCAGGAACTGCTGGCCCGGATCGCGGTGCAGCTGAGAAACAGCGGCGCTCCCCTTTCGGATGTCACCACTGTGGGCAGTTTGCGACTGGAGGAAGCCTCCCACGCGGTATGGGCAAACGGCGTACAGGTGCGGCTGACCAAGACAGAATATGCCATTGCCAGGCTTCTGATGCGCAATCCCGGGCAGGTCATTGCCAAATCCGTGATTCTGGACAGGATTGCGGAGGATACCCCCGACTGTACGGAAAGCTCCCTGAAGCAGCACATCAGCAACCTGCGGCGAAAGCTGCGGGAGGCCGGGGGAAAGGACTATATCGAATCGGTTTGGGGCATCGGCTTCAAGCTGGAGGGATAACGCCGCCCCGCTCATGGAAAATCTTGACGAAATCTTTACACTTTTCTTGACCGCTTTCTTTACCTTTTCTCTGTAAACTGCGTCTATCACAGAAAAGGAGGAATCCGAATGGATTACATTTTGACAACGGAAAACTTATGCAAGCAATATCGGCGCTTCCAGGCGCTGGATGGGCTGAATATGCATGTTCCCAGAGGAGCGGTCTACGGCTTCGTTGGCCGCAACGGTGCGGGCAAGACCACCTTGATCCGCCTGATCTGTGGCCTGCAGGAACCCACCGGCGGCACATTTACCCTGTATGGCGTCAGAAATACCAGCAAGGCCATCGTCAGGGCCCGGCGGCGGATGGGTGCGGTAGTGGAGACGCCCTCCATCTATCTGGACATGACCGCCGAAGAAAACCTGAAGCAGCAGTACCGGGTGCTGGGCCTGCCCTCTTTTGACGGCATCCCGGAACTGCTAAAGCTGGTGGGGCTGGAAAACACCGGGAAGAAAAAGGCAAAAAACTTTTCTCTCGGCATGAAGCAGCGGCTGGGCATCGCCGTTGCCCTGGCGGGGGACCCGGATTTTCTGGTGCTGGACGAGCCTGTCAACGGCCTGGACCCCCAGGGCATCATTGAGATGCGGGAACTGATTCTGAAGCTGAACCGGGAAAAGCAGATCACGGTACTGATCTCCAGCCACATTCTGGACGAATTAAGCCGCCTTGCCACCCATTACGGCATCATCGACGGCGGACGGATGGTGAAGGAGCTGAGCGCGGAGGAGCTGGAGGCGGCCTGCCGCAAATGTATGCGCGTAGAGGTCACAAAGGCATCTGCCCTGGCCCGGGTCCTGGATGGCATGGGCATCGGCTACAAGATTTTGTCCGCCACCAAAGCGGACGTGTTCGCCAAGGTGAACATCTCCCAGCTGACCCTGGCCCTGGCAAAGGAGGGCTGTGAAGTTCTTTCCATCGAAGAGCATGACGAAAGCCTGGAGAGCTATTTCGTTTCCCTGGTGGGAGGTGACAGCCATGCGTAAGCTGTTATCCGCCAATTTTGCGCGGCTGTGGAAATCCAAAACCTTCTGGTTTCTCCTGACGGCGCTGTTCGCCTTATGCCTGGCCCTGTCCCTGGATAAGATATGGCAGATTCGGAGCCTTCTGACGGCGGACTACGCGCGGGCCATAGATAAGCGCCTATTCAGCGAGGCTCCCTATATTGGCGCATTCCAGGCGGTGTTTATCAGCTTCTTCCTGGGAACGGAGTATTCCGACGGCACCATCCGCAACAAGCTGGTGGTTGGCCACCAGCGGGGACATATCTTCCTTTCCAATTTTGTTGTCTGCCTGGCCGCCTCCTATGTGTTTCTGGCGGCTTGGTGGGTGTCTATGATCCCCTACTTGACGGCGCTCGGGATGCCGGAAATGGGAGCGGGCGGCATGGCGCTGTACGCTCTGGCGGCTGTAGGCTTTACCGCCGTCTTTACCGCCCTGTACACCGCCATGGCCAGCTCATGCAGCAACAAAGCGCTGACGGTAATCCTCACCTTAGTGGTTTGGCTGGGGCTGGTCATTGCGGGCAGCGGCCTGGTTGATCGGTTGGAGGAACCGGAATTCAACAGCGGCATGGCTTACATCGACGGCGCTTTTGTAGAGATGGAGCCCACCCCCAATCCCCTGTATCTGACGGGGATCGTCCGAACAGTCTACGAATTTCTCCGGGACCTGCTGCCCACCGGGCAGGCCATTTTGATGAACGACGCGGATCTGACCAACCCACTCCTCTGCACGGCGCTGTCCGTAGTCCTGTGCGTTTGCGTCACCACCGCAGGCGCCGCCGCTTTCCGCAGGAAGGATATCAAGTGAAAAACATGAGAAAAATACTGTCTGCCAATTCCTTCCGGCTGCGCCGCAGCAAGGTCTTTTGGGCCCTTGCCGGGGCCATGCTTGCCTGGGGCATGTTCGCCTATGGAATGATGCTCTATAATTTTGACGATCTTCAGCAGGCCGGCGCCACCCTGAACATCTATTTTTTTAACGGAAACCTCTACATCGGCGCAGCCCTGGCCATTTTCTCGGCCTTCTTCATCGGCCAGCAGCATATGGAGGGCGGACTGCGCAGCATGCTCATCGTGGGACACAGCCGCTTTGCCATCTACCTTGCGAACCTGCTCACCTGCTGGGCCGCCGGGATCGGATTTCTGATGGCCTACTGGCTTGGGGGTTTGCTGGTGGGCCTTCCGGGAGCGGGTACTGCGGTCTTCACGGGGCTGCATCAGCCTGCGCAGGGGATCATCTGGTCGTACATGGCCGCTCTGGGCTACAGCGCCCTGTTCTGTTTCGCCGCCATGCTGGACAGCAGCAAAGCCCGGGGCGCGGTGCTGTGCCTTCTGCTGGCCGCTTTCCTGCTTGCAGGCGGATTTGCCACGCGCAACGGCCTGGACCAGCCGGAATTCGTCACACGGTTCGTCACGGACGATCTTCTCAGCTTTGCCCAGGAAGCCATCCCGAATCCCAAATTCCTGCAAGGCGCCCAAAGAACCCTGTACGAATGCCTGGACGCCCTGCTCCCCTCCTGCCAGGCCTTGCGCCCGGTTCTGGGGGACATGGACTATCCCCGATCCCAGCCGGTTTGGGCCGCCGCATGGGTTCTTTCCCTGACACTCGCCGGGGGGAGCCTGTTCCAAAAGAAAAACCTGCAATAGGAGAACGCTATGATTCCTGTACTGCTGGCTGTCACCGGGATTCTGGTAACCATAATTTTCGCGCTGCTGGCGAAAATCTATCTCATGCACAAATCCGCCCTGGAAATCGCGGAGGAATTTGACGACAGGCTTGCGTCGGATACCAATACCCTCATCGGCATTTCCTCCCGGGATCCCTACCTGTGCCAGCTGGCGGCGGCCATCAACGTACAGCTGCGGCTTCTGCGGGAGCAGCGGCACCGGTATCTCACCGGTGACCGGGAGCTGAAGGATGCCGTCACCAACATTTCCCACGACCTGCGCACACCCCTGACCGCCATCTGCGGATACCTGGACCTGCTGGAGCGGGAGGACAAGCCGGAGGCCGTGGGACGGTATCTCAGCCTGATCGGAAACCGGGTGGAGGCCATGACCCAGCTGACGGAGGAGCTGTTCCGCTACTCCGTGATTCTCTCCGCCCGGGAACTGGAAATGGAGACGGTGCATGTCAACGGCGTCTTGGAAGAATGCATCGCCGCCTTCTATGCGGCCCTGACGGAACGGGGCATTCGCCCGGAGATCCGCATGACCGGGAAGCGCATCGAAAGGCACCTGAACAAAGAGGCCCTCAGCCGGGTGTTCAGCAACATCTTGAACAATGCCCTGAAATACAGCGAAGGCGACCTGGATATCCGGCTGCTTGACAGCGGGGAAATTTTCTTTTCCAATACCGCCCCGGGACTGAACGAGGTGCTGGTGGGGAAGCTGTTTGACCGGTTTTTTACGGTGGAGGCCGGGCGTAATTCCACCGGACTGGGTCTGGCAATCTCCAGAACCCTGATGGAACAGATGGGCGGCACCGTTTCTGCCGCCTATCTGGATGGGAAACTGACCATTCACATTCGCTTTGCGGAACGGTGAAACCGGATTCCGGCGGAAATTTTCCGGGCATACCATCCGAAAAGCTGTCATGCTTTCCCGTCCATCTCCTGCAGATATTCCTGCGCGTAATGGACAGCCATGGCTCCGTCGGCCGCAGCCGTCAGAATCTGGCGCAGCGCCTTCGTGCGCACATCACCCGCGGCAAAAACGCCGGAAATGTTGGTTCTCGTGGTTTCGTCGGCCATAATATAGCCGGATTTGTCCAAAACCAGCTGATTTTTCACCAGATCGGTGGCGGGTTTTCTGCCAATACTGACGAACAGCCCGTTACAGAGCAGAACCGTTTCCTTCCCGCTGACCACATCCTGAATCCTGACGCCGGTGAGATGATCCTCCCCCAGAAGTCCCGTAACCGAACAATTCCAGCAAAATTCCACATTTTCCGCTTCCATCAGCGGCCTATGGTAGATTTTGGTGGCCCGGAGGGTATCCCGGCGGTGGACAATCATGACCCTGGCGGCGATCCGGGACAGAAGCAGAGCATCCGCCGCGGCGGAATTGCCGCCGCCCACCACCACGACGGTTTTTCCCTTATAGAACATGCCGTCACAGGCGGCGCAATAGCTGACGCCACGGCCCACCAGTCCCTTTTCCCCGGGAAGTCCCAGCTCCCAGGGGCCGGCCCCGGCGGCATACACCAAGGTTCTGCCAAAAAAGGTTCCCTCACTGGTTTCGATTCTTTTTGGGCTGGCCTGCAAATCCAGGGAGAGCACCTCCGCCAGCTCTGTTTTGGCACCGAAGCGCTCCGCGCCCCGCCGCATTCTCTCCCCCAGGCGAAAGCCGTCGATTCCCTCCGGAAATCCGGGATAATTATCCACCTGTTCTGTTTGGGCCATTTGTCCCCCTGCCGAAAGCCTTTCCAAAACTACGGCGGACAGCCCGGCCCGGGCCGCATAAAGCGCTGCCGTATAGCCGCCTGGTCCGCCGCCGATGATAACCATATCATAGATGAAGGACGCATTCATGTCCTCCGGCATTGCAGTGTCTCCTCCACAAACGCGGCGATATCCGCTTTGGACTCCGGGGCCGTAACAGAGCCGAGGGCCTGGCCGCCGCGATACAGCACCAGGGTGGGAACGGTCTCGATCTGCTCCTGCCGGGCAAGCTCCGGCTCCTGGTCGATATTGATTTTGGCGAACGTAAGCTCCTCCCCCAGCTGTTCTGCCAGCGCGTCATAAGCGGGGGCAATGCGGCGGCAATAAGCGCACCAGGGCGCCCAGAAGTCTACCAGTATGGGTTTGCTGTCTGCAGTCATTCGCGTAAAATCGGATTGGTTCAAATTCATCGGTTTCATAAGATTCGCTCCTTTCTTTTTTATACTGATATTCCATTAAAAAGTTTCATTCGTCAGAATGGAACTTTTTAATTGGAAAATCATTATGAGACGGGTTTTCGTGATTTTCTATCTCAAAAATCACGAAAACGGCAGCGCCGTCAGGCGGTGCCTTCTTTATAAAAATGAAACATTTTTATAAAGAAGCAGTATTACAGTATACCCAATTCGGAAGGATTCTTCCGTAATGAACTCGCCAAAGAAAAAGCCTCATTGCAATCGCAGGGCGGGGTTTTGACCCCGCCCTGCGAAACCGCGTTTTCTGTTTACTCTTCCGAGAACTGATCCTTGCCAACACAGCACAGAGGACATTCAAAATCCTCGGGGACATCCTCCCACTTTGTGCCGGGGGCAATGCCGCCTTCGGGATAGCCCAGCTCCTCGTCGTAAACCCAGCCACATACACCGCATACATATTTCATGATCATGCTTCTCCTTTATTCGGAATTTCAGAATTTCCGGTTGAATCGGAATACATTATATTGTACCACAAAAATGCAGCATTGCAAGAGGGATTGCCCGGTAATTATCACAATTTCAAATTGACTTTCCCGCACTTCCCGACTATACTGTAAAGCAGGATGCGGTGCGAACCTATGAAAAGCAGAAAAGGAGAAACGTCAATGACCATCACCAAAGATATTCGCTATATCGGCGTCAACGATCATAACATCGACCTGTTCGAAGGTCAATACCTGGTACCCAACGGCATGTCATACAATTCCTATGTGATTCTGGACGACAAAATCGCCGTTATGGACACAGTGGACAGGAATTTCACCCATGAATGGCTGGATAATCTTCAGAACGCGCTGAATGGCCGCCAGCCTGACTATCTGGTGGTTCAGCACATGGAGCCTGACCACTCCGCCAACATCGCCGTCTTTCTGGATCGCTACCCCGACGCCACCATTGTGTCTTCCGCCAAGGCTTTCGCCATGATGAAGCAGTTTTTCGCGGATGACTACACCGACCGGCGCATCGTGGTGGGCGAAGGGTCCACCCTGCCCCTGGGCAAGCATGTGCTGACTTTCCTCGCTGCCCCCATGGTACACTGGCCCGAGGTGATTATGACCTACGATGCCCGGGACAAAGTGCTGTTTACGGCAGATGCCTTTGGAAAATTCGGCGCTCTGGATGCGGAGGAACCGTGGGCCGATGAAGCCCGGCGGTATTACTTCGGCATTGTGGGCAAATACGGGCCACAGGTACAGGCGCTGCTGAAGAAGGCTGGCAGGCTGGATATCGCCATCATCTGTCCCCTTCATGGGCCTGTGCTGACCGAAACTCTGGACATTTTTCTCAGCCGGTATAACATCTGGTCCTCTTACGATGTAGAGAGCGAAGGCGTTGTTGTTGCCTATACCTCTATCTACGGCCATACCAAGGCCGCCGTGGATTTGCTGGTGCAGGGGCTTCAGGCCGGGAGCTGCCCCAGGATTGTGGTATATGACCTGGCCCGATGCGATATGGCGAAAGCTGTGGCGGACGCTTTCCGCTATCGCAAGCTGGTGCTGGCTACCACCACATACAATGGGGATATCTTTCCCTGCATGAAGGAATTCATCCACCATCTGACAGAGCGGAATTACCAGAACCGCACCGTTGCCCTGATGGAAAACGGATCCTGGGCGCCTGTGGCCGCCAAAGTCATGCGCAGGATGCTAGAGGGCAGCAAAAACCTGACCTTTGCCGATACCAGTGTAAAGGTGCTTTCCGCACTGAATGATGACAGCATAGCGCAGGTTGAAAAGCTGGCCGGTGAGCTGTGCCGGGATATGCCTATGATTCTTGACTGCCCGCCCTACGCAGATTAAGCGGCAACAGGCTGCCGCCGCGATATGGGGAGCATCACAGGAAGATACTTTTCTCCACGAAGCAGAAAAGAAGCACACCGTTTTTTGTGGAACAACCACGAAAAAGCGTTCAGGGTTGTAAATTTTTTATAAAATATGCCCGAAATTCTTGACAGCGCACCCTTCTTCTTCTAGAATAATTATGAAAGGCTGTCGTCTCTGCCGATCTCCCATCAGAAAGCTTCATCTGTCCGAGCGGACCTTTTACCGGGGGCATTCCCTTCCCATACCAAACACAAGAGGTGACATCATGTATCGCATTTTAGATTTGAATCCTCAGCTGCTTCCCTATGCCGGCGACATTGATCTTCGCATGTTTCTGTACCGGGCCACCAAAAAACAGATTCTGACCAGCGGACAGACCCTAAACGATTTCGCCAATGCCCATAATTATTTCGGCTTCCATCATGTGGACGGCGGATGGTACTATCGGGAATGGGCGCCCAGCGCTTACCAGCTGTACCTGGAGGGTGACTTCAACGGCTGGAACCAGACAAGCCATCCCCTGACGAACCTTGGCAACGGAAACTGGGAGCTTTATCTGGAGGGTGACGACGCCCTGTGGGAGGGCTGCAAGGTCAAAACCGTGGTGGACGCCAACCTGACCCGCACCGAACACATTCCTCTCTACGCCCGCCGGGTGGTGCAGGATCCCAAGACCATCACCTTTGCCTGTGAGATCGTGGATGACCGGAAGTCCTTTTCCTGGACGGACAAGGACTTTATCGGCGAGGACAACCTGTATATCTACGAAGCACACGTGGGCATGGCCCAGGAGGAGGGCAAGATTGGCAGCTACCGGGAATTTGCCGACAACATCCTTCCCCACATTCAAAAGGCGGGCTACAACACCATCCAGCTCATGGCCATTATGGAGCATCCCTATTACGGCTCCTTCGGCTACCAGGTTTCCAGCTTCTATGCCGCTTCCTCCTGGTTCGGTAAGCCGGAGGATCTGAAATATCTGGTGAACAAAGCCCACGAAATGGGTATCCGGGTGCTGCTGGATTTGGTACACTCCCATGCTGTCAAAAATACCGCCGAGGGCATCAATATGTTCGACGGCACCACCTGGCAGTTTTTCCACGACGGACCCAAAGGGGACCATCCCGCTTGGGGTACCAAGTGCTTTGATTACGGCAAAACGGGAGTGCTCCATTTTCTGCTGAGCAACCTGAAATTCTGGATGACGGAATACCATTTCGACGGCTTCCGCTTTGACGGCGTCACCTCCATGCTGTATCACGACCACGGTCTTGGCACCGACTTCAACACCAACGACAAGTATTTCTCCTACAATACCCACACTGAGGCCATCACCTATTTGCAGCTGGCCAACGAACTGATCCGCCAGGTGAATCCCGGAGCTGTCACCATCGCCGAGGACATGTCCGGAATGCCCGGTATGTGCCTGCCCATTGAGGATGGCGGCATCGGCTTTGACTACCGGCTCGGTATGGGCCTGCCGGATATGTGGATCAAAACTGTCAAGGAGCAGTCGGATCAGCAGTGGGATATTTTCAAAATATGGTGCGATATGTGTCTGCGCCGTCCTGGTGAGAAAACCATCGCCTATGTGGAATCCCATGACCAGGCATTGGTCGGTGACAAAACCATGATCTTCCGCCTGGCTGACGCCGCCATGTACACCGATATGGACAAAGCAACCCACAATCCCGTTATTGACCGGGCTATCGCCCTGCACAAAATGATCCGTCTGTTCACTTTGGCCGGCGGCGGAGATGGCTACCTGAACTTCATGGGCAACGAATTCGGCCATCCGGAATGGATCGACTTCCCTCGGGAGGGCAACGGCTGGAGCTTCCATTACTGCCGCCGCCAGTGGAGCCTGGTGGAAAACGGATTCCTGAAATACCAATGGCTGAACGATTTTGATCGGGATATGGTGACTGTGACCAAGGAAAACCGGATATTCGACCAGCGCATGGGGGATCTGCTGCTGAACAAGCAGCCGGAAAAGATACTGGTATTCTACCGCCACGGTCTGCTGTTCGCCTTCAATTTTCATCCGTCCTTGTCCATGGCGAACGTGCTGGTGCCTGTCCATCAGCCCGGGGAGTACACGGTTTCTCTGTCCACCGATGACGAAAAGTACGGCGGCTGGAACCAGATCCGGCATATCACCTACCCCACAAAACAGTTTGACGGCAAGCACTATGTGGAGCTGTATCTGCCCGCCCGTACCGCTGTGGTGCTGAAGGAGCGGGTCATCCTGCCCGGAGATGCGGAAAAGCCCCTGCCCGAAAGCGGGCTGCCAAAAAAGAAGCGGTGAATATTCACCCCAAAATATCAGCGGCGTGACCGAAACGGTCACGCCGCTTTTTTCTTGCCCATATTGCCGCCGCAAATCGCCGGAACAGCCTCCTGCGCCCCTTGGGAGTGCAAAAGCCTTCCGCTTCCATAGTATCCCCCCAAAATGCAGCTGCTATGGTTCTGTCTCCGGGAATTTTACGACAATATAATCATCGATTACCCGGACAGATCCTTCGGAAGGCCAATAGGGCATCTCCTGGAATCTGGGGTCTGCCTCAACCGCTTTTTGCTCCTCATCTGTTGCAAATGGAGTTTCCACGCCCAAATACGCCTGAAACCACACCGAAAAGCTGTAGGAAGTTCTCAACAGGCCCTTCGCCGAGCTTCCTGTGACTCCGCCGTAATAGGGAACCTCATACCAGATGTCCCAAAGCCTGGAATCCTGAACGATCCCGGAAAACACCCATTTTTTGTCAGGCGTGTATCCTTCCGCTCCCTGCATTCGGCTGACCAATCCAGCCGTAAAATTCTCCACCTGCCGGTTGGAAAAATACAGCGCCGTATAGTTCACATTGGCATAATATCCATTATAAAGAACAACGCACGACAGCAGAATTCCGAATACAGCGGAAAACACCCGTTTCCCTATCTCCCGCTCTTTTGGCACATATTCCAGCAGCAGCAAAGGAGCACAGGCAATCAAAACCATGGCATAGACCATCAAAGTATAGACAATGCCGTCGGGACACATGATCTCAATGAAGTTCACTCCAACCGGAAACAGCAGTCCCATCAGGCAGAAAAACAATCCGGGCAGCAATTTCAGCTTTCTGGTAAGCAAAACGTAAACGCTCAGACACACAACTCCCAAGATCACCACTATCCAAGCTATCTGCAAAACCCTTGTCGGCGTTAGGCTGTAGTAATTTTTCAGGGGGAAAAAGGCTGCATAGGTCCACGCTTTTTTAATAAGGGACGGAAGCCTTCCCAGACTGAACTGCCCCATGGAACTGACACCCTGATAAGTATCCAGCGATGTCTGATACACTGCCAGGCAGATTTTTAAGCCAATAAAATATAACACTACCCCCAAAATCAAGCAGCCAACATAGGAAAAACCCTTTCCTACCAGCCGGGAAAACTTGACATTCTCTTCCAAAGAATCCCGCATGAGCATCAACAGGAAAATTCCGATGGTTACCGGAACATAGGCCTGATAGATACCCATCGAACACGCAATACACAAGGCGGAAAGCAGAAAGCCCAGTTTACCGCGGTCCGCGCTCCACGCCGCCGCAACCGACAGCAAAAGAGAAATGCCAAAATATGGGGCCACATAGCGGAAAACCATAGCAGCGCAAACCGTGGGAAATGTGGACAGTAAGCAACCGATCAGAACCGCGGAACCCCGGCTGCTGATTCTTAACACATTCACCAGCAAAGCCGCAGACAGGGCAATGAAGAAAATAAAAGCCACGCCGTTAACCGTGGGAAGATTATACCCAAGTCCCAAAACCTTGGTATTAAAATCCCCCAGGACTGTCAGCAGCCATCTTCCCAGAGTGATTCCGGCACCGTAGCCTGTTGGCTGCTGTAATATATCATCATAATTGTGTATGGAATTGAACAGCGCAAAGGAGTGGGCAAGCGTTCCGCAGGCCAAAGCCGCAGCAGCAGCCGTCCATTCCGGCCGTCTAAAATCAATTTTTGTCATATGCCCTTTCTCTTTTCCTCTCTCAATTCATCAATAGAACAGCAAATCAGAATATGTCGGGTACGGCCAATAGGTTTTGTCCGTCAGAGTCTCCAGGGCATCTGCCTCGGTTCGCAGCTGATCCATGCTGGGGAGCAGCACTTTCCGGCAATAGCTGGCAGCCGCTTCCGAATTTTCCGGCTTGGCCTGAAGCGCGAATTTCAGCGCGTTGACCGCGTCATACAGAGCGTCTGTATGCCTGGACAGCTCCTGAATCAGAGCGCTTTCCGCCCGGCAGGAAACGCCCATATTCCCTTTGGCCTTCACGGTATCACACAGATCCCTGGTATAGCGCAGGGCAGCAGGAAGAATCTGGTGAACCGCCATATCCACCATGGTGCGTCCCTCGATACTCACGATCTTGCTGTAGGCTTCCAGATGAATCAGATAGCGTGCCCGGAATTCCTGCTCGGTGAAAACGCCGTGGCGGATCACAAGATCAAGGTTCTTCTTAGAAACATAGGCCGGAAGCGCCTCAGCCGTGGAGGGCAGATTGCTCAGTCCCCGTCTCGCGGCCTCCGCCGTCCATTCCTCGCTGTAACCATTTCCGCCAAAAATAATGCGGCTGTGCTCTGTCAGCGTCTGACAGACCAGGTTATGCAGGGCAACCTCAAAATCCTCCGCCTCCTCCAGCACATCGGCAAACCTGCCTAACTCCTCTGCCATAATGGTATTCAGGGCAATATTGGGGCCAGCAATAGACTGGGAGGAGCCAAGCATCCGAAACTCGAATTTATTGCCTGTAAACGCCAGCGGGCTGGTTCGGTTGCGGTCGGTGGTGTCTCTGGGAATTGCAGGCAGGACATCCACGCCGATGCGGAGCATGCTTTTCTCCGGCTCCGTGTAATTTGCGCCGTCGATGATGGACTGAATAATGGCGCTAAGCTCATCCCCCAGAAAAACGGACACAATGGCGGGCGGGGCTTCGCTGGCCCCCAGGCGGTGGTCATTGCCGGCAGAGGCAACGGTGCAGCGCAGGAAATCCTGGTATTCATCCACCCCCGCAATGAACGCCGCCAGGAACACCAGAAACCGGGCGTTCTGACTGGGAGTTTTGCCGGGGCTGAACAGATTTTTTCCGGAATCTGTGGCCAGCGACCAGTTATTGTGCTTGCCGGAACCGTTAACGCCGGCAAACGGCTTCTCATGGAGCAGACAGACCAGATTATGCTTGGCGGCGCATTTTTTCATAATGGCCATAATCAGCTGGTTGTCATCGCAGGCGGTATTAGCATCGGTATAAGTAGGGGCTAACTCATGCTGGCAGGGAGCGACTTCATTGTGTTTCGTCTTGCTGAGAACCCCCAGACGCCACAGCTGCTCATCCAGATCCTGCATAAACCCGGAAACACGGGTACGGATCGTACCGAAATAGTGGTCATCCAGTTCCTGCCCCTTGGGCGGCTGTGCGCCGAAAAGGGTTCGGCCTGTCAGACGCAGATCCTCCCGCTGGGCATAAAGATCCTTGGGCAGGAGAAAATATTCCTGCTCAGCGCCCACACAGGCAATCACCCGTTTGGTCTCGGTGTCTCCGAACAGGCGCAGAATCCGTACCGCCTCCCGGGAGACTTCATCCATGGAACGCAGCAGCGGCGTTTTCTTATCCAGCGCTTCGCCGGTATAGGAGCAGAAGCAAGTGGGAATGTACAGGCTGCCATCCTTGACAAAGGCACAGGAGGTGGGATCCCAGGCGGTATAGCCCCTAGCCTCGAAGGTGGCCCGTAAGCCTCCGGAGGGGAAGGAACTGGCATCCGGCTCTCCCCGCACCAGTTCCTTACCGGAAAATTCCATGATGACTCTGCCGTCTCCGGTGGGGGTGATAAAGGAATCATGTTTTTCTGCGGTAATACCCGTCATCGGCTGAAACCAGTGGGTATAATGGGTCGCGCCCTTTTCCGTGGCCCAGATCTTCATGGCCTCGGCAATCTCGTTGGCCACATCCAGCGGCAGCTGCATTCCTGTCGCGATGCAGTTTTTCCATCCTTTGTAAATATGCTCCGGAAGCCGCTGCTTCATCGTGGCCTCATTGAATACATCGCTGCCAAAAATTTCAGGGACATTCAGGATCTCGCTCATGACATCCGACCTTTCCACGCATAAATGAAAGTTAGAAATCTTCGCTTTGCATTTGGAACTTTTTCAAAAAACCCGCTTCCGGTACGCATATTGCCTGATGTCTTTCAGGAAATCGGGCAATATTTACTAAGATTGTATTAAAGAATCGGGAAAAATGCAAGGAGTGAAACTGTTCAAAAAAGTCATGGAAGGCCGGCATCTTTTGTATAAATCTCCAATAGTGAAATCAAAAATGAAATTTTTGCTGTCTGGTTATTGCATTTTTCGATTTGTGTGCATATAATATGCCCAGATATTTTCAAAAAAAGCGCGAAAGGATGATGGATGTGAGTACCTATTCCTGCATGAGCCGGAAAGAGCTGGAGCGAGAATATCAGAGCGTGCTGGAAGCGTTCGAGCAATGCAAAGCGCAGGGCCTGAATTTGAACATGGCCCGGGGCAAGCCCTCCACCGAGCAGTTGGATCTGGTCAGCGGGCTTCTGACCATGCTGCAGAAGCCGGAGGACTGCTTCGACGGTAAAATCGACTCCCGAAACTACGGCGAGCTTTCCGGGCTTCCCTGTGCCAGGGCTTACTGGGCGGATGTACTCGGCTGTAAGCCGGCAGAGGTTTTTGTAGGAGGCGCCGCCTCCCTGAATATGATGTGCGACATCGTTTCCCGGGCTTATACGCATGGCCTGCTGCACAGCCCCCGTCCCTGGTGCAGGGAGGAACGGGTCAAGTTCCTCTGCCCATCCCCCGGTTATGACCGTCATTTTCAGATCGGGGAATTTTACGGTGCGCAGCTGATTCCCATTCCCATGACGCCCGAAGGTCCCGATATGGATCTGGTGGAGGAATATGTGAAGGATCCCCAGGTCAAGCTGATCTGGACCGTTCCGAAATACTCCAATCCCGACGGTATTATTTTCAGCAGGGAAACCATCCAGCGCTTTGCCGACCTGAAGCCCGCCGCTCCCGACTTTGCCATCATCTGGGACAACGCCTATTGCGTCCATGAATTTGCGGGTGACTATGTTCCCTTCCCCGATATCATTTCCCTGTGCGCCCGGGCTGGCCGTCCTGACATGGTATACGAATTTGCCTCCACCTCCAAAATCACCTTTGCCGGCGGCGGCATCAGCTGTATGGCGGCAAGCGAGGCCAACATCCATTACTTCTCCGATATCTTCGGCGTACAGATGATCTCCTACGACAAGGTCAATCAGCTTCGCCATGTCCGCTACCTGAAGGACAAGGCACACACTCTGGAGATCATGAAGCTTCACGCCTCCGTCATGGCGCCCAAATTTCAGGTGGTATCCGACTATCTGAACCGGGAAATCGCCCCTCTTGGCTTCGCCCACTGGAATGACCCAAAGGGTGGCTATTTTGTCAGCCTGTTCACCCTGCCCGGCACCGCCAAGCGTGCCTGGCAGCTGTGCAAAGAGGCCGGCGTCACCTTGACAAATGCCGGAGCCACCTATCCCTACCGCAACGATCCCGATGACAGCAATCTTCGGATCGCCCCCAGCCTTCCCCCGGTAGAGGAGCTGGAAAAAGCCATGGAGGTGCTGTGTACCTGCCTGAAGCTGGCCGCGCTGGAAAAGCTGCTGGCACAGAAAAGGTAACAGGAAAATGCTTCCTTCTGCGGTTTGAATCGGTCTGCGCATTTTTAACATTTTTATATAAAGAAGGAACCGCCTAACGGCGCTTTCCTGCTTCTCAAAAAATTGGGTCACATCTATTTACACCACAGATACAACATTTTGAAATTTTTCTAAAAAACCTTGACAAATACGTACTTCCCTGTTATTATATTTGCGTTGCCAAAGACAGCAGGTGCCGCAAGGCGTAAGTCCTGCCGAGGTGCGCTGAAGAAAACGTTTCTGCGTGTCTTTCTGTCTTCTGGCAGGAAGACATTTTTTATTTTCGGAGGTGAAAAAATATGCCCAACGCTAAGGTCCTTGAGGTCAAAAAGGCAGCTGTCGAAACCCTGACCGGCAAAATCCGGGACGCATCTTCCGTGGTTTTCGTCGATTATAAGGGAATTACAGTCGCTCAGGATACCGAGCTGCGTAAGCAGTTCCGCGAAGCCGGTGTGGAATACTCCGTTGTGAAGAACACCCTGACCAATTTTGCCACGAAGAAGGCCGGCTACGATTTCTCAGAGGTTCTGAACGGCACCACTGCCATGGCTTCCACCACTGGCGATCCCATCGCGCCTGCCCGCATCGTCTGCGAATTCGCCAAGAAAAACAAAGCCTGCAAGATCTCCATCAAGGGCGGTATCGTGGAAGGCAGTGTGCTGTCTGCCGATCAGCTCAGCAGCTTTGGCGAACTGCCCAGCAAGAACGCTCTGGTCGCGTCTGTCCTGGGTACCTTCCTGGCACCGATCTCCAGCCTGGCCTTTGTTCTGGATCAGATCCGGATGCAGAAGGAAGGCACCGCTCCCGCTGCGGAGGCGTAATCCGCCGCTGCGTAACCCCGCAAAAAAGAATCTACTACACATAATTTAGGAGGATAATAAAAATGGCTAGTGAAAAAATTGAAGCCCTGGTCGAGCAGGTTAAGGGCCTGACTGTCCTGGAGCTGTCCGAGCTGGTTCACACTCTGGAAGAGGTCTTTGGCGTTTCCGCAGCTGCCGCCGCTGTCGCCGCCCCTGCCGCTGCCGCTGCGGAAGAAGTCGAGGAAAAGACCGAATTTGACGTCATTCTGAAAGGCGCCGGCGCTTCCAAGCTGGCTGTCATCAAGGTGGTTCGTGCCGCTACCGGCCTGGGCCTGAAGGACGCAAAAGATCTGGTGGACAACTGCCCCAAGACCCTGAAGGAAGCAATCTCCAAGGAAGACGCGGAGAAGCTGCTCGCCGAACTGAAGGAAGCTGGTGCCGACGCCGAGATCAAGTAATTTCCTTCTCTGTGAAGGCTGTACCGCCGCCATTGCTGGCGGCGGTTTTCCCATACCCTAGGGAACCTCTGAATAAATCGTCTGCGGCTGGACAGCGGATCTTTTGCCCCAGCTCTGCGGTTCCAAAATCGGGAAATACATATAGTATTCCTCCGATTTTGGGATCTTGACCTGAGTCAAAATCTCTCGCTGCCAGTTCTTGCCGATTTCATCAGAGT
>CAZUAN010000004.1:0-33494 GCA_964618385.1 uncultured Oscillospiraceae bacterium | reverse complement strand
GAAATAGTATTATAAAAGAAAGCACTGTCTGGAGGCGCTGCCGTTTTCGCAATTTTTGAATCCAAACTGCTAACCGCAGAATGAAATAGGAGGTAATTTGTATGCTTGAAGTTTTGAAAACCCGCCGCAGCATCCGCAAGTATAAGCCGGAACAGATTCCCGACGAACTGCTGGATGCCGTCCTGGAAGCCGGCCTTTACGCGCCCAGCGCCATGAACAACCAGAAAACCATTCTGGTTGCTGTCCGGGATAGGCAGACCCGGGACAGGCTTTCCCGGATGAATGCCGCTGTCATGGGCATTGATCGGGACCCGTTTTATGGCGCACCCTGCGTCATTGTGGTGCTTGCCGATCCCGGAAAGGGAACATGGCTGGAGGATGGCAGCCTGGTTATGGGGAATCTGATGAACGCGGCCAGGGCCTTGGGCCTGGGCAGCTGCTGGATTCACCGCGCTCAGCCTATGTTTGACAGTCCGGAAGGCAAGGCGCTGCTGAAGGAGTGGGGTCTGCCGGAAACGATGAAGGGCGTGGGAAACTGTATCCTGGGCTATCCCGACGAAGAACCGGCGCCTAAGCCCAGGGCGGAGGGCCGGATCATCAAGGTATAACGAAAAAAGGGACCTGCCCCGTCTTGGGCAGGTCCCTTTGCTTATTCGTCAATGGTGGAGATGCCGAGGGTAAGCTCCTCCAATACATCCAGAAGCACCCGCACCGTGTCCAGAGCGGTGAGCATGGTCACACCATTTTCCACGGCACAGCGACGAATCTGGCTGGAGCCGGAATGAATATCCTCGCAGCGTACGTCCATGGTGTTGATGACATAGGTTACATAGCCCTGACGGATGGCATCCAGAATTTCCGTGGAGCCGGCGTCTACTTTGGCTCTGACCCGGGTGCGGATGCCGTGTATTTTCAGAAAATCTGCAGTCCCTTTGGTGGCCTCGATGTTGAAGCCCAGCTGGTAGAAGCGGCGGATCAGGGGAAGGGCTTCCTCTTTGTCCTCGTCCGAGATGGTTGCAAAAACGGTTCCATAGTTCTGCAGCTTAACGCCGGAGGCCTGCAGAGCCTTGTACAGCGCTCTTGTCAGAGAATTGTCGTAGCCGATGGCCTCGCCGGTGGATTTCATTTCCGGGGACAGATAGGCGTCCAGCCCCCGCAGCTTGGAGAAGGAGAAGGCCGGGGCCTTGGCGTACCAACGCTTTTTTTCATCCGGATACAGCATGTCGATTCCCTGCTGCTTCAGGCTGTGTCCCAAGGCTACCAGAGTGGCGATGTCCGCCAGAGGATATCCCGTGGCCTTGCTCAGAAACGGTACGGTGCGGGAGGACCGGGGATTGACCTCAATAATGTATACGTCATCGTGACTGTCCACAATAAACTGGATGTTGAACAGGCCCCGGATGCCGATGGCCGGCCCCAGCTTTTTGGCATACTGCAAAATAATACCCTTGACCTTGTTGGAAATAGAGAAGGAGGGGTATACGCTGATGGAGTCGCCGGAATGGATGCCGGTGCGCTCCACCAGTTCCATAATGCCGGGGACAAATACATCTTTTCCGTCACAGATTGCGTCGATTTCCACTTCCTTGCCCCGGATATACTTATCCACCAGCACAGGCTTGTCCGCGTCAATCTCCACGGCGGTGTGAAGATAATGCCGCAGCTGCTCCTCATTGGCCACGATTTGCATGGCTCTGCCGCCCAGAACAAAGGAGGGCCGGACCAGAACCGGATAGCCGATCTCCCTGGCCGCCGCGACACCGTCTTCTATACGGGTGACGGCCTTGCCCTTGGGCTGGGGGATGTTCAGAGAAAGCAGCAGCTTTTCAAAGGCGTCCCGGTTTTCCGCCTTTTCAATGGCGGCGCAGTCGGTGCCGATGATGTTGACACCTAAATCCGTCAGCGGCTGGGCCAGGTTGATGGCGGTCTGTCCGCCCAGGGAGGCAATGACACCCTCGGGCTGTTCCAGTTCCACAATATTCATCACGTCCTCCACTGTCAGAGGTTCAAAATACAGCTTGTCAGAGGTGGTGTAGTCAGTAGAAACCGTTTCGGGATTGTTATTGATGATGATGGCCTCGTAACCGGCGTTTTGGATGGTCAGGATGGCGTGAACCGTGGAATAATCAAATTCTACGCCCTGACCGATCCGTATAGGGCCGGAACCAAGCACAATGACCTTCTTTTTCGGGGACAACAGCGACTCATTTTCCTGCTCATAGGTGGAATAGAAATAGGGAATATAGCTGTCGAATTCGCCGGCGCAGGAGTCGATCATCCGGTATACCGGCCGGATGCCCAGACGCTTTCGCAGAGCAAAGACGGTTTGTTCCGAAATGCCCCAGAGTTTCCCAACGGCCTTGTCCGCAAAGCCCATTTTCTTTGCCTCGTAATAGACGCCGCTGTCGTTTGGAGCTGCCTGCAGGCGCGTTTCCATTTCCACGATATTGCGCATCTTTCGGATAAAAAAGGCGTCAATGCCGGTGGCCCGCACAATGTCCTCCACAGACGTATCCATCCGAAGGAGCTGGGCAATGGCATAGATCCGATCGTCGGTGCCGATGGCGATGTAGTCCAGCAGTTCCTCCCTTTGCCAGTGGTCAAATTTATCCATGTGCAGGTGGTAAACGCCGATTTCCAGAGAGCGTATGCCTTTGAGAAGGCTTTCTTCAAAGGAGCGGCCCACGCTCATGGTTTCGCCGGTAGCCTTCATCTGGGTACCCAGGCGGTTGTTGGCGTCCGAGAATTTGTCAAAGGGGAACCGGGGCATTTTGGTTACAACATAGTCCAGGGCAGGCTCGAAGGCGGCGCAGGTGTTGGCAAGAGGAATCTCGTCCAGAGTCATGCCCACGCAGATTTTCGCGGAGACCCGGGCGATAGGATAGCCGCTGGCTTTAGAGGCCAGGGCAGAGGAACGGGAAACCCGGGGATTGACCTCGATCAGGTAATACTGGAAGGACTTGGGATCCAGCGCAAACTGCACATTACAGCCGCCCTGGATTTTCAGCGCACGGATCAGCTTCAGGGCGGCGTCCCGGAGCATGTGGTATTCCTTGTTGCTCAGGGTCTGGGAAGGACACACCACGATGGAGTCCCCGGTATGAATGCCCACCGGATCTACATTTTCCATATTGCAAATGGCAATGGCGGTGTCGTTGGCGTCCCGCATGACCTCGTATTCAATCTCTTTGAAGCCTTTGATGCTCTTTTCCACCAGAACCTGATGAACGGGGGAGAGGACAAGGGCATTTTTCATAATCTCCCGGAATTCCGCTTCGTTGTCGGCAAACCCGCCGCCGGTTCCGCCCAGGGTAAAGGCAGGCCGCAAAACCACAGGATAACCGATCTGATTCGCTGCTTTCAGGCCCTGCTCCATGGATTCGGCAATCATGGAGGGAAGCACCGGCTCACCCAGACTTTGGCACAGTTCCTTGAACTGTTCCCGGTCCTCCGCCTGCTCGATAGAACGGCTTGGAGTACCCAGAAGCTCCACCCGGCATTCTCTCAAAACCCCCTTTTTTTCCAGCTGCATGGCAAGATTTAAGCCCGTTTGTCCGCCAATGCCGGGAATGATCGCATCCGGCCGTTCATAGCGGACAATTCGGGCAATGTACTCCAGCGTCAAAGGCTCCATGTAGACCTTGTCCGCAATGGAAGGATCCGTCATAATGGTTGCGGGATTGGAATTGCAGAGAATGACTTCATAGCCTTCCTCTTTCAGGGCCAGGCAAGCCTGAGTACCCGCATAGTCAAATTCCGCTGCCTGCCCGATGACGATGGGGCCGGAACCGATGACCAGTATTTTTTTCAAATCTGTTCTCTTGGGCATCTTACATTCCCTCCATCATGGCAACAAACTCGTCAAACAGGTAGGCACTGTCCTGGGGGCCGGGGGCGCTTTCCGGATGGTATTGGACGCTGAAGATTCGGTCTTTTTCACACCTCAACCCTTCCACGGTGCTGTCCAGCAGATTGATATGGGTAACGGTCAGACCGGTGCCGGCAAGGGTTTCTCCGTCTACCGCGTAGGAGTGGTTCTGGGAAGTGATCTCCACCTTTCCCGTCAGCAGATTCTTCACCGGATGGTTGCCGCCCCGGTGACCGAATTTCAGCTTGTAGGTTTTGGCGCCGTAGCTCAGGGCGATAATCTGATGCCCCAGGCAGATGCCGAAAATGGGATAGCGGCCCCGCAGAGAGCGAACCAGATCAATGGCGGGGGACACATCCTCCGGGTTGCCCGGGCCGTTGGAAACAAACACGCCGTCAGGGTGCAACGCTTCCACGGCTTCCGCCGTAATATTCCAGGGAACCACCGTCACGTCGCATCCCCGGGCATTTAGGGAGCGGAGGATGTTGTGCTTGATACCGCAGTCCACAGCGACCACATGAAATTGGGATGCCTTGGCATTGGAACGCCAGATTTCCCGAGTGCTGACCTGGGACACCACGTCGGTGGGGAGGGGAGTGCTTCGCAGCTTTGCCAGGCCCGCAGTGACAGGCGTCCGTGAATGGGTGATCAGTCCCTTGCAGGTTCCCTTGTCCCGAATGTGCCGGGCCAGCTGCCGGGTGTCTACTCCGGCCACTCCCGCAATGCCATATTGCAGCATGACCTGTTCCAGGGTGTTTTTCGCACGGAAGTTGGAAGGTTCCTCATTGTATTCCCGGACAATCATGGCGCTGATGGTGGGGCGGCCTGTCTCATAGTCTTCATCACACATCCCGTAGTTGCCGATTAAGGGGTAGGTCATGACCACTGCCTGGCCGGTGTAGGATGGGTCGGACAAAATCTCCTGATAACCCACCATGGAGGTGTTGAATACCACCTCGGCCACACGCTCCTGATTGGCCCCAAAGCCGAACCCGTAAAATTCGGCGCCGTCCTCCAAAATGATCTTCTTATCGTAATGGCACGTCATAGACCCGTTTCCTTTCTCTGCGACAGCTTTTGCTCGAACTGGTCTTTGCGGGTGTCCACGGGAATGGCGGTGGGATACCGGCCGCTGAAGCAGGCGCTGCAATAGTCTTCGCTGCCGCACAGCTGCCCCAGGCATTCCAGAGGAAGATAGCCGAGAGAATCCGAACCAATGATTTTCGCGATCTCCTCCACGCTGTGGTGGCAGGCGATCAGATGGTCCCGGGAGTCAATATCTGTGCCATAATAGCACGGATGCAGAAAAGGCGGAGAGGAGATGCGCATGTGGATTTGCTTTGCCCCGGCGCCTCGCAGCAGCTGCACAATGCGGCCGGAGGTAGTACCCCGGACGATGGAATCATCAATCAGCACCACACGTTTCCCCCGGATTTCGCACTCCACAGGGCTGAGCTTGATCTTTACCTGATCCACGCGCTGATCCTGACCGGGGGAAATAAAGGTACGGCCGATATACTTGTTTTTAATCAGGCCGATACCATAGGGAATGCCCGAAGCCCGGGCGTAGCCCAGCGCTGCGTCCAGTCCCGAATCCGGTACGCCAATGACAATGTCGGCTTCCACCGGATGGGCCTTGGCCAGCAGTTCGCCGGCTTTCATCCGGGCTTCATGCACGCTGACGCCCTCAATGCAGGAGTCGGGGCGGGCGAAATAGATATGTTCAAAAATACAGAGTTGTTTTGGCGCGGTTCCGCAGTGACGGGTGTCACTGCGGACGCCGTTTTTGTCGAACATCAGGATTTCCCCGGGCAGGATGTCCCGCTGAAATTTTGCACCAACAGCGTTAAGCGCGCAGCTTTCGGAAGCGACCACATAGGTGCCGTCCGCCATCTGACCGTAACACAGTGGGCGGAAACCGTGAGGATCCCGGACGGCAATCAGCTTGGTGGAGGACATGAGTACCAGTGAGTAAGCGCCGTCCAGCTTATCCATTGCCTGGCTGACCGCATCCTGAATGGAGGGGGCGGTGATGCGCTCCCGGGTGATCACATAGGCTATGGTCTCGGTGTCGCTGGTGGTGTGGAAGATGGCGCCGGAAAGCTCCAGTTCCCGGCGAAGGGCCAGGGCGTTGCTGAGATTGCCGTTGTGGGCCACTGCCAGCTTCCCCTTCAGATGGTTGACCTGAATGGGCTGACAGTTGCTTAAGGTTACGCCGCCGGTGGTGCCGTAGCGGACATGCCCAACCGCAATTTCACCCTGGGGGAATTTGGACATTTCCTCATGCCGGAATACCTCGTTGACCAGACCGATGCCCTTATGCGCGGTGAAAACGCCGTCGTCGTTGACTACAATGCCGCAGCTTTCCTGTCCTCTGTGCTGGAGAGCATAAAGACCATAGTATACCAGCCCACCCACATTTTGAGGCTGCCGGCCATAGACGCCAAAGACGCCGCACGCTTCCCGGATACTCATTTTCGTCCCTCCAGACTGGCTTTTACAAATCCAAGAAACAGCGGATGGGGACGGTTGGGCCGACTCTTGAATTCCGGATGGAACTGTACGCCCACATGGAAGGGACGGTTGGGCAGCTCCACAGTTTCCACCAGACGTCCGTCGGGAGAGGTGCCGCTTAATACCAGCCCGGCTTCGGTGAGAAAAGCACGGTAATCGTTATTAAATTCGTATCGATGGCGATGGCGCTCCTGAATAACCGCAGTACTGTAGCAGCGCTCCATAGTGGTGCCGGGGGAAATGACGCAGGGATAGGCTCCCAGACGGAGGGTGCCGCCCTTGTTGATCTCCTCGCTTTGGCCAGGCATGAAGTCAATGACCTTGTGGGCACTGTCGGGGGCAAATTCACCGGAATTGGCGTCCGCAAGTCCGGCAAAGCGGGCATATTCGATGACCATGATCTGCATGCCCAGACAGACACCAAAATAGGGGACGCTGTGTTCCCGGGCAAATTTCGCCGCCAGAATCATGCCCTCAATGCCCCGGCCGCCGAAGCCGCCGGGAACGATTATGCCGTCCAGACCGGAGAGGCTTTCCGAGCAAGTGCCTGTGGTAAGACCCTCGGAGTCAATCCAGCGGATATCCACATCCGCTTCCAGGGCATAGCCCGCATGCCGCAGAGCTTCAGCCACGGACAGGTAGGCATCGTGAAGGCCCACATATTTGCCAACCAGTCCAATGGTAACGGTTTTGCTGCGGTTCTGAATCCGCTGCACCAGATTCTTCCACTCTGCCAGATCAGGCTCCGGGTAAGAAAGCCCCAGATCCCGGCAGACGATGCCGGAAAAGTTCTGCTTTTCCAGCATCAGCGGCGCTTCGTACAGGTTGGGCAGGGTGATGTTTTCAATTACGCAGTCGGGCTTCACATTACAGAACAGGCTGATTTTCTGGAAAATGCTGTCCTCTAGCGGCGTATCACAGCGAAGAACGATGATATCCGGTTTTACACCCATGCCCTGAAGCTCCCGGACAGAATGCTGGGTTGGCTTGGATTTGTGTTCATCAGAGCCGCGTAGAAACGGAACCAGCGTTACATGAATGAACAGGCTGTTTTTCGGGCCAACCTCCAGGGTAATCTGCCGTACCGCCTCCAGGAAGGGCTGGGATTCGATGTCGCCGATGGTACCGCCGATTTCGGTGATGACCACATCCGCATCGGTCTGCTTTCCCACACGGTAGACGAATTCTTTGATTTCATTGGTAATATGAGGGATCACCTGTACCGTGGAACCCAGGTATTCTCCCCGACGTTCCTTATTCAGCACGTTCCAGTAGACCTTGCCGGTGGTCAGGTTGGAATATTTGTTCAGGTCCTCGTCGATGAAGCGCTCGTAGTGCCCCAAATCCAGATCGGTTTCCGCGCCGTCCTCGGTGACGTAGACCTCCCCATGCTGATACGGACTCATAGTGCCGGGATCGACATTGATGTAAGGATCCAGCTTTTGAGCAGCGACCTTCAGCCCCCGGGCCTTCAGCAGCCGGCCCAAGGACGCAGCCGTAATGCCCTTGCCCAAACCGGATACCACGCCACCGGTTACAAAAATATATTTCGTCATTTGTATCCCTCCTGATCCTGTTTCCCTGATACTGATATTTCATAAAAATGTTTCATTCGAAGAATGGAACATTTTTTTAGAAAGATCATATCATACTGTTTCTTAATAAAAAGGTTGAAAACCTTTTTATAGCACCGCAGGTGCGTTAAGAACGGTATGCGGCGGCTTTTGCGGCGGTTCCTTCTTTATAAAACCGCGAAAATACCAAAAATGACAGCGCTGCAAGGCATGCTTTTTTGATAAAATGGAACCATTTTATCAAAAAATAGTATGAAATATCCGGATTATTCTACCGTGACGGATTTTGCAAGATTTTTCGGTTTGTCAATATCGCAGCCGTTTTCTTTGGCTACATAGTAGGCCAGAAGCTGCAGCGGGACAATTTCCGCGATTGGACAGAAAAGCGATTCCGCCCTGGGAAGAAAGAGCATATCGTCCGCGAGAGAAACAATCTTTGCGTTGTCCTTAAATGCCAGCGCCAGCACCTCCGCGCCCCGGGTTTTCACTTCCACAATATTGCTCATGGTTTTTTCCGTGACAGTTTCATTGCAGCACAGAGCGACTACCGGCTGGCCCTCATGGATCAGGGCGATGGTTCCGTGCTTCAGCTCTCCCGCTGCATAGGACTCAGCATGAATGTAGGAGATTTCCTTCATTTTCAGTGCGCCCTCCAGGGCTACGGCATAGTCGGTGTTGCGCCCGATGAAGAATATGGAGTCGGCGTGGTGATATTTTTTTGCCAGCTTGGGAAGATGGGGGTTCATATCCAGAGCCTGCTGTATCTGCTTTGGCAGATTCTTCAGGCCGCGGAGCAGGCGCCGGTACTCACCGGCTTCCAGGGTACCCAGCTGCTTTGCGGCATAGAGCGCGAAAAGGTACAGAACAGTTAGCTGGGTGGTGTACCCCTTGGTGGTCGCCACGGCAATTTCCGGGCCGGCCCAGGTGTACAGGCGGAAGTCGGCAAGCTTTGCGATGGTGCTGCCCACCACATTGACGATGGCCAGCGCCCTGGCGCCCCGCCGCTGGCATTCCCGCATCGCGGCAATGGTGTCCGCCGTTTCCCCGGACTGAGACAGGACGATGAGCAGCGTATTCCCGTCAATCAGGGGGTCCGAATAGCGCAGTTCACTGGCCAGTTCCGTTTGAACCGGGATGCGGCACAGCTTTTCCATGACGTATTTCCCCGCGCAGCCGGCGTAGTACGCGCTGCCGCAGGCGGTAATGACAATTTTGTTCACGTCTGTCAGATCTATGTTTCCGTCATCAAGAACGATTTCGCCGTTCTGAATCCGGGGGGCGATGGTGGCCTTTACAGCCCGGGGCTGCTCCATGATTTCTTTGAGCATAAAGTGTTCATAGCCGCCCTTTTCTGCGGCCTGAATATCCCAGGTGATTCGGCTGACCTTTTTCTGGATAGGACGTCCGGAGCAGTCGTACACCTGAATCTGGTCGGGAGTCAATTCCGCGATTTCCCCGTCCTCCAGATAGATGGCGTTGCGGGTATGGGATACCAGGGCAGTCACATCGGAGGCGAAGAAATTCTCTCCAATGCCCATGCCCAAAATCAGGGGACTTGCCTCCCGAAGAACCAGGATTTTGCCCGGGTACTCTGCGCAGAGAATGCCTAGGGCGTAGGAACCCTGAAGCCGGGCGGCTGCTTTCATCACCGCCCGCTTAAAATCGCCCTGATAGTACATCTCCACGAGATGGACGATGACCTCGGTATCCGTCTCGCTTTCAAAATGGTAGCCTTTTTCGGTCAGGTCCTGCCGCAATTCCAGATAATTTTCGATGATGCCATTGTGAACCACGGCAAATTTTCCGTCATTGCTGGCATGGGGATGGGCATTGACGTCGGTGGGCGCGCCATGGGTTGCCCAGCGGGTGTGACCGATGCCGGAGGTTCCTGGCAGGAGCGTTCCCCCCGCTGTTTTTTCACTCAGAGCCGAAATGCGGCCCATTACCTTACTGATGGCAATGGTCTGCCCCTGCGATATGGCAATGCCGGCAGAGTCATATCCCCGGTATTCCAGCTTTTTCAGCCCATCCAGCAGCACGGGAGCCGCATTCTGGCTTCCGGTATATCCAACGATTCCACACATAATGATTCCTCCGTTACGGAAACAGGGATTGCTCCGGAAAGCCGGCCTGTTTCCGCTCAGTCTATTGTCTTATCCGTCGGCACTGCCCCGAATGCGTGCCGGTTATTCCCACTCCACAGTTGCGGGGGGCTTAGAGGTGATATCATAGCAGACGCGGTTGATATGGGGTACCTCGTTGACGATCCGAACGGAAACCCGATCCAGCACGTCGTAAGGAATCCGGGTCCACTCAGCGGTCATAAAGTCATCGGTTGTAACACTGCGCAGAACCAGCGTATTTTCATAGGTTCGTCCATCGCCCATAACGCCTACGCTTTTGGCGTTGGTCAGCACGGCAAAATACTGGCTGCAAATATCCGCGCAGCCGGAATTGGCGATTTCCTCCCGGAAAATGGCGTCGGCCTCCCGCAGGATATCCAGCTTTTCCTTGGTCACGTCTCCCAGAATACGGATGGCCAGGCCGGGACCGGGGAAGGGCTGACGGCTGACAAGGTATTCCGGCAGGCCCAATTCCCGGCCAAGCTGCCGGATTTCATCCTTAAACAGGTGATCCAAAGGCTCCAGAATTTCCTGGAACTGCTTGATGACCTCCCGGGGAAGCAGCCTGTTGTGGTGACTTTTGATGACATCCGCGTCGCCGGCCCCGGACTCAATGACGTCGGGGTATATGGTTCCCTGGGCGAAGAAATCCTGCTTGGTAATGCCGAATTTCATGGCCTCGTCCAGGAATACATAGCCAAATTCCGCACCAATGATGCGGCGTTTTTCCTGGGGATCCGTTACGCCCCGCAGCTTGCTCAGAAACCGCTGCTGAGCGTCGACCCGGAGAAAATGGATGTTCCATTTGGCAAAGGCGGCTTCCACCTCGTCACCCTCATTTTTGCGCATGCAGCCGTGATCCACAAATACCGCTGTCAGCTGATCGCCCACGGCCTCGGCCAGAAGCGCCGCCAGGACAGATGAATCCACGCCGCCGGAAAGAGCCAACAGCACACGGCCCTGGCCGATTTTTTCGCGCAGTTGGGTCACTGTGCGTTGGCAGAAGTCGTCCATGGTCCAGTGGCCTTTGACGTGGCACACCTCATAGAGAAAATTGCGGATCATTTCAGCGCCGTACTGGGTGTGATTTACCTCCGGATGGTACTGTACGCCGTAGAACCCCCGCTTTTCGTCGGCAATGGCCACGTTGGGGCATGCCCTGGTGTGACCAACCAGAGCAAAGCCGTCAGGCACCTTCGCCATATAATCGCCGTGGCTCATCCAGCTGATTCCCTGTTTAGGCAGACCTTTGAACAGTGCGCAGGAGGTGTCGTAGAAGGTTTCCGTTTTGCCGTATTCCCGGGCAGAGTCATCTTGAGCGGCAGTCACAAGACCGCCAAGGGTATGGGCCATCAGCTGGCAGCCATAACAGATGCCCAGCACCGGAATCCCCAGTTGGAAAACGGCCGGATCCACATGGGGCGCGTCATCCAGATATACACTATTGGGGCCGCCGGTGAAAATAATGCCCTTATAACCGGCGGCCTGAATTTCCTGGGGAGTAATTCGGTTATAGGCTTTGATTTCGGCGTAAACATGCTGCTCCCGAACCCGGCGGGCGATGAGCTGGTTATATTGACCGCCAAAATCCAGAACCAGAATTTTTTCTTCCATGTTTGTGTACTCCATTCTGTAGGATTGATGGGTATCTTTTTTGCCGTCCCTGGGGCGGAACGATGGCTCCGCCCCTTTTTGGGAACTGTTAAATGTTAATCTGTGCTTCCGCTTGGGCAACACCGGCAATCAGCGGCCGTACAGTTTCCAGGAATGCCGTTACCTGCTCCGCGCAGCGGCCGGTGTACAGCGTTGGGTCCAGCACGGCATCCATTTCCTCCTTGCTCATGCCAAATTCCGGGTGAACCGCCAGGTCGGCCAGCAGGTCCCAGCTTTCGCCGGCCTTCATCCGTGCCGTGGCATCCATAGAGCAGGTGCGAATGATTTCGTGCAGCTGCTGCCGGTCACCGCCCCGTTTGACCCCTTCCATCATCAGGTTTTCCGTGGCGATAAAGGGAAGATATTCCCGGACGGCTTTTTCCACGATTTTCTCGTTGACATGCAGGCCATTGGTCACGTTCTGAGCCAGGCGCAGGATGGCGTCGGCGCAGAGGAAGCCCTCCGGCATGGAAATGCGGCGATTCGCGGAGTCATCCAGCGTGCGTTCCAGCCATTGGGCGGAGGCGGTCATGGGAGCGTTCAAAGCATCCGCCATCAGGTAGCGGGAAAGGCTGCAGATTCGCTCGCAGCGCATGGGATTTCGCTTATAGGCCATGGCGGAGGAACCAATCTGGCTCTTTTCGAATGGCTCCTCCACCTGACGGTCATGCTGCAGCAGACGGATGTCGTCTGCCATCCGGTAGCAGCTCTGAGCGATGGAGGACAGACAATTTAAAATCCGGCTGTCCAGCTTCCGGGGATAAGTCTGCCCGCAGACGGGGAAGCAATTCCGGAAACCAAATTCCGCACTGATCAGGCGGTTCATCTCGTCGATTTTCGCTGTATCGCCGCCAAACAGATCCAGGAAGCTGGCCTCCGTTCCGGTGGTTCCCCGGCAGCCCAGGAATTTCATATTGCCGATGACAAAATCCAACTCCTCCAGATCGGACAGAAAATCCTGCATCCACAGGGACGCTCGCTTGCCGACGGTCACCAGCTGAGCAGGCTGATAATGGGTGTAGCCCAAGGTAGGCATGGCCTTATAGCGTTCGGCAAAGGCAGCCAGATTGGCAACAACCTTCAGCAGTTCCCCGCGCAGATAGTTCAGGCCATTCCGGTATAGGATGATATCGGCGTTGTCTGTTACATAGCAGCTGGTAGCGCCCAAATGGATAATACCCGCCGCGGAGGGCGCAGCCTTGCCATAGGCATAAACATGGGCCATGACATCGTGGCGCACTTCTTTTTCCCGGGCGGCGGCACAGGCATAGTCAATGTCCGAAATATGTGCTTCCATTTCCGCGACCTGTGCCTGTGAGACAGGCAGGCCCAGCTGATGCTCCGCCCGGGCCAGGGCCACCCACAGCTTTCGCCAAGTCTGAATGCGGGTATCCATGGAAAACAGCTTCAGCATGTACTCCGAGGCGTACCGGGAGCTTAAGGGAGATTCATATCTGTCTGTCATGGGCGTTCTCCTTATCGAATGATGATGCTGTCCCGCTCGGGGCCAACGGACACATAACCGATGGGGCAGCCGATCTGCGCTTCGATGTATTCTACATAGTTCCTGGCCGCTTCGGGCAGATCCTTCCAGCTGCGGATGCCGGAAATATCGCATTTCCAGCCATCCATGTATTCCATCACCGGCCGGGCGCTGTCCAAAATGGCGGGGAAGGGAAATTCATCCGTCACGGTTTCCCCTATTTTATAATGGGCGCAAACGGGGATCTGATCCAAATAACTCAGTACATCCAGCTTGGTCAGGGCGATGCTGGTGGCCGCCTGAATCTGGACACCATAGCGGGTGGCCACAAGGTCAATGGGGCCGACCCGGCGGGGGCGTCCGGTTTTCGCGCCGTATTCAAAGCCCGCTTCTCTCAGCGCTTCTGCCTCCGTCCCAAACAGCTCGCATACAAAGGGGCCTTCGCCCACACAGGTGGAATACGCTTTCACCACGCCGATGACCTTGTCAATTTTTGCGGAAGGCAGACCAGAACCCACAGGGGCGTAAGCGGCGATGGCGTTGGATGAGGTGGTATAGGGATGAATGCCATAGTCCAGATCCCGCAAGGCCCCAAGCTGTGCCTCGAACAGAATATTTTTCCCAGCTTTCTGGGCATCACGCAGGAAAACACCGGTATCGCAGAGAAATGGCTTGAGCTTGGAGCAGAAATTATCGATCCAGCGTTCCAGGTCTGCCATGGTTACGGGCTGCGCACCGTAAACTCTGGTCAGGGTCAGATTTTTCCACTCCATCAGATCGTTTAGATGCGCTTTCAGGCGCTCCGGATACAGCAGTTCCCCGGCCAGAATGGTTTTTTTCTGAAATTTGTCGGAATAGAACGGCGCGATACCCTGCTTGGTGGAGCCGAATTTTTTATCTGCCAGCCGGGCTTCCTCCAGCGCGTCCAGCTCCCGGTGCCAGGGCATCAGCAGGGAAGCCCGGCTGCTGATTTTCAGGTTTTCCGGGGTAATCGGGACACCCTTTTGGGACACCTCCAGAATCTCCGTCCACAGATTCTCCGGGTCCAGCGCAACGCCGTTCCCTAGAACGTTGACAACACCCTTGCGGAAAATGCCGGAGGGCAGCAGATGCAGCGCGAATTTTCCGTATTCATTGATGACGGTGTGGCCTGCGTTGCCGCCGCCCTGATAACGGATGACGACATCATAATCCCGGGTCAGCAGATCGACCATCCTGCCCTTGCCTTCATCGCCCCAGTTGATGCCTACAATCGCCGCGTTTGCCATAGCGTGTCCTCCTTAAAGATGTGCTTCCAGCCTGCCCATGATTTCCGCGTAGGCTTCCTCCACGCCGCCCATATCCCGGCGGAACCGATCCTTATCCAGCTTTTCACCGGTTTTTGCGTCCCAAAGGCGGCAGGTATCGGGGCTGATCTCATCGGCCAGGATAATGGAACCGTCGCTGAGACGGCCAAATTCCAACTTGAAGTCCACCAGAGTTACACCGCAGGTTTTCCAGAAATCCTTCAGGATCTCATTGACATGGAAAGCGTATTTTTCGATGGTATGGATTTCCTCGGGAGTGGCCAGCTTCAGGGCCAAAGCGTGGCTGGTGTTCAGCAGGGGATCCCCCAGCTCGTCATTTTTATAGGAAAACTCAATGGTGGGCTGCTCGAACACGACGCCTTCCGGAACGCCGTAGCGCTTGGAGAAGGAACCGGCGGCGATGTTGCGGATGATCACTTCCAGCGGAACAATGCGGACCTTCTTCACCAGGGCTTCCCGGGGGGACAGCTCCTGAACAAAATGGGTGGGAATGCCGCAGCGTTCCAGCTTCGCCATCAGGCGGTTGCTCATCTGATTGTTGATGACGCCCTTGCCGGGAATTGTGCCCTTCTTCAGCCCATTGAAAGCAGTAGCGTCATCTTTGTAGTCTACGATCAAAAGCCCGGGATCTTCCGTGGCGAAAACCCGCTTGGCCTTGCCTTCATAGAGCTGTTCCAGCTTTTCCATATTGTCTCCTCCAATATCAGATTGATGTAATGGTCCGGGTTTCCGGGGCAGGCAAAGCCTTCCGAAAATCCCCACGCTCATTATAGAGTAGTCCATGCGAAAATGCAAGATAAATACGTTTTATTCTCCATTTATGAGCGCAAAGACCGTTCTGCCGGAGGCAAGTCTGTGCATTTTCATGAATATCAGCCTGGAATCGCCATAGCCGTATCGGCGGACATGACGAACGGAAGCCAGGCATCTATTTTCCGCTGTCCCCATAGTTTGCCAGGACCCTGGCGGAGGGGTCGTTGACGTTGCATCCTTCCCAAGCTTTGTTGGGCATCCAGAAATCCACGATCATCTGCCCTTGACCGGGATAGTATTTTTCAAAAATTTCGCGATAGAGCAAGGACTCCTTTGTAAAGGGCTGGGCGTGGTCATAGGCGATCCGCTTCTGTTCGTAGATTTCATCCGTATAGCAGCTCTGCGCGTATTCTTTCAGATAGTCCACCATGGAATGACCTACGGCATCGGAGAAGGCTGCCTTTTCCCGCCAGAGAATGTCATGGGGGAGGTAATCCCCGTCAAAGGCGCGGCGAAGCAAATACTTGCCTTTTCCGTACTTGTTCCGTTTCAGCTCCGGGTCAATGGCCATGACATATTTGACAAAGTCCAGATCACCGAAGGGGACTCTGGCCTCCAGGGAATTCACGCTGATGCACCGGTCGGCCCGGAGTACGTCGTACATATGCAGCTCCCGCAGCCGCTTTTGAGCCTCCTTCTGAAATTCCTCTGCGGAGGGGGCAAAATCGGTATATTTATAGCCGAACAGCTCGTCGGAAATTTCGCCGGTCAGCAGCACCCGGATGTCGGTATGCTCGTGGATGTATTTGCACACCAGATACATGCCGATGCTGGCACGGATGGTGGTAATGTCAAAGCTACCCAGAAGCTCCACAACAGGCTCTAAAGCGGCCAGCACATCTTCCTTGGAAATGATGACCTCCGTATGGTCGCTGCCGATATAATCGGCCACCTGTCTGGCATATTTCAGATCGATGGCGTCACCGCTCATGCCGATGGCGAAGGTTTTAATGGGCTGCCTGCTTTCCCGGGCGGCAATGGCGCAGACCAGAGAGGAATCCAGTCCGCCGCTGAGCAGGAAACCGACTTTCGCGTCGGCCACCAGACGCTTGCGGACGCCGACAATGAGCTTTTCCCGGATGTTGCCGCAGACTGTTTCCAGGTTATGAGGATGGCAGGCTGCTGCGGCTGCAATGTCGCAATAGCAGACAAAGGCCCCGTCCTGGTAGTAATGACCGGGAGGGAAGGGGAAAATCTTTGCCACCAGACCTATCAGGTTTTTCGGCTCGCTGGCAAAGACAATGGTGCCGTTTTCGTCGTAGCCGTAGTACAGGGGCCGGATGCCGATGGGATCCCGGGCGGCAAGGAACTGCTTGCGCTTTGCGTCATAGAGGATGCAGGCAAATTCCGCGTCCAGCATGGCGAACATGCCTACGCCGTATTTTTCATACATGGGCAGAAGAACCTCACAGTCCGATTCGCTGACAAAGGTGTATTCGCAGGACAGCTCCTGCCGCAGCTTCTCAAAGCCGTAGATTTCGCCGTTGCAGACTACGAAATTTCCGTTCAGGGCGAAAGGCTGCATGCCCGCCGGGTGCAGGCCCATAATGGCCAGCCGGTGAAAACCGAAAAGTCCTTGCCCCACATCCACAATGCGGGAATCATCCGGACCGCGGGAACGGGTCCTGTCAAAGCAGGTGATGAATTTCTGTATATCGGCGGGTTTGCCGCAATAACCGATGATCGAACACATAAGGGGTTCCCTCCTCACATACTCCCTTGGGAGAGCCGCAAGGCTCTCCCAAGGATTCACACTTTTTATCCGTCTTTATAAACCCATGGCGCGGAAGACCTGCAGTGTCCAAAATGGGAATTCCGTCCGGAACGCCCCTTTTGAACACTTCCGGCCAGGTCTTCCGCCGCCGGCGCACCACGTTTTTAGAGGCATTCTATTATATTTTGTAAACGGAAACCATTCCGCTGCCTATGACAGCCGCAGTTATTCCACATCCTGCAGCGCGTCGTAGCCTTCCTCGCCGGTGCGAACCTTGACAACATTTTCCACGTCATAGACGAAGATCTTGCCGTCACCGATATGTCCGGTGTAGAGCACTTTCTTGGCAGTCTCGATGACGGTGCGCACAGGCACCTTGCTGACCACGATTTCTACCTGCACCTTGGGCAACAGGTTTGTTTCCACCTGAACGCCGCGGTAATACTCGGGCTTGCCCTTTTGGATGCCGCAGCCGAGGACATGGGAAACAGTCATGCCGGTGATGCCAATGGCAGTCATGGCGTTCTTCAGATTCTCAAGACGGGATTCCTTGCAGACGATCTCTATCTTTGTGAATTTGGGGGCGCCATCTTCCCGGAAGTCGGGGACCTTCTTTACGGGTACAGCCTCGGCAGTGGGGACATCCCCGCTGACAGCCGCAGGCGTGTCATCTGCAGAGGCGGTGTCCGGCAGCATGGCAAAACCGGCATAAGCGGTGAGAAGGCCATGCTCACTGACATCCAGTCCGGTAACTTCTTCTTCGGCGCTGACCCGCAGGCCGATGGTTTTCTTGATGATAGTGAACACGATGGTGATGACAACTGCAACATAGACCGCAACGGAAACCACGCCCAGGCACTGAATCCCCAGCATATGTGCGCCGCCGCCGTAGAACAGGCCCTTTTCCGTGGACACGCCGGTGGCGAACAGGCCGGTGAGGATTGTTCCCAATGCGCCGCACACGCCGTGAACGGAAACAGCGCCGACGGGATCATCGATCTTAGCAATTTTGTCGAAGAACTCAACGGACAGTACCACGGCAATGCCGAATACAACGCCCATAATGGCGGCGCCCAGGGGAGACACCGCATCGCACCCGGCTGTAATGCCCACAAGACCGGCCAGCGCCGCATTATAGGTCATGGAAACATCGGGCTTGCCATATCGGATCCAGGTGAATACCAGTGTCACACAGCAGGCAACCGCCGCCGCCAGATTTGTATTGAAGAAAATCAATCCGGCGCTGGCAACCGCATCATCGGAATCCATCGCAACGGTAGAACAACCGTTGAAGCCGAACCAGCAGAACCAGAGAATGAATACGCCAAGAGCGGCGGCGGTAATGTTATGCCCCAGAATGGCTCTGGGTTTGCCTTCCTTGTCATACTTTCCAATCCGGGGACCAAGCAGCTTCGCGCCGATGCAGGCGCAAATGCCGCCGACCATATGAACCGCCGTGGAACCGGCAAAATCATGGAAGCCCAGCTGACTCAGCCAGCCGCCGCCCCAGATCCAGTGGCCGGAAATGGGATAGATAAACAGAGAAATGCAGGCGGAGTAGACGCAGTAAGCGCTAAACTTGGTGCGCTCTGCCATGGAACCGGAGACAATGGTTGCGGATGTCGCACAGAACACAGTCTGGAAAATGGCGAACGCATACAAAGGAACGCCCGACGGGGTCACAAAGCTGTAATCCTTTGTGATGCCGGGATCCAGCCAGCCGATGATCGCGCCGCCGGCGCCGAACATAATGCCGAAGCCGAACAGCCAGAAGCAGGGTGTACCGATGCAGAAGTCCATCAGGTTCTTCATCAGAATGTTGCCGGTGTTTTTCGCCCGCGTGAAGCCTGCTTCGCACAGGGAAAAACCAGCCTGCATGAAGAAAACCAGCGCCGCGCCCAACAGTACCCAAATGGTGTTTACAGAACTTAGTGTCATAATGATTACCTCCTTATTCTCTGCCGGTTGCCTCTAAAAAAACGTACGCAAGGACTCCTTCCGGAATCCATTGACCCCTGATTTCATACCGGATCTTCTGAAAACGGTTGAAAACCTGTTTCATAAGAACTATTATGATATCTATGCCTGTGGCTGCCACTGGGAGGGGTGGTCAGTCCCTCCCGCAGGCTGCCTGATACAGCCTGTGGCAGCGGGGAAAAGCGGGCCTTACCTTACGCCGAAGAGCAGTTCACCGTAGGTCGGGAAGGGCCAGTATTTTTTGGCAGTCTGAGTCTCGGCCTCATCCACCACAGCGCGGAGGGCAGCCATCCTGCTGAGGATGGTATCCCGAATGGCGCAGGACTCTTCCAGAATGCCGGATGTATTTTTCAGATCCGCCACGGCGGTTTCCAGTGCATCGGTCTTCGCTGCAATCTGATCGGCCAGTACAGACAGCCTGGTCAGAAGACCGGTTTCATAACCGCAGGCAATGCTGGATGAAACAGCCCGCTTGGCAGTGATGGTGCCGGCCAGCTCGGAGGCATACCCCTCTACTGCGGGAAGAATCTGCTTTCTGGCCATATCAACCATGGTATTAGCCTCAATGATCACGGTCTTGCTGTAGTTCTCCAGCATAATATCCACACGGGACTGCAGCTCTGCCACAGAGAACACCTTGTGCCTGGTGAGCATATCCACATTCTTCTTGTCCAGCAGATGGGGCATGCAGTCTGGGGTGGTGGGGTAGTTGCACAGACCGCGAACTTCCACAGCCTCCTTGATCCAGGCCTCGTCGTAGCCGTTTCCGTTGAATAGGATGCGTTTGTGGTCCTTGATGGTTTTCTTAATCATGGCATGGAGAGCGGTTTCAAAGTCTTCGGCATTCTCCAGCCGGTCGGCATAGATTTTCAGGGACTCTGCTACAGCGGCGTTCAGCATGATGTTGGCACAGGCGATGGAGTTGGAGGAACCCAGCATACGGAACTCAAACTTGTTGCCGGTAAAGGCGAAAGGAGAGGTACGGTTGCGGTCGGTGTTGTCCCGGGCAAACCGGGGCAGAACATCCACGCCCAGCTTCATAGTAGTTTTTTGGGTGCCGGCATAAGGCCTGTCGTTTTCGATGGCGTCCAGAATCGCGGATAACTCGTCACCCAGGAAAATGGACACCACAGCGGGGGGAGCCTCGTTGGCGCCCAGACGGTGGTCATTGCCGGCGGTAGCGACGCTCAGCCGCAGCAGATCCTGGTAATCGTCCACGGCTTTGATCACAGCGCACAGGAACAGCAGGAACTGGGCGTTTTCGTAGGGGGTTTCCCCGGGGGACAGCAGGTTTACGCCGGTGTTTGTGGAAATGGACCAGTTGTTGTGTTTTCCGGAGCCGTTGACGCCGGCAAAGGGCTTCTCGTGCAGCAGGCACACCAGACCGTGCTTTAAGGCAACCTTCTGCATGATCTCCATGGTCAGCTGGTTATGATCGGTGGCGATGTTGGTAGTGGTATAGATGGGAGCCAGCTCGTGCTGGGAGGGGGCAACCTCATTGTGTTCGGTTTTCGCCAGAATACCCAGCTTCCAGAGCTCCTCGTTCAGGTCTGCCATGTATGCAGCCACACGGGGCTTGATGACGCCGAAGTAATGGTCATCCATCTCCTGGCCCTTGGGGGGCTTAGCGCCGAACAGGGTGCGTCCGGTATAGATCAGATCATCCCGCTTTTCATATAGCTCCTTGGGAATCAGGAAATATTCCTGCTCCGGCCCGACGGAGGTTCTGACGCATTTGACGTCCTGATTGCCGAAGAGCTTCAGAATGCGCATGGCCTGACGGTTCAGGGCTTCCATGGAGCGCAGCAGGGGAGTCTTTTTATCCAGCGCTTCACCGCCGTAGGAGCAAAATGCCGTGGGGATGCACAGAGTTTTGCCCTTGATGAATGCATAAGAGGTGGGGTCCCAGGCAGTGTAGCCCCGAGCCTCAAAGGTAGCCCGCAGGCCGCCGGAGGGGAAAGAGGAGGCGTCCGGTTCACCCTTGATCAGTTCTTTGCCGCTGAAATCCATAATGACGCCCCCATCCGGGGCGGGAGAAATAAAGCTGTCATGCTTTTCGGCGGTGATGCCGGTCAGAGGCTGAAACCAATGGGTATAGTGCGTTGCGCCTTTGGCGACGGCCCAATCCTTCATGGCAGCGGCCACGGCATTGGCCACGGAAGCATCCAGCTTTGCGCCCTGGTCGATGGTCTTTCTCAAGGAACGGTATACATTTGCGCTTAAATTTGCCTTCATTTCACGGTCGTCAAATACGAGGCAGCCAAAATAGTCGGACACAGTATCCATAATCATTTCTCCTTATTTTAGATTTCAGCAGATGGGGCGCACCTGCCCCGGACCGCCGGAAAAAACGAGGCAAGGACGCCGATGAGCCATCGCTCAAAGACGTCCTTGCCTTTCTGAAAGCATTCTACATCAGAAATTTCTGTTTGTCAACACCCTGCACAAAAAAAGTTTCCTGGTATTGTGAATGTTGACAAATCCTGGCCGTGCATAGGGACACGATTCGTGGACAAACGCCGCCGCGCTTCCGGAAGAAAAGAAAAGAAGCGGATAATTGCGGAAAACCTCTGGAAAATCCTTCTCCGATATGATATAACTAATGCATCCGCTGCCTGTATTGAGGAAGGAGAGTCCCGTTATGAAATACACACCGCAGGAGGTCATACAATACATCCAGGAGGAGGACGTGAAGTTTATCCGCCTGACATTTTGCGACGTTCTGGGCAGACCCAAGAACGTTTCTATCATGCCACAGGAGCTGGAGCGGGCGTTTAAGTATGGAATTGCCATTGATGCTTCTGCCATAGCCGGATTTGGGGACGAGGTACATTCCGACCTGTTTCTCCATCCGGACCCGGCTACCATTGCGGTGCTGCCCTGGAGACCGGAAAATGGCCGGGTAGTGCGGATGTTCTGCGCCATTTCTCATCCGGACGGCACACCCTTTGCCCACGATACCCGCGGCATTTTGAAGCAGGCGATTGCTGATGCAGCCAAAGCGGGCTACACCTTTTCTTTTGGCTCCGAACTGGAATTTTACCTGTTCCAGCTGGATGAAAATGGGAAATCCTCCGGCATCCCCTATGACAACGCCGCCTATATGGATGTCTCCCCGGAGGATCGGTGCGAGAACGTCCGCCGGGAAATCTGTCTGACCCTGGAACGGATGGGGATTCAGCCTGAAGCGTCCCACCATGAGGAAGGCCCCGGCCAGAATGAGATTGATTTCCGCTACTCCGACGCGCTTTCCGCGGCGGACAATGCCGTGACGTTTCTGACGGTTGTCAAGACTATTGCCGCCAGAAACGGCCTTTACGCCGACTTCTGCCCGAAGCCGCTGGCCGGAAAGCCTGGCAGCGGTTTTCACATCAACATGTCTGTGCAGGGCCAGGATGACAAGCGGATGCAGCATATGATGGCGGGGATTCTGAATTATGTCTCGGATATGACCCGGTTTCTGAATCCATCAGAGCATTCTTATCAGCGTCTGGGAACCCATAAAGCGCCCAAGTATATCTCCTGGTCCAGTGACAACCGCTCCCAGCTGATCCGCATCCCAGCCGCTGCCGGGGAGTACTGCCGCTGTGAGCTTCGCAGTCCCGACTGCACAGCCAATCCATACATTGCCTTTGCGCTGCTGATCTGGGCCGGTCTGGAAGGGATCCGCGGCGGTCTGCCGCTGCCGGAGGCGTCCAACGCCAATCTTTTTACAGCGGCGCAGCATGACCTGACCCATTTGCAGACTCTGCCGCTTTCCCTGACGGCAGCCTCGCGCAGAGCCGCCTCCAGCGAATTCGTCAGGCAGCATCTGCCCCAGTCGCTGATCGACTATTTTTGCAGGGAGTAAGCCAGAAAAAATTCTGCGGAAGGAGCGCGTGTATGATATTCCAGGAACAGACCTACAGTGTGCTTGTGGTGTCTGCAGCACAGAAATTCAACGACGCCCTTGCGCAGATGCTGCCCGGGTCGGACTACCATCCGGTAGTCTTTGCGGACAATGCGGCTGCAGCCCGGAGGGAAATGTCCGGCAGAGCCTATGACTTCGTCATCATCAACGCGCCCCTGCCCGATGAATTTGGCACCCGGTTTGCTATCGATGCCGGCGGCGAAACGGGAACAGCGGTGCTGCTGATTGTGCGCGCGGAGCTGTACGGAGAAATCGCAGCGAAGCTTACCCCCCAGGGGGTGTTTACGCTGGCCAGGCCCCTTCCCGCCCAGACCTTGCGTCAGGCCCTGGAATGGATGGCTGCCACTCGGGAGCGACTGCGCAGGGTGGAAAAGAAAGCGGTATCCGTCGAGGAGAAGATGGAGGAAATCCGCCTGGTCAACCGGGCCAAATGGCTTCTGATTGACCGGCTGAAAATGACGGAGGCGGATGCCCACCGTTATCTGGAAAAGCAGGCCATGGATCGGTGCGTCAGCCGTCGGGAAATTGCGCTGGGAATCATCAAAACCTATACATAGCCCATTCCAAACGCAAAGAACGGCCGGGTGCGTTCCATACAGGGAACGCACCCGGTATCTTTATCCGGTTACCAGAGAATCAGATAGATAAGCATCAGACACAGGCCGATGCCGGCCAGCATCAGACCAAAGGACAGGCTCCGTCCGATAAGCATGCTGTTCTCTTTGAACTCCGTGTACTTTACGGCCAGGACGTGGACATAATCCGTTGCGGGATTTTGACGGCGGAATATCCGCGCCCGGAGGCGCTGGAGACGGTTTAGCGCTTTACCCACGGCCAGGGTCACGGCATTGCCCTCCGCCGGCTCGTAGGGCAGGGGACTGTCGCGATAGATGCTTTTTCGCAGACCAACCAGAACAAGATCCGGGAAGCTGTCCAGCACCCTGCATCCTACAGCGCAGATTGTGGGGATTGCCCGGAACCATATGGGCCTGAGCCTTGCGCACAGCGTAAAAGGAAACGCACAAAGGGATGGCAAAATCCGTAGCAGAACCGGGCGGTAAACCCGATCTTCCAGATCCAGCCACTGTGGCCAGAGGTTGACGTACGCCCGGACGGTACCCCGTCCCGGCTTCATCAGCAGCCGGCGGACAACAAGCAGATATACCAGCGCGCCAATGAGGACGGAAACTGCGCTGCCGGCCAGGTTCGTCAGGCTGAAGTAGGCAACGGGCTGCCCGGTACTCGACAGATGCATGAGCCCCTGCCCCAGCTGTGCCGCCCGATCCATGATACTGCGGGGGAACAGTCCCCATATCAGCAGCACCGCTGCGCTTCCGGTCAGAGCGAATCGGGTTTGCCCGTCCATATACCGCTGTTTCCGGTCGAATTTTCGCTGAACCTCCGGATCCGCGTTCCGTTCCAGGAAGATTGCGGCGAACAGCTTCGTCATATACGCCACGGTCAACCCCCCGCAGAACAGAAAGGTGTATTCCACAGCCCGCAGGACCAAGCCGCCGCCATATTCCAGAATGCTTTCGTGCAGCAGTGTTTTGCTGATGTAGCCGCAAAAAAGCGGAACGCCCCCGATGGCCAGCGCGCCGATCAGAAAGATTGCTTTCAGCAGCGGCTTATTGCGGCCAAAGCCCCGAATTTCGTTCAAGTCTAGGGAGTGGGTGTTCATGTAGATTACGCCGGCGGCCAGAAACAGCACAAGCTTAATCAGAGAGTGATTCACCATGTGCAGCAGCGTGCCGTGAACGGCCAGGGCGTTTTCCTCACCCAGCAGGCATTGCATCCCAATGCCAACCAGAATAAAACCAATCTGAGACATGGACGAGCACGCCAGAGTGCGTTTCAAGTCGATGGAGAAAACTGCCAGCACCGCGCCGCCCAGCATGGTCAGTACGCCAATGGCCAAAATCAGAGCGCCCCAGGCAGCGTCATACAGGAACAGATTGCAGCTGATAATCAGAATGCCGAAAATTCCCGCTTTTGTCAGAATTCCAGACAACAGCGCCGAAGCAGGAGCGGGAGCCACCGGATGTGCTTTTGGGAGCCAGATATGCAGCGGAAAAGCTCCGGCCTTGGCCCCAAAGCCGAATAGCATACACAATCCCGCGATAAAGAGCAGCTTTTTGTCAGGGCATGCCCTGGCAGCTGGCAGCAGCTCATCCATTGCCAGGGTTCCCAGTTCGTGATAGACCAGAAAAATCCCCATCAGCATCACAAGCCCCCCCAGGACGGCTACGGCCAAATAGGTATCCGCAGCCCGCAGAGCCGGCCGGGTTTCCTCCTGAACCACCCAGACATAGGAGGTGAAAGACATGATCTCAAAGAAAAGAAAGGTGGTATACAGATCCGCAGACAGGAATACCCCCATGGTTGCTCCCAGAGTCAGCAGCAGGAACAGATAGTAGCGGTTCCGGTGGTCATGATGCAGAAAGTATTCCCGGGAACACAAGGTGGACATCATCCACATCAGTGCGGCTACCAGGCAGTAGACCAGCCGGAAGCCGTCCAGAGTAAAGTTCAGACCGAAGCCGCAGACTGCGGGAATTGTGCAAACCGCCGCTGCGCCGCTTGCCACAGCAGAGCCGGTGGATGCCGCCAGCACAGCCAGGAACAAAAACTCGCTGACTGCCACAAAATTGGCCAGGAAGTCCCGACGCCTCTCATTTTTCCTGCCAACGGCATAGCAGGCCAGCCCGCCCAGGAACGGATAAAAGACGAGCACAGCCAGCATAGGATTTTGATTCATAATCGGGTTCTCCTTTCTAGCTTACGCAGGCAGCGACGGATTCCAGCACATCGATTATCGGATCAGCATGCAGGCCGAACCAAAGCATCGCCAGCGCAAGCAGACTCAGGGGCAGAAGCATCAGCCAGTTGGGGTCTTTCGCGCCCTCCAGTCTCCCATAGTCGAAGTCTCTGCCGGGGAAGAAAGCCCGCACGGAGATTGTCAGCATGTAGATCGCTGTCAGTAAAGCGGAAATCAGCAGAGCCGCGATCCCCACGTAGGCCAGTGGATTTTCACTGTCCACCGCCGCCTGCACCAAAACCCACTTGCTGATGAAGCCGCAAAGCCCCGGCACCCCCATCAGGGCCATTCCGGAAAGGGTGAGGATTCCGAATACCTTTGGCATTTTTCGCCCTAAGCCATCCAGCTCGTGGATGTACTGCCGTCCTGTTTGACAGGTGATGGCTCCGGCACAGAAGAACAGACAGATTTTCATGATCGCGTGAAAGACCATGTGGCACAGCGCTCCGGTCAGGCCCAGCGGCGTCATGATGACAACGCCGAACAGAATGTAGGACAGGTTACTGACAGTGGACCAGGCCAGCCGGCGTTTCAGGTGTGTTTCCTTCAGCGCCCGGCTGCACCCATAGACGATGGTAAAGATTACCAGAACCATGACCACGTTTTGCGCCCAGGTACCCCGCAGAAGCTCCGTGCCGAAGCTGTAGTAGGTGATCCGCATAACGGTGAACGCGCTCGCCTTCACAACAGCCACCGCATGCAGCAGCGCTGTCACCGGGGTTGGGGCTACGCTCGCCTGAGGCAGCCATTTGGAAAACGGCCACATTGCGGCTTTGACCGAAAAGCCCAGAAAGCAGACCACGTAGATCAGCAGAAGCAGCGGCGCATTCTCCAGCCTCGCCGTATCCAGTACACCGCCGGGGACAAAGCTGGAAGTGGTACCGTAGCTGAGAATAAAGATTATCCCGATGAAGGCGAAGGCCGCGCCGCCCAGAGAGTAGTACAAATATGTGCGGCTGGCCAATATTGCTTCCCGGGTCAGGGTATGCATGATCAGCGGCAGGGTTACCAGGCTGAGCATTTCATAGAAGCAGTACATGGATACAATGTTTTCCGACAGAGCAATCCCCAGCGTTACACCATAGGTGATGGTGTAGAACATGAAAAAATATTTTTCATGGCCCTCATGCTTCATGTACGCAAATGAGTACAGTGTGGCCAGCGGCCACAAAGCGGCAATCAGTCCCGCGAACACCGCGCCAAGCCCATCCAGCTTGAAGCTGATGCGCAGATTTCCGGTAAACCGGAACAGGACAAATTCTTTCTCGGGAAAATGCCAAAGCATGACAAAAACCAGCGCCGTGGTAACCAGAACAATCCCTTCTATGTAAAGCTCCATGTGAAGCCGCTTTCGGAAGGGAAGGATTGGGATCAGCACCGCCGCCAACATGGGAAAGAAAACAACAAACAGTAAAATACCCGCGTTCATGTTCTGCCTCCGCTACATGACAGACGCCGCAATCCTGCCGGCAAATTCGACCAGCGGTCCGGGGAAAACGCCCAACAGCACAGCCAAGGCTGCCAGAACAGCCAGCGGGATCAGCATACATGGTGACGGCTCCAGGTTTGGCAGCGTTTCTGCCTGCGCATCCCTGCCGGGAAAGAACCCCCTTACGGTGATGGGCAGGAGGTATCCGGCGGTCAGCAGGGCGCTGACCAGCAGCACCGCCGGGCCAAGCCAGCGGAATACACCAATATCCGCATCCATGGCCCCTTCCGCCAGATACCATTTGCTGATAAATCCGCTGGTGGGGGGTATGCCAATCAGGGCCAGCGACGCAAAGGTATAGCACCAAAGCGTCTTCGGCATCTGCTTTCCGATCCCCTGGAACTGCTCCACCCGGGTTTTCTGACAGCAGAAGATAAAAATGCCGGCGGTCAGGAACAGCGCCCCCTTGATAAAAGCGTGGAACACCGAGTGCATCAGCGCGCCGGTAAACCCGGCGGGGGACATGACGGCCAGCCCAAACAAAATGTAGGAAGCCTGGCTGACTGTGGAGTAGGCCAGCCGTTTCTTGAATACCGGTTCCCGGTAGGCCAGCAGCGAACCCATGAACACAGTCAGCAGGGTAAGCGTCAGCCACGCGGTCTGTACCCAGGTGCCGCGAAGGAAATCCGCGCCTACCACAAAATAGACCACCCGGATGATGGCCAGTACACCGGACTTGACAATGACAGCGGACAGCACAGCGGAAGCGGGGGAAGGGGCCACCGGATGGGCAGTTGGCAGCCAGGCGTGCAGCGGCAGCATACCGGCCTTCACGCCGAAACCAATCAGCATGGCAAAAACAGCCAGCAGCAGAATCCCGGTGTTTTCCCCGGCCAGAGCTGTGTTCAAAGTGCCGCCGGCGGTAAAGGTCAGGCTATCGCAGTATTTGTACAGGAAGAAAATACCAAACAGGCCAAGGTAAGCGCCGCACATGGAATAGAACAGATATTTCAGGGCGGCCATGGTCGCTTCCTTGGAACCATTGTGCAGCACCAGCGGCACAGAGGTCAGGGTCATCAGTTCGTAAAACAGGTACAGCGTTACCAGATTTCCGGAAAAAACAAGACCTACCAGGACGCCATATACGATTAGATAAAATCCAAAGAACTGCGCTTGCTTTCCCTCATGCTGCATATAAACAAACGCGTAGATTCCGACGACTGTCCACACGATACTCACAAGGGTTATGAACAGCTTCCCCACGGCATCGATGTGAAAATACACCGGGATATCCTGCAACAGATAAAACAGCGTCGCACTGTGTTCTCCGCTCCAGGCAGCCAGCAGAGCCAGCACTGTGGTCGCAATCAGTACCGCACCCACCCCTACATGCAGCCGATGAAGCCCGGCAGGGGTGGGTTCGGCCCTTTTTTCTTGTTTCTTCCCCGCCAGAGATGCCAGTATGACAATTCCGGCAAGCACCGGCAAAAATACCGGCGTGAGAATCCAAAACTCCATTCGTTATGCCTCCTATGCAAACATTTGCAGTCCGTCCAGAATCAAGGTGACAATAGGCTCCGAGAAAAGGCCAAGGATCAAATTCAGAACGATGAAACAGATCAAAGCGACGGATTCCGCAGGCTGATCCGCTATTGTTACTTTTCGGAAATTCTTTTCCAGCAGTACGGCTTTTTTCTCCGGCGTATAGATGCGGATTACGGTCTTCATAAAATAAATTGCATTCAGGATCGTACTGATTGCCAGCGCCACCAGGGTCAGCAGCATTTTGTGGGGGCTTTCCAGAGCAGCCTGGGCAAACAGCAATTTGGAAATAAAACCGGAAAACGCGGGAAAGCCGACCATGGACAGGGAGCCGACGGTAAAGGCCATGCCGGCCAGCTTGTTCCGGTATCCCACGCCGGTCAGATCGAAAAAGTCGGTGCTGTTGCCGGAGGCATCCATGATGCCGGACGCAGCGACAAACAGCAGCGCTTTTGTAGCCGCATGGGACAGAATGTGATATATGCTGGCAACTACACCGGCGGTGGTGCCAAGCCCCAGTCCCATGTAGATGTAACCGATTTGCGCCACAGAGGAAAAAGCCACCATGCGGCGGATATTGCTTTCCCGGATGGCGCTGATGGAGCCCATAAGCATGCCCGCAATGCCGAACACAAACAACACGTTGATCACTTTGCTGTCCCGGACGATATCAAAGCCGATGACCCGATAGAAAATTTTAATCAGCAGAAAGATGTAGCCCTTGGACACCAGCGCGGACAGAATGGACGATGACGAAAGCGTCGAGTAGCTATAGGCGTCCGGCAGCCAGGAATGGAAAGGGAAAAGCGCGCTTTTGATGGCCAGGCCCACCGACATCAGCCCCAGAGAGATCATCAGCGGAATATGATATTCGCCATTTTCAAAGATGAGCTGAACCTGCTGCTGAATATTGCTCATCAGCAGATGTCCGGTCAGATCGTAAAGGAAGCAGATGCCAAGCAGCAGCAGACCGGACCCTAACAGACTCATAATCATGTACCGGGTGGCGGCTTCGATGGTGCGTCCGTTCTGCCGGATGACAATCAGGCCGCAGGCGGAAATCGTGTTGATTTCTACAAACACGTACGCGGTGAACAGGTCGTTGGTATAGACCAGCGCCAGCAGGGAGGACAGCAGAAGGTTTACCATGACATAATACAGATTTTCCTTGGTTGGCTCCGTTCGCGTAATCCGCTCTTTGGATCCGCCGATGATGCACAGAAGCATGATGACGCAGAAAAACAGCGCCATGAATGCCTCCAGCACGCCGACCCGAATCTCGTTTCCCCAGGGCGCCGGGAAATGGCCCATCTGATATATGTAGGATTCGCCGGTCTGCAGCGTAAACAGCAGCACCGCTGCGGACATGGCGCCGATGAGCATAATCACGGCGGCGTTGACCCGCCTTGCTTTCTTTCCGCTCAGGACGGAACACAGCGGCCCGGAAAACAGTGCCAGAATAATGGACAGGGAGGGAAAATTCTGCACGAGTTCCATTCAGATTCCCTCCTGCTTCAGCCGTGCTGAGATTTCGTCGAGGTCGAGAGTGTGGTATCTGCGATACAGCCGTATGGTCAGCGCCAGCATCAACGCGGACACGGACACCGACACTACAATACCGGTCAGCACCAGTCCGCTGGGGATGGGGTTGATGTATGCCTCCGTGCTTTGCACGCCGTTGGTGACGATGGGCGCCTTTCTTCCGCTGACATAGCCCTTCAGGGCCAGAAACAGGTACATTGCCGTGTCCATGATATTCAGGCCGATAATTTTTTTAATCAGGTTTTTCTGCAGAAGAAGATTTGAGAAGCCGATTCCGAACAGGATCATCGCCACCGCTTCCTCGTAATTTCGCAGAAGATTCGTAAGGTTCATCTCAGTATCCCCCTTTCCGGAACATCACGTAGAATGTGTACATGGTTCCGGCAACAACAACTCCGACGCAGATGTTCAAAATCAGAATCATACCGCTGCTTAAGATTGCCCCAGGCGTTCCAAGCGGGATGACGCTCTCAATTTGATTGGCTCCCGTGTAGAAGGAATAGCATTTTAACAGGCTGTAGCAGGCCAGTGCGCTGAAGCTGAGAATCTTGTAGGTTTTCGCGGTAAAAAACCGCTCTGTTTTGGCAAAACCGAAGGCGTTCAGGTACAGAATCAGACCCGCACCTACGATAGCGCCGCCGGAAAAGCCTCCGCCAGGCCCCAAATGGCCGCACAGAATCACATAAATGCCAAAAATGACAATGGGCGGCACCAGAATTTTGGCGGCGGTCTGGAGAATGACGTCATTTTTCGGCTCGTAGACTCGGTCGTTTTCCTCCATGGCGGCGATGCTGTTAGCGCCTTTTTTCTTGTCGATTCGCAGCAGAATCAGCACGACGCAGGTGGCGGCGAACAATACATGGGATTCGCCCAGAGTGTCGAATGCACGGTAGTCCAGAATCATGCCGGTGACAATATTAACTGAGCCAGTCTCCTGCAAGCCGCGCTCTATGTAGCGGGCTGCCACTTCGTTGTTGGTAGGTTTATCCGCATCGCCGACAATGGGCAGATTGGAGACAGCGGACAGCAGCATCAGCACGAGAAAGATACAGAACAGGACGCAGAATACCCGGTATATGGTTTGGAAAAGCCGCACATTGGAATTCTGCTTCACATTGTATACGCGCTGAAAAACAGTCTTGGTATCCGCCGTTCGCTGCTCGGCATGCTCCGGCTCATCCTGATACGGGCGCTGAGGCTGCATTTCCATGTTGCCCAGGAAGGGATCCCGGACCCCATCCAGCCATTGCTTCAGACGGTAGGATATGGTCTTTTCATACTGTTCCTGCGGTAATTTCTTACTCATCCTCTTCCACCTCGTCCGAATCATCCGATTTCATAATGGCGTGTATTTTTTTGAGCGTCAAGAAAAACAGCACGCTGGTAATCCCGGCGCCAACAGCCGCTTCCGTAATCGCTAAGTCGGGGGATTCCAGCAGAATCCAGATTACGGACATAATGAGGCTGTAGGACATGTAAATCAGAATGGAGTTTAACAGGTTCTTGGACAGGCTTACGGAAATGGCGCAAACCACAAGAAATCCCAGCAAAATATAAGTAAAAATTTGCATATTACGCCTCTTTGCCTGATTCACCCGCCGGGGCGGAGCTTTGAGTATCCGGTTTTTCAGATTTGGCTTTCCGCTCGGATTCCAATGTTTTCAGATCTACGGTACGGTAGTGCTCCTGGGGCTGTTCGTCCGTCGTTACCTCCAGGCGGGCGATCAGATGGGAGGAGGTGGGGGAGGAAAACCACAGAAAGATAATGACAAGCAGCAGCTTCAGGGAAGTGAAGTTCAGGCCGTTCATCACAATCAGCCCGGCCAGGGAGAACCCAATCCCAAGGGTGTCACCCATGGCGGCAGCATGCATCCGGTTCAGAACGTATTGAAAGCGGAAAACGCCGAATATTTCAATTGCGAAAATGCCCAGACCGGCGATCAGCAGCAGTGCGCCGGCAAAAAAACGGAGCCATTCAAATACTGCCATTTTGGGTTTCCTCCTTTTCCTGCTGTTTTTTGTGTTCCTTTTTTTCCAGATAGACGCCCATATAGACCTTGGTCAGCACGATCACGGCCAGGAAGCTGAGCATGGCATAGATCAGACAGATATCTGCCAGATAGCCTTCTCCCAGCAGCACGGTCAGGATGGCGATGATGACCATAATCATGGTACCCAGCATGTTGACCGCGACAATCCTATCCGCAGTTCTGGGGCCGATGATGGCCCGAATCAGACACAGCACGGTCATGATTGCCAGAAGGATCAGAGCCGCTGAAAAGAGCGCTTGATAGGCCTGATCCAGGCCCGGTATCCCGTTTCCCATTGTTTGATCTCCTTCTATTTGATTTTATACTGATTTTCAATAAAAAAGTTAAATCCAAAGGATTGAACATTTTCTATTCCGAAAATACCAAAACGGACAGCGCCGTAAGGCGATGTCTTCTGGATAAAAGGAAACCATTTTATCCAGAAATAGTATTACAGAAACTGTTTGACGGGGTTTCCGTACGTTACGGATTCGAAAGGCACAAAAGCGCACATCAGTCCTGTTCCAGCTCTGACAGCATCTGCACAAATCGGGAATTGTCGATTCCCTGCGCCAGGCTATCATCCAGGCAGTGAACAACGTATTCGGAATTTTCCAGAGAAACGGTAATGGTTCCCGGCGTCAGCGTAATCGCGTTGGCCAAGAGTGCCTGACCGCTCTCCGTTTTCATGGGAGAAGGAAAGCAGACCAAGGCCGGCTCCGGTTCTTCCTGTTGGGAGAAAATCATATGGATCACCGTAAAATTGGCATGGATGATCTCAGCTACCAGAACGCCGGCATAACGGAGAAAGGCCAGGCTTTTTCGCAGGATATGTTTTTCCTTCGAGATGCTGTAGCCCATAAATTTGCAGGAAAATGCAAACATCACGGCCGCAATCACCGCGCCGAACAGACAGATCTCCAATGTGAATTTGCCGTTGAAAATGACCCATAGCAGAAAATACAGCAGATACATATCGTGATTCCTTTCTTGCACGATTTCTCAGCTTTTCCTTAAGAAAAGCTGCCTGGTTCAATATTTTGTTCGATGGAAATGCCTTTGCTTGCGATTGTGATACTTGTTCTTATGAAAAAGGTTAAAAACCATTTTATAGCACCGCAGGTGTGTTAAGAACGGTATGAGACGGCTTTTGCTGCGGTTCGCCGCAAAAGGGAAGCGCCATCAGGCGGTTCCTTC
>CAZUAN010000003.1:0-34610 GCA_964618385.1 uncultured Oscillospiraceae bacterium | reverse complement strand
TGCGGAATCCGCCGCGCGGAGAATTTCCCTTGGGCAAGGCTTAAGGAACCTCTGAAGAAATCGTCTGCGGCTGGACAGCGGATCTTTTGCCCCAGCTCTGCGGTTCCAAAATCGGGAAATACATACAGGATTCCTCCGATTTTGGAATCTTGACCTGAGTCAAAATCTCTCGCTGCCAGTTCTTGCCGATTTCATCAGAGTTTCCCTTTACCTTTATATAAAAATGTTCCATTCTTCGAATGAAACATTTTTATTACATATCAGTATAAATCAGAACTGTGCCGCTTCGGCGGCCTTTAGCTGCAGCTGAAGCTTGTCCGCGATCAGGGCGATAAACTCGGAATTTGTGGGTTTGCCCTTGGTATTGGATACGGTGTACCCGAAGAACCGCTGCAGGGTGTCCAGATCGCCCCGATCCCAGGCCACCTCGATGGCGTGGCGGATGGCCCGTTCCACCCGGCTGGGTGTGGTCTGGAAGGTTTTGGCAACCTGCGGGTACAGCACCTTCGTAATGGCGTTGATGACGTCCATGTCATTTACCGCAATGATGATGGCCTCCCGCAGATATTGGTAGCCCTTGATGTGGGCGGGAACACCGATTTCGTGGATGATGCTGGTGACCATGGATTCGATGCTGGTTTTGTCGGCGCGGCGTTTCTCAGGATACCGGAGGCTCTCCCCGCCCCGGATATCTTCCAGCCGCTCTACCAGCGCGGTCATGTCGCAGGGCTTCAGCATCAGATACCGAACCCCCAGGTTCGCTGCTGCCATAGCTACATATTCCGTTACGAAGCCCGATGTGGCCAGCGTCATGGGCTTGCGCTCCATATTTGCGATGGATTTCAGAATGCTGATCCCGTCTTTCTTTGCCAGCATCAGATCCAACACCAGTACATCCGGCTTCCGTTCTTCGATCATGCGAATAGCCTGTTCCCCGTCATTGGCTGTTCCCACTACATGAAAACCGTCGGCTCGCTGCAGCGCAGCGGTCAACCCGCTGCAAAAGTCTTCAGCGCTGTCGGCAATGAATACAGTTGTTGCGTGTTCCATACGTTCCTCTCCTGTCATGTAAATTTACTCCCCAGTACGCGGCGCGCGGCCGTGTGCGACAAATAAAGCATAGCATGAAGCGGACATTTTTGCAAGGAAAAACAAAAATAATCGCTCGTCAAAAAGCGACTTTTTCCTGCGGTTTACGGGAAGAATCTAAACTTTTCGACAAAATTCGACAAAATAACAGAAAAGCTGGTTTCCAGTTGACAGAAGGATTTCTCTGTTGTACAATGGGGCCGAAAGAATCTATGCGGAACAGCGCGGACTGTTTCGCGGCAGAACCTCGGAGGAAATGACATGAATCAGAAAATCCGTGCGCTGTGCGACTTTTTGGACGCGTCGCACAGCGCCTATCACGCACAGAGCTACATAGCTTCCCAGCTGAAAAACGCGGGCTATACCCGGCTGCTGGAACATGAGGAGTGGAACCTTGTTCCCGGAGGGAAATATTACCTGAGCCGGGGCGGCACGACAATAATCGCCTTTCGAATCCCGCAGCTGGCGCCTGCGGGCTTTCTCATGAGTGCAAGCCATTCCGACCACCCCGCCCTGAAGGTCAAGGACCGCTTTGATCTGTCCGGCGCCTACACCCAGGTGGCGGTGGAGCGCTATGGCAGCATGATTATCAGCCCCTGGCTGGATCGGCCTCTGTCCATTGCCGGCCGGGTGCTGGTGGAGACAGAGGATGGCGTACATTCCAAGCTGGTTGACATTGACAGGGATCTGCTGCTGATTCCCAACGTGGCCATTCACATGAACCGCCAGATCAACGACGGCTATAAGTGGAACCCGGCCGTGGACGTCCAGCCCCTCATTGGCGGAAAGGACGCCCAGGGAAAACTGCAGACGCTGCTGGAGCAGGAGGCGGGAGGGAAGATCCTGGGACATGATCTGTACCTGTACGTCCGACAGAAGGCTGTTGTCTGGGGGATTGCGGAAGAATACATTTCCTCCGCGGCATTGGACGATCTGCAGTGCGTCTGGGGCTGTACGCAGGGCTTCCTGAACGCCGGAGCCAGCGGCGCGATTCCGGTGCTGAGCATCTTTGACAGCGAGGAGGTGGGGTCCGTTTCCCCCCAGGGCGCGGCGTCCATGCTGCTGCTGGACGTTTTGAAACGCATCTGCCAGGCCTTGGGACTGGATTTAAGCCGTATGCTGGCCCAATCGTTTATGATTTCCGCGGACAACGCCCATGCGCTCCATCCCAACCATCCGGAGCTGGCCGATCCCGCCAACGCGCCTGTCCTGGGCGGGGGCATCGTGGTGAAGTACAACGCCAACCTGAAATACTGCACCGACGGCGTTTCTGCGGCGGTTTTCCGGAAGGTCTGCGGAAAAGCCGGCGTCCCGCTCCAGAGTTATCACAACCGGGCCGACATCTCCGGCGGCTCTACCCTGGGACGTATTTCTCTTGGCCATATCAGTGTCCCTACGGTGGACATCGGTCTTGCGCAGCTTGCCATGCACTCCTGCTATGAAACGGCGGCGGCGGCGGACACGGTTTATCTGGAGAAGGCCATGGCAGCCTATTACAGTTCCTCGCTGGAGGCGTCGGAGGATGGATATATTTTGAAATAAACACCGGAATTGTGGCAAATTGCCCAAATAATTCCGGATGAAACTGTAGGATTTTCTAATTGCCAGAGATTGGGAAATGTGATACGATAGGAGTATCCGGGTGGACTGCGCCTACTCCACAAAATAATAGTCGCAGTACCGCTAAAATAAAGGAGGATAAATCCGTCTGGCTCACGGTGCGGCAGTGTGGAGACCTGTCGTAATGCTGCCGGGATTTCGCTTCCCGGTATGCGAGAATGCACGCGAAAGGCTCGGTGCATTTAGGGCCGAAAAGAAATGGCAAGTTTAACCCTGAAGAACGTGAAGAAAATCTACCCCTTCAACGGCGACGACGAAAAGAAAAAGAAGAAGAAAAAGGACGACGAGCAGCCTGAAAAAAAGGTGAACCTGCAAATCACGGACAAAGGTGTCGTGGCTGTGCAGGAATTCAGCCTGGAGGTCGCGGACAAGGAATTTATTGTTCTGGTCGGACCCTCCGGCTGTGGTAAATCCACCACACTGCGGATGATCGCCGGACTGGAGGAAATCTCCGAAGGTGAGCTGTATATCGGCGACCGCCTGGTCAACGATGTGGCCCCCAAGGATCGCGACATTGCCATGGTCTTCCAGAACTACGCGCTGTACCCCCACATGACCGTCTACGATAATATGGCCTTCGCGCTGAAGCTGCGCCATACACCCAAGGACGAGATCGACAAAAAGGTCAAGGAAGCGGCGGAAATTCTGGACATCACTCAGTACCTGGGCCGTAAGCCCAAGGCGTTGTCCGGCGGCCAGCGCCAGCGTGTGGCCATTGGCCGCGCCATTGTCCGTGCGCCTCAGGTTATGCTGATGGACGAGCCGCTGTCCAACCTGGACGCCAAGCTGCGCAACCAGATGCGTGCCGAGATCATCAAACTGCGTGAGCGCATCAACACCACGTTCATCTACGTTACCCATGACCAGACCGAGGCCATGACACTGGGTGACCGCATCGTCATTATGAAGGATGGCTTTATCCAGCAGATCGGCACCCCGCAGGAGGTCTTCAATCATCCTTACAATCTGTTTGTGGCAACCTTTATCGGAACGCCCCAGATGAATATATTCGACAATGCAAAGCTGATTAAAGTGGACGGCAAGTATGCTGTCCAGCTGGACAAGATCACCGTTACCCTGTCCGACGAGAAGCAGGCAAAGCTGGCCGCTGCCGACGTGCCGGAGCAGGATGTGATTCTTGGAGTCCGTCCCGAACACATTGAGCTGGCTCCCGGCGTGGACGGCAGGGTGGATGTCTCTGAAATGATGGGTTCCTCTGTCCATCTGCATGTCACCGCTATGGGCCGTGACGTGGTTCTGGTTGTTTCGACGATGAATATGACCGGTGCGGAGGTTGCCTCCCTGTCCAATGGCTCCAGTGTCAGCTTCACCTTCCCCGGCCATGTCTGCCACCTGTTCAACAAGGAGACAGGCATCAACCTGGAAGCGTAATCGTGCCATAACGAAGCAGGCCTGCCCAACCGGCAGGCCTGTTTTTGTCGCATTGCCAAGGGGAAGCGCTGGACAGTTCCTGCGTTTTCGGGGATTCTTTGCGGCGCTGCGGGACCTTGTATATCCCGGGGTATATCGAAGAAGAAAAAGGGGCAGAATCTGAACATTCTGCCAAAAATGTGAATAAGCGCCGGGTTTTGCTTGACAAAAAATAAAAAAAGGATTACCTTAATACGGTGTGATGCATAGGCTGAAAGCACCGTGCGATCTGCGGAATCCGGGCGCCCGACCCGGCTGCTTTTCGGTGCAGCGCCAGCGAATTATGAAACAAACAGCGTTTTCCGCTTAGAATGGAGAGTAACATGAATCTGAATTGTATGAACATCCTGAAATGGACAGAAGCACAGCTGAAGTATACCTATGATGTCGCTCTGACGGAAGCCACCCCCCAGGAGCTTCACGAGGCTCTGGGTCAGGCGGTTATGATGGCGATTGCCGATAACTGGAGCCATTCCAAGAAGACCCGTATGTATGAACGGAAGGCCTACTACATCTCCGCCGAGTATCTGATTGGACGATTGGTCTACAGCAACCTGTTTAACTTGGGAATCCTGGATGAAATGAAGCGGCTGTTTGCCCAGAGAGGCGTTGATCTGGCCGTTTTGGAGGACATTGAGGATGACGCCCTGGGCAACGGCGGTCTGGGCCGTCTTGCGGCCTGTTTCCTGGACTCGGCTGCCTCCACCAACATCCCCCTGTCCGGCTATGGACTGCGCTACAAGTTCGGCCTGTTCAAGCAGAGCTTTGACGGTGACGGCGGCCAGGTGGAAAAGGCCGATGACTGGACCAAGTACGGAGATCCCTGGTCCTACCGCCGTTATAACCACACCGTAAAAATCAAGTTCCCCGATCACACCGTTCTGGCGGTGCCCTACGATATGCCTGTCATCGGCTACGGTACCGGCAATGTCGGCACCCTTCGCCTGTGGCAGTGCGAGGCGGAGCAGGAGCTGGATTTCAACGCCTTCAATGACCAGGATTACCTGCGGGCGCTGGACGCCAAAAACAAAGCCGAGGATATCACCCGGGTGCTGTACCCCAATGACTCCACCCGGGAGGGCAAGCGCCTGCGTATCAAGCAGCAGTATGTGCTCAGCTCCGCTTCCCTGCAGGATATGCTGCGCACCTTCAAGACGTCCCATGGCGGCGACCTGAGCCGCTTCGCGGAGTTTTACGCCGTCCAGCTGAATGACACCCATCCGGCCATGTCCATTCCGGAGCTGATCCGGCTGCTGATGCTGGAGGGCATGAGCTTCGACGACGCGTTTAATGTGGCCCAGAAGACCTTCTCCTATACCAACCATACGGTCATGGGCGAAGCCTTGGAGAAGTGGCCTCTGGATCTGCTGCGCAGTGTGGTTCCGGAAATCGTGGACATCATCTGCCGTATCGATCAGAAGCTGAAGCAGGAGCATCCCAATCTGTTTATTGTCAAGGACGATACCGCCCATATGGCCAATCTCTCCATTTATGTGGGCACATATGTCAACGGGGTGGCGGAAATTCACTCCCAGATCCTGAAAAATGACTGCTTCCGGGATTGGTACCAGGTATATCCCGAGCGTTTCCAGAACAAGACCAACGGCATTACGCCCCGCCGCTGGCTGGGCCTGTGCAATCCGGAGCTGACCGAGCTGATTGCCAGCAAGGTTCCGGGAGATTTCCTGAAGAATCTGGAGCTGGTCGGCGGACTGAAGTCCCAGATTGATGACGAAACGATTGCCCGGTTTAACGCCGTCAAGCGGACAAAGAAGGAACAGCTGTGCGGTGTCATTGCCCAGCATGAGGGCGTCACGCTGAACCCGGACTTTATCTTTGACGTTCAGGTTAAGCGCCTGCATGAGTATAAGCGCCAGCTGCTGAACATCCTGTCTATTGTGGATATCTATTTCCGCCTGAAGGAAGGCCGCCTGCCGGACTTCCATCCCACAGTTTATCTGTTCGGGGCAAAGGCGGCTCCCGGCTATGTCCGGGCCAAGGCCATCATCCGCTATATCAACCGGGTGGCCAGGATGGTCAACAATGATCCAGCGGTCAGTGACAAGCTGAAGGTGGTCTTTATCCAGAACTATAACTGCTCCTATGCCGAGCATATCATCCCCGCTGCCGACATCTCCGAGCAGATTTCTCCCGCAGGCACGGAGGCCTCCGGAACCGGCAACATGAAGCTGATGCTCAACGGAGCCGTGACTCTGGGGACTCTGGACGGCGCCAACGTGGAGATCGCACAGGAGGCCGGTATGGAGAACGAGTATATCTTTGGCCATACCGTGGAGCAGATCAGCGCTGTCAAGGACAGCTACTATGCCCGGGGCATTTACGACAGCAATGCTGACCTGCGCCGTGCCATCAACACCCTGGTGGACGGCACCGTACCCACCGATGACGGCCAGCGGGAGCTGTTCCACGCGCTGCTGGACGGGGCCAGCTGGCACAAGGCGGATCAGTACTACCTGCTGCTGGACTATGCTTCCTACTTTGACGCGAAGCTGCGGGCGAACCGGGACTACGCCGACCGCATGGCTTTCGGCCGCAAGTGCCTGATGAACGTGGCTTCCTCCGCAAAATTCTCTTCCGACCGCACCATCCGTCAGTACGCGGAGGAGCTCTGGCATGTCAAGCCCACCCAGTATGAATAACCGTATCCAACGCCGGCGCGGAAGCGCCGGCGCATTTTTATCCTGACGGAAGGAAACGGTTCCTGCAGCCCCAAATCCAAACAGGGAAGCCCCGCCTGCGCAAAGGAAAAATGGCTCCGGGCCTGCCTGCGGAGTACCGGGGAGAACGGCGGCACCCGGCCGGAACAGAATTCATATTTCCGAAACATAACAACAACATCGCCCAAACATCCCGGGGGTATTCTGGTGACATCAAAAACAAGTCAGGAGATGTCAGAATCATGAATCACAATCGCACATATCTGGTTACCGGGGCAGCGGGTTTCCTTGGCAGCAATGTCTGCTTGCAGCTGCTGGAAAGGGGTTGCAAGGTGCGCGCCCTGGTTCTGCCCAATGACAGCTCGGCCAAGTATATCCCAAAAGAAGTGGAAGTGGTGCTGGGAGATTTGACCGACGCGGCCTCCCTGGAGCCGTTTTTCACTGTCCCCGAGGGCCGGACATCCGTAGTCATTCACTGCGCCAGCATGGTAACAGTGGATCCCGCCTATTCCGAGAAGCTGATGGCCGTCAACGTGGGCGGTACCCGGAACATCATTACCCAATGCCTGGCCCATCCCGAGTGCGAGAAGCTGGTCTATGTCAGTTCCACCGGCGCCATTCCCGAGACACCTCACGGAACCAAGATCCAGGAGGTGGATCATTTTGAGCCTTGCGACCCCGCTAAGGTGGTGGGTGCTTACTCCCAGTCCAAGGCCAAGGCGTCTCAGATGGTGCTGGACGCTGTCCGGGTTATGGGTCTGAATGCCTGCATTGTCCTTCCCAGCGGCATTCTTGGCCCCAATGACCACGCACTGGGAGAAACCAACCGCACTCTGCTGCAAATCATCAAGGGGGAGATGCCCATGGGAATGCAAGGCAGCTTCAACCTGTGCGATGTCCGGGACCTGGCTGCCGGAACCATTGCCGCTGTGGACAGGGGCAGAACCGGTGAGAGCTACATCCTTGCCAACGAGCCAGTGACGCTGAAGGAGCTGTGCGATATGCTCTATGAGGAATGCCATTGCCGGAAGATCCCGTTCTATCTGCCCTTGAATCTGGCGGACAAAATTGCCCAGGGCATGGAAAAGCAGGCCGCCAAAACCGGGAAAAAGCCCCTGATGACCACCTTCTCTGTCTACAATCTGGCGCGGAACAACGATTTTGACTGCACCAAGGCTCAGAAAGAGTTGGGCTACACCACCCGGCCCTACCAGCAAACCATCCACGACGAGGTGCAGTGGATGATGGAAGAGGGACTGATTGAGCAGGCTGCTGCTCCTGCCAGAGATTGTGGCATTGCGGAAGATGTGGTAAAGGCTATGGAGCATGACTCCAACCTCAACGGCGCGGATACCGCCGGAGCATTTCCGGCTGCGCAATGTGATTCCGGCGCGGCAAGCCTGGATGCCGGAGATGTCCGCAAAGCCGTGGAGCACGGCGTTGTGGATGCGTATCAGAAAATCGAGGACGGTGTTGTCGGCGCTTACAAAAAGGTGGAAACGGGAGCAGTGGATACTTACACAAAGGTCGAGAATTTCTTTGTGGACAAGCTCTTTACCAGAGAAGGGGAGTCCGTGGAGGACGCCAAAAGCCGGCTCAGGGGTGAGCAGAAGTAATCCCTGGGGCAGTTCATACGGATTTTCCATAAAAATGTTCCATCCTTTGGATTTCACATTTTTATGGATAATCCGGTGCTATAAACAGGTTTTCAACCTTTTTAATCAGAGCTTCCCTAGTATCAGGCGCGTTCAGAATGGCGGGATACGGAGATTCTATGAAAAAATTTCCTTCGCCGGAACGGAACTTTTTCATAGGAAGCGCCTGATGAAGCAGTTTTATAAGGAAACAGCATCAGAAAACCTGCTTTTTCCGGAAATGGATAAAATCCCGCAGAGGGCCCGGTTTGGAAACCTTCTGCGGGATTTTACTGTTTTTTCGCTTTTTACAGCCCCTTCCCCATAAAAATGAAACATTTTTATGGGGAAACGGGATCAGTTCCGGGCCTTGTCCTCCAAATGCCCGGACTGGATCACCGGCGGCTTGGGGTCGGCGGCTTCCCAGGGAATGGGCTTCTTTTCGTCCTCTTTCATGTTTCTCACCCCCGGCATAGTATGCCCCGGGGGTGAGAAAATTTTCAAAAATGATTTCCGCCGGGCAGCCACTCCGAACCGGCCGCCGCCCTAGGCTTCCGCGCCGGTAATCAGCGTGACCAGCTTATCAACGTAATGGACCTCAACACTGTCTTCCACGTATTCATCCGTATAGAACACTGCCGGCATCTCATACCAGACCTAGGGAACCCCTGAATAAATCGTCTGCGGCTGCCAGTGGCAGCACGGCCAGGGCCGGTTTGCTTCGCTTCATGCTACGTACCTCCTGCCGTTTGCGGATATTCTATCACGGAAGCAGCGGCTTCGCAATGCGGAGAATGGCAAAGAGCCTGGACCCGGGGCGGCCCCGGGAATTGTAAATTTTTTCTTAAACCCCCTTGCATATTGCAGTGTCCTGTGCTAAACTGATCCGTAGCATGCTACCATTTTGCTTTTGGGAGGTGATTCCCTGCAACAGCATTATGGGCCGCAGATTCGCAGACTTCACTGCTGCGTCACCCAGGCCATGACTGCGGCGCTGGAGGAAATGGAGCTGACATCCGCACAGGGCCACCTGATCGGGTATCTCACCCACTGTGCAGAGCCTCCATGCCAGAAGGATATTGAAGAACGCTTTCACCTGAGCCACCCCACCGTTTCCGGGGTGCTTTCCCGTCTGGAGAAAAAGGAATTCATAGAATTGTGCACCGATATTCATGATCGCCGACGCAAGCGAATCCATGTCCTGCCCAAGGGCGAGGAATACTATGAAAAGGTGTCCCAGACTATCCGGGAGATAGAGGAACGCATTGTAAAAGACTTTACGCCGGAGGAGCAGGCGCAGTTTATGGCGTTTCTGGAACGGGCCATTTTGAACATGGGCGAAAGCCCGTGCCATCACCAACACAAGGAGGAACCAAACGAATGATAAGACGACTTGCCCGGTGTATCCGGGAATACAAATGGGCAACCATTTTAAGTCCCCTTTGCATGGCCGGCGAGGTATATATGGAAGTGGAGATCCCGCTGGTACTGGCCAAGATCGTAGACCTTGGCGTAGAAGCAAGCGATATGGGTGCCGTGGTGAAATACGGATGTATGCTGGTGCTGTATGCCCTGCTGTCTCTGGTCTTCGGCATCGCGTCGGCTGTTTTCGCGTCCTACGCCGCCACCGGATTTTCCCGGAACCTGCGCCATGATATGTATTACAAGGTGCAGACCTTCGACTTTTCCAATATTGACAAATTCTCCACATCCAGCATTGTCACCCGCCTGACATCGGATGTGGCTAATATTCAGATGGCGTTTCAGATGACGATCCGCATGGCCATCCGCTGCCCGATGATGCTGATCCTGGCTGTTACCAACGCATACTCCATCAGCCCCAGACTGTGCATGGTCTACTGCGTGGCGCTGCCCCTGCTGGGCGTGGGGCTGTATTTGCTCATCCGCTCTGTACATCCCATTTTTGACCGGGTTTTCCGAACCTATGACAAGATGAATAACGTGGTTCAGGAGAACCTGCATGGCATTCGTGTGGTCAAGTCCTTTGTGCGGGAGGACCGGGAGACAGAGAAATTTACCACCGTTTCCGGCGAAATCTATAAGGACTTCTGCAAAGCCGAGCGCACGATGGCGTTTAATAACCCCCTGATGCAGTTGGCAGTTTATTCGTGCATCCTTTTCATCTCCTATGTCGGCGCTACCATGGTGGTCCAGTCCGGCAACAACGCCGCTATGGGACTGACCACGGGTCAGCTGACCTCCATGTTCACCTATACCACCCAGATCCTCAGTTCTTTGATGATGGTTTCCATGGTATTTGTCATGCTGACCATGACCCGGGCTCCTCTGCGCCGTACCACGGAGATTCTGACGGAAACACCGGATCTGAGCAATCCCGAGCTTCCGGTTACGACAGTCCCCGACGGTTCCATCGACTTTGAAGATGTGTCCTTCCGCTATTCCAAGAAGGCAAACCGCAACGCGCTGGAGGACATCAACCTGCATATTGAGGCCGGTATGACCGTGGGCATCCTGGGCGGCACCGGCTCCAGCAAATCCACCCTGGTTCAGCTGATCCCCAGACTGTATGACGCTACCGAGGGCATTGTCCGGGTGGGCGGCATTGACGTGCGCAGCTACGACATTACCACGCTGCGGAACTCGGTTTCCATGGTGCTGCAGAAGAACGAGCTGTTTTCCGGGTCCATTAAGGATAATCTGCGCTGGGGCGATCCGAACGCCACCGACGAGGAAATAATCCGGGCCTGCCAGCTGGCCTGCGCCGACGATTTCATCCAGGCGTTTCCGGACCAGTACGATACCCACATCGAGCAGGGCGGCACCAATGTCTCCGGCGGCCAGAAGCAGCGCCTGTGCATTGCCCGGGCGCTTCTGAAAAAGCCTCAGATTCTGATTCTGGATGACTCCACCTCTGCCGTGGATACCCACACCGACGCCATGATCCGTAAGGCGTTCCGGGAAGAAATTCCGGATACCACCAAAATCATCATCGCCCAGCGGGTTTCCTCTATTGAGAACGCGGACCTGATTCTGGTAATGGACGGCGGCAGAATCGTTGATCAGGGTACCCATGAGCAGCTGCTCAAAACCTCCACCATCTATCAGGAGGTCTATTACTCCCAGACAAAAGGAGGGAACGAATAATGCCCCCTGTAAAAATGAGCGGCGATAGCCGCACGGCCAGGAATCCGAAGCAGACCATTGTCCGGCTGCTGTCCTATATCAGCAAATACAAGGTGACAATGGTCATCGTCGTGATCTGCATCATCTTCAGCGCCATCGCCATGGCGGTCAGCTCCGCGTCTCTGGGCACGCTGGTTGACAGCTACATTACCCCTATGCTGGCCCAGACCGATCCCGATTACGCCCCGCTGGTGAAATTCCTGTGCATGTTGGTCTGCATTTACCTGGTGGGAATTGTATCCTCATTCCTGTATAATTTCCTGATGGTCAAGGTAGGGCAGGGAACCCAGAAAACCATTCGGGACGAGATGTTTACCCATATGCAGACCCTTCCCATCCGCTATTTCGATACCCATCCCGTGGGCGATGTGATGAGCCGCTACACCAGCGACATCGATACCCTCCGTCAGATGCTGTCCCAGTCCATTCCCCAGTGTATTTCCTCTGTGGCAACGCTGGTCGTGGTGTTTATCGCCATGCTGATTACCTCCCCCATTCTGACCGTTGTCCTGCTGGCCACTGTGTCGGTGATTGTCTACGTCACCAGAGTCGTGGCGGGGAAATCCGCGGGCTTCTTCATAGGCCAGCAGAGCGCGCTAGGCGCGGTCAACAGCTATGTGGAGGAGATGATTAACGGCCAGAGAGTGGTGAAGGTCTTCTGCCATGAAGGAACCTGCAAAAAGGAATTTGACGAACTGAATGACACGCTCCGGGAGAACGCCTTCCGCGCCGGTGCGTACTCCAACATCATGGGGCCCGTGAACAACAACTTGGGATACATCCAGTACGCGATTCTTGCCATCGTCGGCGGCCTGCTGGCGGTGTACTCCGGTGGCAGCCTGCTCACCCTTGGCAAACTGATCTCCTTCCTGACGCTGTCCCGTTCCTTCAACCAGCCCATTTCCCAGGTCAGCAATCAGATCAACTCCATTGTCATGGCCCTGGCCGGCGCGGAGCGTATTTTCGATCTGATGGACGAGGAACCGGAGGAGGATCACGGCTATGTTACTCTGGTCAACGCGAAGATCGGGGAGGACGGAAGCGTCACCGAGACGCCGGAGCGGACCGGCCACTGGGCCTGGAAGCATCCCCACAAGGCCGAGGGTACCGTCACCTACACCGAACTGAATGGCGATATTACCATGTTCGATGTAGATTTCGGCTATGTGCCGGAAAAGACGGTGCTGCACGATGTAACGCTCTATGCCAATCCCGGCCAGAAGATCGCCTTTGTGGGCGCCACCGGCGCGGGAAAAACCACCATCACCAACCTGATCAACCGCTTTTATGACATTGCAGACGGCAAAATCCGCTACGATAATATCAACATCAATAAAATCCGCAAGCCGGATCTGCGGCGCTCCTTGGGTGTTGTGCTGCAGGATACCAACCTGTTCACCGGCACCGTTATGGACAACATCCGCTATGGCAAGCTGGACGCCACCGACGAAGACTGCATCCACGCGGCGAAGCTGGCCAATGCCCATGATTTCATCACGCGGCTGCCCCAGGGCTATGATACCGTTCTGACCGGAAACGGCTCCAGCCTGTCCCAAGGCCAGCGCCAGCTGATCGCCATTGCCCGGGCAGCGGTAGCCGATCCGCCTGTCATGATTCTGGACGAGGCCACCTCCTCCATCGATACCCGCACGGAAAAGCTGGTGCAGGATGGCATGGACGCTCTGATGAAGGGACGGACGGTCTTTGTCATTGCCCACCGCCTGAGTACCGTTATGAATTCCGACTGCATCATGGTGCTGGATCACGGGCGCATTATCGAGCGCGGCACCCATGACGATCTGATTGCCCAGAAGGGAACCTACTATCAGCTTTACACCGGCGTGTTCGAGCTGGAATAACCGCAACCTGCGAAGGAGGAGCAGAACCGTCTGCTCCTCCTTTCCTTTATTCCTTCGGGAAAAAATGTACGCAAATGCCTTAACTTTCAGGCTCCGTTCAGCATTTTGCGGTATACTGATCCTGCTTCCTGATTTCTGATCCCGTTCTGGAATCCGGGATCTGCGCGCAAACCCACGCTGCGCTGTCTGTGATGTATGGGATAGCCGCGGAATTGGGACGGAAGGGTTTGATCAAGCTCGAGTATAACCCTGCGCAGAGCGAATTCATTATGAAAGAAGGCATCCTTATGAAGAAATTACTTGTCCTGCTGCTGGCCGCGTTGATGCTTACCGGCTGCGCAGCCAATCCTGCGGCGGAAACCGCCGCTGCGGAAACTGCCGCTGCGGAAACTGCCACATCCACCGAAGCGGCTCCGGCGCAAACCCAGTCTGTTTCCGAACGCGTTTCCCGTTTTGATTCGGAAACCGCCATTGTCCTTTCCGACGAGGGCATCACCGTCAACGGCGGCGGGGAGACGGAGGCCGTTTCTACCTCTCGGGACATTATCTATTATGAGGACAGGGAAACCTATGAAAGCGGCAACCCCTACGGCGAGGGTGAGGAAAATGAGCGCCACAGCGCAGAAGAAGCCGCTGCCCACACTGTAGTCAACATCACCGCCCCCGGCGTCTACCGGATCAGCGGAACGCTTTCCGCAGGCCAGATCCGCATAGACCTGGGAGATGACGCTTACGGCGACCCCGACGCCGTGGTGGAGCTGATTCTGGAAAATGCCGACATCACCTGCACCGTGGCCCCTGCCATCCTGTTTCTCAATGTCTATGAATGTGACGGAAACTGGTCTGCGGAAACTGCCCAGGCCAATGTGGACACCGCCGCCGCAGGCGCAAATCTGATTCTTTACGGTGAGAACCGGGTGTCCGGCTCCTATGTGGCCCGCATCTATAAGGACGCCGAGGGGGAAAAGAAGCTGTGGAAACAGGACGGGGCAATTTACTCCTATATGTCCATGAATGTCTACGGGCCTGGATCCCTGAATTTGAACGCGGAAAACGAGGGCCTGGATACCGAGTTGCATTTGACCATTTACGGCGGAGATATCGCCATTCGTGCCGGAAATGACGGAATCAACACCAACGAGGACGGCGTTTCTGTTACCACCATCAACGGCGGCAGCCTGCACATCATCGCGGGGCTGGGAAGCGAGGGCGACGGCATTGATTCCAACGGCTACCTGGTCATCAACGGCGGCACTGTTGTGTCCTCTGCCAATCCCGCCTCCGATGCCGGCCTGGATTCCGACCTTGGCTCCTATATCAACGGCGGCACCGTGATTGCCCTGGGTTCCACCATGGACTGGGCAGAAAGCAATTCCGATCAGGTAACCATGAATCTGCAGTTTGCCCAGTACCAAAGCAGCGGAAGCGCCATTGTGGTGACGAAGGAAGATGGCACCGTGATCTTTGCCTATGACCCCAGCGAGGATGAGGTTCTGGGGGACAATATGCGTCAGTATATGGGCGCGGTACTGTCCTGCCCGCAGTTTACCCAGGGAGAAAGCTATTTCGTCTATCTTGACGGCGCCATCACCGGCAGCGAAACCGGCGGTGTCTATGACGCGGCAACCGTTACGGCTTATTCAGGCGGCGTCCAAATGCGGTATACCGGCACCGACGTATCCATGGGCTTCGGCGGCATGGGCGGGCGTCGGCCCGACGCAGACGGAGGCTTTGACGGCGGGCAGTTTGCGCTCCCGGAGGGCGAAACCGTGCCGGAGGGGGATTTCGCGGGACGGGATGGCAAGCGGCCGGACGGCTTTCCGGAAGGCGATCCGGCTGACTCCGAAGAAGGCAGAGGCTTTGGCGGCGGAATGCCAGAGGACGCGGAGGGCGGGATGCCCACGATGCCGGACAGAGCGGATTTCCCGGACGGGAATCCGGGCGGCACGGATGCAGCCGGCGAAGGCAGCACGCTCTTTTATATGCAGGACAGGGTGAACGCATTTTCCGGCGTTGCCGCCGTGACGGAATCCTGATAATCGGAATATAAGCGGCAGCCGGTGCTTTCGCAGCGCCGGCTGCCGCTTCTGTAAGGCTTCCCCCTGCGCCTATGGGAAATGCCCGATTGTAAACTATAAAAAAATTAAAGTTGACAATAGGAGGGGGATGTGCTATACTTCCGGCGAAATCTATTTTTTACCGTTTGGAGGATCCCATTATGGTGACGTCAGCCTCAGCAAAAATCAGAACCGCGGATATGGCGTATATTGCCCTGTTTGCCGTGGTGATCGCAGTATGCTCCTGGATCGCGATTCCGGCCAGAGTACCCTTTACGCTGCAAGCCTTCGGCGTTTTTCTGACGGTGGGCGTGCTGGGAGGCAAGCGCGGTACGCTGGCAGTGCTGGTTTATCTGCTGCTGGGAACGGTGGGCGTTCCGGTGTTTGCCGAGTTTTCCGGCGGTATCGGCTGCCTGCTGGGTACCACTGGCGGCTACATCGTGGGTTTTCTGTTTTCGGCGCTGGTGATGTGGCTCATGGAGCATCTGCTGGGGAAAAAGCCCTGGGTGCTGGCACTGTCCATGGTGCTGGGACTGCTGGTGTGCTATGCCTTTGGAACCGTCTGGTTCATGCAGGTCTACGCCGGAACTGTCGGGGCCATCGGAGTGTGGACGGCCCTGGGCTGGTGCGTTTTTCCCTATATCCTTCCGGACGCGGTCAAGATTGTTCTGGCCATGGTTCTGCGCAGAAGGCTGGCCGCCGTAATCCGTCTGCGCTGAGGGCCGCGCTGTGGAGAAACGACCGTACAGCCTCCGGCCTCACCATGGGCTGTGCCTCCGCTTTTTTCAGGGGAAGGGCTACAGCGGAGCATTTGTGGAGAACATGGCAGGGGTCAAGGACGGCCTGGAGGAAAACCCCTTGATCTGCCTGGCCGGAGGTGCGGATGACATCTGCGCCGCGTGTCCCAACAACACCCGGGGCCGCTGCGAAAGTGAGCAGAAGGTAAGCCGTTACGACCGGGAGGTACTCCGGCGCTGCGGCCTGTCCGTGGGGGATATCATGCCCTATCAGACTCTGGAGGAACGGGTATACCGGGACATCCTTCTGCCGGGACAGCGGGAGAAGGTCTGCGGGGACTGCCAGTGGAGCGCACTGTGCCGTTTTGGAGGATAATATGACAACGAAGGAAAAGCTGCTGGAGCTGCTGGAGGCCAATAAGGGAATCTATTTCTCCGGAGAAGAAACTGCCCGGAAGCTTTGCATGTCCAGAGCGGCGGTGTGGAAGGCGGTAAACGCCCTCCGTCAGGAGGGATATTCCATCGATGCCGTCACCAACAGGGGCTACTGCCTTTCCGAAGAAACGGACATCCTATCCCCCCAGGGAATCTGCAAATATTTGAAGCCCGCCTACCGGTCCATGGAGCTTACGGTGCTTTCCGCAACCACATCCACCAACACCCTGCTTCGGGAAAAGGCCGATCGGGGGTATCCGGAGGGCTATACGGTGATCTCCAACGCACAGACGGAGGGCCGGGGGCGCTACGGACGGAGCTTTTACTCCCCGGAGGGTACCGGGCTTTACATGAGCATCCTGCTTCGACCTGCCCGCTATACGGCCCGACTGACAGCGCTGGCGGCAGTGGCGATGTGCGGGGCCATTGAAGCCGTTTCCGGCGAGTCCGCCGGAATCAAATGGGTCAACGACATTTTTGTCCGGGGGAAAAAGGTCTGCGGCATCCTGACGGAGGGGGCTTTCGGCCTGGAAAGCGGAACGCTGGAATACGCGGTTCTGGGAGCGGGGGTCAACATCTACCCGCCGAAGGACGGGTTTCCCGGGGAACTGAAGGATATCGCGGGAACGGTTTTTGACAGCGCCCGCAATGACGGGAAGAACCGGCTTGCGGGAGAATTTCTCAACCGTTTTCTGGATTGCTACACAGCATCGGATCAGACGCCGTACATTCGGGAATATCGCAGCCGAAGCCTGGTGGTTGGCAGACCGATTACCGTTTTCGGACAGTCCCGCAGCGCCGTTGCCTGCGGAATCGATGACGAATGCCGGCTGCTGGTTCGATATGATGACGGGGAAACGGCCAGCCTGTCCTATGGTGAAATCGGCGTTCGTCTGGAGCAGACCCCGGGATAGAGGCGCTTCGCCGGGTATCCAATTGTTTACATTTCATCTATTTACTTTTCTCCGGATCGATGGTATAATACACCGGAAAAAGGAAAAGGAGGCGAGGGCGTGCGTCATTACCTGGACGAGCTGAGGGACTTTACCAAAAAAGGCGACATATTTCTGCTGGTTCTGTGCCTGGTCGTTTCCGGCTTCGGCATCGTGTGCATTGCCAGCGCCACCTCCGCAGATAAATTTGACGGTAATTTCCGTTACATCGCCGTTCAGCTGGCTGCAACCTTCCTGGGTGTGGTGATGTATGCCCTGGTGTCCTCTCTGGATATAGAATTTCTCTCCGAGCATCGGACGGCCATGGTCATCTTCAACTGCTTCCTTCTTCTGCTGCTGATCACACCCCTTGGCACGGACAACAACACCGGCAACCGAAGCTGGCTGGATCTTCCTATTATCAACATCCAGCCTGCGGAAATCTGTAAAATCACCTATATCATTATTATGGCGTCTGTCATGGCGTCGCATCAGAACCGAATCTCTCACCCTGTGTCGGTTATCCATATGTGTTTCCACCTGTTTTTGCTGGTGGGCCTGAACATGGCGGTGTCCAGGGATGCCGGCGTGTCGCTGATCTTTGTGTTCATCTTCATCGGTATGGCCTTTGCCGGCGGCGTCAGTCTGTGGTGGTTCGTGCTGGCCATTGCCGGCATCGCGGTTTGCTTCCCCATTCTGTGGCCACTCCTGGACACATACCAGCAGAACCGGATTCGGATTCTGTTTGATGACACCATCGATCCCCAGGGTATCAACGAGCGCTACCACTATAAAATGAACCTGCAGTCCCTGACCGGCGGCGGCCTGACGGGACAGGGCCTGTTCAACGGCAACCGCACCCAGGCCGGGAGCCTGTTCGCCGAGCATACAGACTATATCTTCTCCTCCATTGGGGAGGAGCTGGGGTTCTTTGGCTGTGTGGCGGTGATGCTGATGGAGATGGCAATCATCGCCCGCTGCATTTACGTGGGAGTGAAGTGCCAGGACTATATGCGCAAGCTTATCTGCTTCGGCGCTGCCTCGGCGCTGATGTTCCAGGTTATGATCAATGTGGGTATGTGCATCGGCGCCATGCCCGTTATCGGCCTGACACTGCCGTTAATCAGCTATGGCGGCTCGTCGGTGGTTACGATTTACGCCATGCTGGGGCTTGTGTCCGGCGTTCACGCGCGACCGCAAAGCTTAAGCCATGAACGGTATATACAGCCATACCGGGGATAAACGGGTGGAACCGCAGAAAACTCCCCTTTTCAAAAAAACACGCGGTTTCCGGAAGCGGATACAATCCCGCGGGACGATATTATGCTGTTATCCTATTTTTGATAAAAGGAAACCATTTTATCCAGAAATAATATGAGACGGCTTTTGCGGCGAACCGCCGCAAAAGCCGTCTCATACAGTTCTGATACTATTTTTTGATAAAATGGTTCCATTTTATCAAAAAGACATCGCCTTACGGCGCTGTCATTTTTGGTATTTTCGGAATAGAAAATACCAAAAATTCGTCTTATAGGATATTCCTATAAAAATGTTCCATCCTTTGGATTTCCCATTTTTATGGAATATCCGTATTAACGCACCTGCGGTGCTATCAAAAGGTCTTTAACCTTTTTAGTATCGGATGGCTTCCTCTTTTTCAGGATCACGGTACCGTAGGAAGGAATCGATCCATCGTACTGTCCCAGAAAGACCGCATACTCCTGCATAGGAAGCGCCACTTCTACCGCCTGGCGGTTAAAGTTCTGCACAAAAAGGTACTTGTCTGTATCATTTTCCCGGGTGGTAATCTCCACCCCGTCAGGGATATCGATAACCGGCCTTCTGATTAAGGCTTCCTCTGCGATCCTCGCGCACACATCATCGTAGAATGCCTGCTCGAAGTCAGCACAGACATAGTAGGCAGTGCCTTCACCAAAATTATTTTTTGTAAGCGCAGGCATTCCCGCATAAAAATCCTCGCCATAGCGCATCAGGACTTCCGCAGTGGATGGCTTCACAAGTTCACACAAATTCCTGCACACGTAGGTGCCATGAATTCCCAGCCCGTTTTCCCCAACGGGGATGGCGTAATTGCTCTCCCAATCAAACAGCGCGTCAATTTCCATGCTGCGAAGTCCTATAACATCCATCAGTCCATGAGGCGTGCCTCCAAGAAAGCACAAATCGTTTTCATCCACAATACCGGACCAATAGGTTAACAGGAACCTTCCGCCTTTTTCTACAAATCTTCTGATCTTTTCTTCAAAGCCCGCCCGGAACATATACAGCATCGGCGCCGCCACGACAGCGTAATCTTCTATGTCCTGCTCCATGTCAATCACATCAACATCCAGTCCCTGTTTGCGGAATGCACAATAGAGCTTTTCCACGGTTTCCTTGTAATACAGGCCCTGATTCCTGGGACCCTGCGCGTCTTCCATCGCCCAGCGGCTTTCCCAATCCATAATCACGGCAACTTCGGACCGGGTATTCGTCCCCGCGATCTGCTGCATCTTCTCCAGAGAGGCACCCACCTCAGTAACCTCCCGAAATACACGGGTGTCCTCGCCGCCATAGTGATCCACCACAGCACCATGGAATTTTTCACAGGATCCCCGGCTTTGACGGAACTGGAAATACAGTACGCTGTCGGAACCATGCGCAATTGCCTGCATGGAGGCCGCGTGGAGAAGCCCTGGTTTCTTCAGCTTACAGATTGGCTGCCAGTTTGTCGCGGAAGGACAGCTTTCCATCAGTAAAAACGGCTTTTTCTGCATGCTGCGCATGATGTCATGCTGCATACCGCAGTCCATCGCTGTCAGATATTCCGGTTTCTCGTGCCACATGGGGTAGCTGTCCCACGATATGAAGTCGATGGCATCCGCAAGCTTGTGATAGTTCAGCCCCTGATAATCGTACATCATGTTGGTTGTGACAGGCTTATCCGATCCGGCATCGCGGATAGCGTTTCTCTCACTTTTCAGAAACTCCGCAGTCTGATAGGTGACGAAGCGTTTCCAATCCAGATTCAGCCCGTGTATGCTCTGCTCGCCAATGGGAGAAGGGCTTTCAATCTGATCAAAGCGATTATAAATATGGCCCCAGAAGGTCGTTGCCCAGGCCCTGTTCAGGGCTTCGATGGTTCCGTATTTTTCCTTCAGCCAACTTCGGAATGCCTCCTGGCATAAGGGACAGTGACATTCTCCGCTGCATTCGTTGGAAAGGTGCCATGCAATCACGCCGGGATGCTTTCCAAACCGTTTTGCCAATTCCGTATCGATGATTCCGGCTTTTTCCCGATAGATCGGAGAGGTATAGCAATGATTATGGCGGAGTCCGAACAGTTGTCTGCGGCGCATTTCGTCTACCCGCAGTACTTCCTGGTACCGGTCTGCCAGCCACCTGGGGCGCGCTCCTGTGGGCGTCGCCAGAATGACCGAAATGCCGTTTTCATAAAGACGGTCAATTATCTCCGCCATCCAGTCAAGGTGAAAGACTCCCTCCTCCGGCTCCAGAACAGCCCACGAAAAAACACCCAATGTGACTGTGTTGATGTTCGCCTTTTTCATGTACGCAAGGTCCATGTCAAGAATTTCCGGACTGTCCAGCCATTGCTCCGGATTATAGTCGCCGCCGTGAAGCATTCTGTCGAATTTCCTGTCTGCCATGAATTGATCCTCCTGAGATTGCATTTTCGAAATAATGTCACGTCTGATCAGGTTCCGACGTTTTGAATATCGCCGGACACCAGCAAAAGGGGGACAGGCGGTACCGTTTGATTCAAGCGCGGCTTCCCCTTATCTCCGCTCGTTATCATAACATTGTTCCTATCTGAAAATGTTTCGAATTTGTAAAGAAAGGGCAGCCTGACAGCGCGCTGTTTCATACTGCTTCTTTATAAAACCGTTCGGTTTTATAAAGAAGGAAGCGCCATTGTGACGGATGAATGTTTCATCTCTTACCGGTATCAGCCGATTGATCCGGGTAAGCGTTTTCCAATGCGTGAAAAAGGGGAAAGAAAACCGCGCATAGCGAAATGGCCCGAAGAACAGCAGACGCCTGCCGCCCTTCCATGACTCTGCAAAAATGAATTATCTGTTAAAAATGGAGGAAAAAGCGGGCTTTTCCCTGTTTCACGTTTCCCGGTTGCTTGACAAAACGAAAGATAAGCTCTACAATTTTATCAGGAATCGGCGGAAAAAGCGGAAAAACCGAATTATTACATAAAATTACAATCTGATTTAAAAGAAGAAACAACTGTGAAGAGCTGAGAACAAAAGGTGGCGTGTATGAAAAAAATACTGCGAGGTGTCCTTATATTTCTGCTGGCGTTGGTTGTGGCGCTTCTTGTGGGTGCGGGGATTTACCTGGTTTCTATCGGTGTGATCGTGATCGATCCGTCAAAGCTTACCGCAGCGGAGACTGTGGCCACAGCTGCGGCCATGCAGGAGACAGTCAGCGCCGCCGCGTCTGTGGAAACTGCGGCAGCGGCCGGGAACATGCAGGAAACCGCCGTCATGGAAACTGTGGAAACAGAGGCGTTTGACAGCACGGAACCTCCGGCTCCGAAAACCACGGCGGACGCGGGGGATTCGAAGTCAGCCATGACGGAAACCGGGCCAACTGCGGATGCCGCCGCTGAGACGCCTGTGTCCGCGGATGCGGAAATGGGTGACCCGGCGTCTGAAAGTACGAATCCCTTGGAGACAGAGGCAATGGCACAGTACGCAGAAGCGGAAACACTTGCTGTCACCGAGCCGGAGGAAGCGGAACCGGCAGAACCAGCGCCTGCGGAAGCCGAATCGGCGGAAACAGCGCCAGCCGAAACGGAACCGGCGGAAACAGCGCCAGCCGAAACGGAACCGGCGGAAACAGTGCCAATGGAAACCGAATCGGCGTCTGCGGAGCCAACGGCAGGGGACGGAACGGAGGAACCCGCGCAGACCGCCTCCCCGGACGGGGAGGATTCTCCCCAGACCCAGGAAATGGAAGCATCCGGAACAAGTCCGGCGGATGACGCAGAGGAAGCAGAGGAAGCAGAGGAAGCAGAGGAAGCAGAGGAAGCAGAGGAAGCAGAGGCAAAAGCCCTGGCCGGAACCATTGCTGCCGGATCCTATCACAGCGTTTGGATCAAATCAGACGGGACGGTGGGTACTGCCGGCAATATGGAATCGGGCCGTCGGGAAACCGCACAATGGACGGACATAATACAGGTAGCCGCATATCATCATACCGTAGGTCTGCGGGCGGATGGCAGTGTCCTCGTGGCGGGAGACGTTTCCGGAAAACACAATCTGTCCAACTGGACGGATATTGTCGATATCGACGCCGGCGCGAATAACACCGTGGGCCTGACTGCCATGGGTACCGTGGTCTGCGAAGGGTATAACACCTATGGGCAATGCGATGTATCCTTCTGGACGGGTATTGTGGATGTCGCGGTGGGATTCCGAACCACCTATGGTGTGAAGGCCAATGGAACGGTTGTGGCGGCTGGGAGCAACGACAACGGTCAGCGGGATATAGAAAGCTGGACAGATATTGTGGCCGTCAGCGCAGGTGATTACCACGTTGCGGGACTGAAGTCCGACGGTACTGTGGTAGCGGTGGGACTGAACAATGCCGGACAGTGCGAAGTGTCGGCCTGGACGGATATTGTGGCCATCAGTGCAGGCAGTGGCCACACGGTGGGTCTGCGGGCGGATGGAACCGTGGTGGCAACAGGCTACAATCAATACGGCCAGTGCAATGTCGGAGGCTGGACGGATATTGTGGCGATCAGCGGAGGATTCGGCCACACATTGGGCCTGCGGGCAGACGGGTCCCTGGTTGCTGTGGGGAGCAACGGCTATGCCCAGTGCAATATTGGCGGATGACTACGCCCCAAAAGAGGAAAAGATGCCAGGAAGCGATTGGATTCCCTTCCCGGCATTTTTCATACGGATTCCGGATGAAAATCGTTTCATCCGGAATCCCGCGCGCCGCGTACGCTTTACCTGCGGCACAATCTGCGACTCATAAAAACGGAACGCGCTTCGCGCTATCAAACGGGTTTTTCATAAGCTTTCGTATCCTTTCGTCTTTACGGTCTGCTGACGGCGTAGTCACTCCAGCTATCTGCGGAGGAAGCGCCGGAAGAATCCGCGCTGGTGTCATACGCGCTGACTGTAACGGTGTACTGGCTGCTGCCCGGAACGTAGACGGTACCGTCGGTTCCCACGATGGTGACGGTATTGCCGTCTGCGTCCGCAACGGTGCCTGCGCAGTGGAGCGTGGTCAGGGCACTGTCGCCGGTGACGATCCAGGTGCTGGCGCTGTCAATATACAGCGCCGCATATCCGTTGCCGCCGGCGCCGGCGTTGGATTCATCGCGGCGGACAGCGCCGGTCAGGGTGCTGCCTTCCAGGATATAGAAGTCCAGCTGACTGATGGAGTCCCAAATCACGTCCCCCTCCATTGCCTGAGCAAGGGCGGTGAAATGGCAGTTCGCGCCATTGCTGCCGGCGGTTCCCCAGCCTCGCTGATTGGCGTTGCCTGTACATTTCAGGAAAAATTCGCTTTCATCCGCGTAAGTGATGTCCACACCGGAAAGAAGAAAGGTGGATTCGGTGTTGGTGGTGTAGAACATACCGCCATTGCCTGCCGTCAGGCTGCCGCCCACCATTTCAAAGGTGCTGTTGCCGACCTCGGAATCGCCGGACATGCTCTGGTAGAGGATGACGTTCCAGGTGCAGTCATTTTGACGCAGATCCTCCATGTCGCCGCTCAGATCGCAGTCGAACAGACGAATGGTATTCCGTCCCTCAATGCAGATGGCCTCGGAGCCGGCGGCCGTCAGAGCGGCGTTATGGACGGTAACATCTGCGGCGCTGTAAATGGCGGGAGAGCCTTCCCCGTTGGAGATATAGGTGCCGCCATCCACCACCATGGTGCCGCTGCCCCGATCGGAACGAATTGCCGCAGAGGATTCCCCATCCGTTTCCACGGTCAGATCCCAGGCGTACAGCGTACCGCCGCCTGCTACATGGATGCCGCCGGAGGTGTCCTGGGCGGTGTCGATGGCGGTGTCCCAGACATAGGCCGTACCGCTGCCGTACGCGAATACACCCGCTCCGCCTGCGGCATCGGTTTCAATGGAGCTGTCCGCGATGGTCAGGGTGCCGTCTGTAACCAGTGCTGCCGCGCCGACGCCATAGAAGCTGGAGTTGTCTCCGCCTGTGCTGGTTTCGGACTGCCGGACAATCGCGGCATCCTCTAACGTGACAGCTGCGCCGTTCGAAACGTAAATAGCGTTTTCATCTATGCCTGTGGAGGTATAGGCTGCGCCGGTTTCGCTGGCATCGGCGGTGAATTCTGTAACGGCATCATAGATTACCACTTCAGAAGCGGCTCCGCCCATGCCGCCGAACCTATCCGTACCGCCGGAACCGGCATCCGCTCCGAAGAGGGTGACACGGACAGCTGCGCCGTTTTCGTCTGTCTCAACGGTTACGAGATCTCCAAGGGCGATATCAGCCGCTGTCAGATCCGGATTTTGTTCGCCCATGCCGTTCCCGTCACGCATGCCGCCTTCCCCGCTGGGGATCTCGGGCGGATCTCCGGCCTGGATGCCGTCACCGTCAGGCTTGGCGGGGACATCCGAATCGCTCATTCCATTGGAGGGCGTATTCATCTGGTTATCGCCGCCGGGCTGTTCCATTGCGTCAGGCCCGCTTTTCTGCGGCATACCCTCCATGCCCGGGGCGGACCCCTCCGTGTCCCCCGCGCTTCCAGCTTGCCCCATGCCAAAGCCACGGCTGACAGACGTGGTTTCCATCCATTCTATTGTCACGGTTCCCGCATCGGTGGAAACTGTGATGGACTGATCGCTGACCGCACTGACGGTGCCGGTATAGGCGGTGTTCGCTTCCGCGGAAAGAGTAACAGCCTGTGTGCCGGACGTGCCAAGCTGCGCATCTGAACCGTTTGGGTTTTCCTCAGAGGACTGGCTCGCGCAGGCTGGCGCAGAAAGCAGCAGCGCCGCAGCTATCAGAATACTGATCATTCGTTTCTTCATATGAAATTACTCCTTGTGTTGGTTTTCATCCCTATCATACTGCCTGAAATGAAAACAGAGCTGAAATAAATGTGAAGCATCTGTAAACTCCCGGACATAGCCGCCGCGTCCGGCGCCTCCGGCGAAGAAAGCACGCCGGGGAGGAACCAGAGGAAACCGGCTTTTCAAAGCAGTGCTTTGGAAAGCCGGTTGAACGCCGTGAATATGCCGGCGCCCGATATTCCGGGACGGGCCGGTGCTCTGCGTATTCCCCGATGAAGCTGAGCAAATGCTTGGGATATTGACAGCGCTTATTCCCAGCTGCTCATGAGCTTCTCCAAAAGGGTACAAAGGGTTTGCCGCTCCTGCTCTGTAAGGGCCGCAAAACGGTGGCCTTCCGATGGACTGCCCTGAGAGGAAAAATTTTCCACATCCATCCGCCCCGCATCTGTCAGAGACAGAAATACCTTCCGCTTATCTTCCGCGTCTTTTTCTCTGCGGAGCAGACCCCTGCGTTCCAGCTTCGCGGCGATTTCGCTCATAGATCCCGGCTGAATATCCAGTTTATCCTGAAGAACCTTCTGGGTCATAGGCCCCTGCAGGTACAGAATTTTCAGGATACGGCCCTGGGTCTGCCGGGGGCCGCTGCTGCCCAGCTTTTGTCCGCACCGGATCAGAAGCACATGCAGCCGTTCTTCCGTTCGCATGGATGGAGGGTTATTTGCGTCCATGACACCACAGCCTTTCTTTCCGAATCAACGCCCAAACAACGCCGCCAAACAGGGAAGCACTGGACGCATGGGGAGGAATTGTGTATCCGTGCGGCTGCCCCGTAAGGGGAGAAGCGCCGGCACTTAAAGGAACGCTTTCCCGTGAAGCGGTTTTTACGGTAAAAACAGTATAGTATTTGCCGCAAAAAATGTCAAGTATCTGCCGCAAAAATATCAAGGTGCCTTGACAATTCGGTGCAGATATGCTATTATTTAGGCGCCTAATTAAATTGCGGGAAAGGAACGGATCATGATGGGAAAACAACTGTGCGATCAATGTGAAAATCGGTGTCCGGCGGACGCTTTGCAATGCGGCAGGGGCCGCAGGCATTTCGGGCTGGAGGCCAAGGACGGAAAAGAAAATATGGGCCGTCAGATGCCCAAGGGACCTGTCGGCCAGTTAAGGCAGTGCGGCCACCTGCTGCATCACGGCGGTGTCAGCGGCGATGATTTGCTGTCCGCCCTGAACCCCCGGGAGCAGGCTGAGCTGGAACGGCTTCTGGGCATTCTGCTGGCAGATTGGAACACACGCGCAAATACGGACGAACCGGAATCTCATGGGGGACGTCATCATGGCAAAAGAGAATAAAATGGGCGTTATGCCTGTCCCGAAGCTGGTCATTACCATGGCTCTGCCTTTGATGCTGTCCCTGCTGGTACAGTCCTTATACAATATCGTGGACGGCATCTTTGTTGCCAAAATCAGTGAAGAAGCCTTCACTGCCACCTCGCTTGCCTATCCGGTACAGCTGCTGATGGTGGCAGTTTCCGTGGGTACCGGTGTGGGCGTCAACGCCGTAGTCTCCCGAATGGTAGGAGCAAAGCGGTACGACGATGCCAACCGCGCCGCAACAACTGGCCTGATTTTATCCCTCATCGGCACGGTGGTCTTTATGATTTTCGGCGCTTTCTTCTTAAATGTCTACATCCGCATGTGCACCGGCAGCGAAAATGCGCTTGCCATGTGCGGACGATATCTGCGAATCTGCACGTTCTTCTGCCTGGGGGTATTTCTGGAAACACTGGGTCAGCGGCTGCTGCAGGCTGTGGGAAATACGTTCCTGAGCATGATCTCCCTGATTACCGGCGCAGTGACCAACATCATTCTGGACCCTGTCCTGATTTTCGGATGCAATCTGGGCATTGAGGGCGCTGCCATTGCCACCGTCATCGGCCAATGGGTGGGAGCCGCTGTTGCCCTGGGCTTAAATGCCGCCACCAACCATGAGGTGAAATTCGTATTCAGAGGCTTCCGGATGTGCAGGGACATTGTGTGTCCTATCTACAAGGTCGGATTGCCGACGATCCTGACACAGGCCATGAGCGCCATTATGCTGTTCTCCATGAATGCCATTCTCGGCATTCTGCTGCCCGGAACTGCCGCCGATGGAAGCGCCAATTCCGCACCGGCCATTGCGTTTTTCGGCGGGTATTATAAGCTGCAAAACTTTCTGTACATGCCCATCATGGGCCTGGGCCAGGCGGCAATCCCCATTGTGGGCTTTAACTATGGCGCAAAAAACGGCAACCGGATCAGGCAGGTCCTGCGCACCGCCGTTCCTGTGGCCATTGGTATTGCGGCTGCGGGCACCATTCTGTTTGAGGCTATCCCCGGGCCGCTGCTGGGAATTTTCTCCGCGTCCAAGGAAGCGTTATTGATTGGCGTCCCCGGATTGCGGATCCTTGCGGTGACCTTTGTGCTTGGCTCCGTCACCACGGTTCTGGGCTATACCTGCTCGGGACTGGGCAACGGTCTGGTCAATATGGCGGGAACCGCGCTGCGGCAGTTCTTTCCCATGGTGCCGCTGGCTTTTCTGTTTGGCACGCTTGGCGGCGTCAGCGCCATCTGGTACGCCATGTGGGTTTCCGAGCTGCTGGCGGTGCTGTTTGCCATCCTGTGTACCCGCAAGGAGATTCATGGCAAGGTGAATCCGCTGTGCGCAAAAACTCCCGGGCCGTAGCCGGAAAAGAAAGAAAGCGCGAAAGCTTCGCAAAAAACGCCCCGGCAGCCGGACAAAGGTCCCCTGCCAGGGCGTTTGTAAAATTATGGATTTCCCGCTCCGCATGCTTCCGGGATTTTTCAGGACGGCGCGCGGAGGCTTCTGGCATGCTGCCCTATTTCTTTCCCTTTGCCGCATGGCCGATCAGCAGACAGCCGCGTCATGTTCAGAGGATTGCCCGGAAGGGCACCGGACAGAAGCCGGTTCTGCATTCAGCCTGGGCATCAAGACGCTTCTGCGCAGGCCGAATGTGCTTCCTTATTCTGATATTTCATAAACATGTTTCATTCGAAGAATAGTATTAAGAATAGTATTAAAAAGGGATAATAGTATTAAAAAGGGATAATCGCATTAAACCGTTCGGGTCCACTCTGTGACCAGCAGGCCGGGAACCGCCCATACCAGCTGGTACAGCAGCACATTGGTGGGGGTCAGCAGCTCCGTGCTGCCCAGAACCGCCAGAACCAGCATAATCAGGATGCCCAGGATTCCCCCCAGCAGATGGATGGCCACGCCCAGTTTTGCGGAGGTACGCAAGGTCCTCGCCCCTGTGACGGCATAGGCGGCACTTACCAGTTCTTCCCGGGTGGTCAGGGCCAGGACCGGCGCTTCCGGATCGGGCTGAACCTGTTTCAGCTCCATACGGATATCCCGGGAAGGGAACACGATCCGGCGGGTTTTGACCTCAAATTTGGATCGCAGAAAGCTTTCTGTCAGCATGAAATCACAGCAGAGCATGACAGGTGTCAGCTTGCGGTAGCTGCACAGGGTCACAAGTCCCGCGGCGGCGGAACGCATTTTGGCGTAGGAAATGGCATAGACGGCGCAGAGCTGGCCGTCAATGGCCGCATAGACCGCCTGGTTGACCATGGTGCCTTCGGGAATATCCACTCCCATATCCTGCAAAAAGTTCAGGCTGCCCAGCAAAACAGGCTCCCCGCAGACCTCGCCGCCGATTCCGCCTCCGCCATAGTTCTGGAAGTTTTCTACGGGATATTCCGTACAGCTGCGGCCGGCAAGCAGCTGCTTGAATACCAACGTCAGCCCGCCTCCGGCCACCGAGATCAGGGAGGTGGTAAAGGAAACGACTTCATCCGGATTCCGCTCACCGTAAAATTTCACCCCGTTGAGCTTGGTACACCCCTGGGGAAACAGATCCTGGTCATCCAGAGGAAACACCGCTCGTCCGCTTAAGCCCTTGACGCCTTGCCAGCCGCACAGAACGCTGCCGACCATATGCAGCCGCTGCTCCAGAATAGCGGCGGGGCGGGTAAGGGACACAAAGAAGCTGGCAGGAACCGCCACCAGCAGACTGGTGGACAAAATCTGCACGCCCATACTGACGCCGTGCCGGAGTCCCGCGAACACGGCAATGCAAATGCAGGCCAGAAAGCTGAGGAAAGCGTAGAGGCTCTGCACCTTTTCCGGAGCAGAGGGCTTGTCGTAGGTATCCATGAAGTCCTCTACCTGTCCCTCCGTGCGCAGAAGTCCGGCCTTCCCCTCAAAATAGTTGCCGACATTCACAATGCCATGCAGACGGACGGCCTTGCGCATGGTATCCATCTGGGCCATTTCCGTGCTGCGGCGCTGGTAGCAGGCCCAAAGAGCCATGGTCATTTCCAGGCTGAACGCGGCACAGCAGGGAACACGAAGCTCCTCCAGACAAAACAGGGCATCCGCAAAGCAGGCGATAAATGTTACAGTCAGCACCGTGTTGACCGTAAACCGGCCCTTCAGCAGGTCAAGAATGCTGTCCAGCATCAGCTGGCAGCCCAGCAGCGCGGACAGCAGCATGGACAGCACCTGACTGAAAATCACTAGCCGCAGCCGGTTCTCCGGCACCATATTCAAAGCAAACAGGGTCGTGACACCGGCACACAGCAGTACGATTATGGTATTTACGAAGATGGCAAGCTGCAGCTTGCCCACGCCAAGCTCAGAAAGCTCATAGTAGCGCTTCTCCGGGCCGGCCACCAGCTTCTTTTTCAGCTCCTTCAGGCGGGAGCGGGGGGTAAATACGCTGGGAGAGGGAATAAACGGCTCCTCCACCTCAAAGGCGGGTTCTGCGGGGCCGGACGCGCTCTGAGGAACATTTTCTTCCTCCGGCAGCTCAAAGTGGAGTGTATCTCCTTCCGGAACAGTTTCCGCGCCGGATTCCTCCAGGGCAGGAGCAAAGCGGCGGGTCGCGTCCCCCGTGGCCTGTGTCTCCCCGGCTGTTTCCGGGTCAGAAGACGAAGCTTCGGTTTCGTCCTTTCCGGTTTCCGTTTCCGGAACCGGCGCCGACGACTCCTCCGCAGTCAGATTCAAAGCCGCCTCCGCTTCGCTGTTTCGCGGGCTGTCCGGCTCCTTTTCCTCCGGCTCATCCTTGGAATAGTCATGGAATTCCTTCAGAATATCGTCCAGATCAAATTCCTGCAATTCGTTTTTGTCATCCATATGGATCTCCTCCTGGTTATATGCGCTGACGCACCGCCTCGTACAACAAAATGGATGCGGCGGCGGCTGCGTTGAGAGAGCTGAGCTTTCCTTTCATAGGGATGCGCACCATCACGTCACAGCTTTTGCGAACCAGCTGGCTGATACCGTTCCCCTCGCTGCCGATGACAATGGCAGTGGGACCGGTCAGATCGGCCTGGTACATGGGGATGGAGCCTTCGGCGGCGGCCCCGTAGACCCAGACGCCGCGCTCTTTCAGTTCGCGGATAGCGCTGCTCATATTGGTGACCCTGGCCACCTTCATATACTCCACAGCCCCCGCAGAGGCCTTGGCAGCGGCGGCGGTCAGCCCGACACTGCGGCGCTTGGGAATTACGACGCCGTGAGCGCCCGCGCATTCGGCGCTTCGGATGACAGCGCCCAAATTGTGGGGGTCAGACAGCTCGTCACAGAGGACGAGAAGCGGCGGCTCGCCCCGGGCGGCGGCTTCCTCCAGCATCTGCTCCACGGTGCAGTAGGCATGGGCGGCAGCCAGGGCAATGACCCCCTGATGAGAGCGGGTGGCAGACATGGCATCCAGCTTTCGGCGATCAACGCTGACCACAACAGCCCCCGCTTCCCTGGCCTGAGCGGCCAAATGCTGGAGGCTGCGATCCGTATCCCCTGCGGCGATAAAAACCTTATCAATGGTGCGCCCGTTTTTCAGGGCTTCCTGGAGAGCGTTGCGCCCCTCCAGCTGCCCTTCGGTTTCCTGGCCGGCAAACCGATCCTGCCGGCGGGAAGAAACTTCCCGTTCCCGGGGACATTTCTTTTCCTTCATATCCGTTTCTCCATATCGGAAGATTTCCGAATGCTTTGCTTTTCAAACAGCCCGTTTTCTGCGGCGCATGCCTGTAAACGATATCAGTATAGCAGATTTTTTGCGATATCTCAACTCTTATTTTTCCGGGGAGGACAAAAAACATCCGTTTTTGCCGGAAATTCACAGAAAATTTACTGCAAAGTTGAGAATCATTCATTGCGAACAGCGCAAAAATGTGATATGATGGCACAAATGCAAGCCCAAGGAGGCCGGCGACTATGGAACCGAATCACAATAACGATTTCAATCCGAATAAAAAACCCGAGGGCGGTGACCGCCCGAAGAATAATATTCTCACGGCGCTGGTGATTACGCTGGTGATCGTGCTGCTATTCAGCTGGGTCCTGAACGCCATGGAAAACAGTCAGTATACCCAGACCACTTACTCGGACTTCCTGTACGCCATGAACTCAAACCAGCTGGCAGAAGTGGAAATGCGCTCCGACCGGATCGTCTACATGACCAAGGAGGAGGCAGCCAAAGATGCCTCCCAGCAGAAAGCCTTCTACACAGGCCTGCCCGAGGGCGGGGATTATGAGGCCCTGGCAAACGAGCTGGTTGCCATGGGGGTGATTGTCAACCAGCAGATCGTGGAGGACAACTCCATGATTATGATGATTCTTTCCTATGTGGTTATGATCGGCGGGCTGTTTCTGGTGATGAACATGCTCACCAAGCGCATGGGCGGGGAAGGCATGATGGGCGGGTTTGGCAAGTCCAAGGCCAAGGTCTACATGGAGAAGCAGACCGGCGTCACCTTTCGGGATGTAGCCGGTCAGGACGAGGCCAAGGAATCCCTGCAGGAGATCATTGATTTTCTGCACAACCCCCAGAAATATACCGCCATCGGCGCGAAGCTGCCCAAGGGCGCGCTGCTGGTGGGTTCCCCCGGTACCGGCAAGACTCTGCTTGCCAAGGCTGTGGCGGGGGAAGCCAATGTGCCATTCTTTTCCATCTCCGGCTCGGATTTTGTGGAGATGTTTGTCGGCATGGGCGCCAGCCGCGTCCGCGACCTGTTCCAGCAAGCGGCAAAGGTGGCCCCCTGCATCATTTTTATTGATGAAATCGACGCGGTAGGCCGCTCCCGGGATAACCGATTTGGCTCCAATTCCGAGCAGGAGCAAACCCTGAACCAGCTTCTCAGCGAGATCGACGGCTTTGAGTCATCCAAGGGTATTGTATGTCTGGCCGCTACCAACCGCCCGGAAATTCTGGACAAGGCGCTGCTGCGTCCCGGTCGGTTTGACCGCCGCATTATTGTGGACCGCCCCAACCTCCAGGGCCGCCTGGACACGCTGAAGGTGCATACCCGGAAGATCAAGCTCTCCGAAGATGTGGATCTTCGGAAAATCGCTCAGGCTACCGCCGGCGCAGTGGGCGCGGATCTGGCCAACCTGGTCAACGAGGCCGCCCTCCGGGCTGTCCGGCAGGGGCGGCAGGCTGTGAATCAGGAGGATCTGCTGGTTTCCTTCGAAACCGTCATTGCCGGCACGGAGAAGAAAAACACGGTTCTGACCGACATGGAAAAGCGGCTGGTGGCTTATCACGAGGTGGGACATGCGCTGGTGGCTGCCCTGGAAAAGCATTCCCAGCCCGTTTCCAAAATTACCATCGTGCCGCATACCTCCGGCGCACTGGGCTATACCATGCAGATGCCGGAGGAGGAAAAGTTCCTGAGTACAGCGGAGGAGCTGCGCACGGAGCTGCGTACTCTGGTGGGCGGCCGGGCTGCAGAGCAGGTGGTCTTTGGTGTTCAGACCACTGGCGCAGCCAATGACCTGCAGCGCGCTACTGCGCTGGCCCGGAACATGGTTTCCCAGTATGGCATGAGCAGCACCTTCGGCCTGATGACAACCGCTTCGGTGCAGAGCCAGTACCTGGATGGTCAGGCTTACATGGACTGTTCTCAGGAGACGGCTGCCGGGGTGGATCGGGAGGTCATGCAGATTTTGGAGCAGGCCTACACGGACGCCAAACGCATTTTGACGGACAACCGTGCGCTGCTGGACGAAATATCGGAATATCTGCTGGTGAAGGAAACAATCACCGGTGACGAGCTGATGGCCTACGTCAACGCAAGTAAAAATAAGCTTCCCGCTTCCGGGCAAACCGCAGAGGAATAAGTCTGCCCTTGGACACGGCGAAGGCCGAATTCCGTTCAAAAACGAGCCGGGTTTTCCCGGCTCGTTTTTCGCATGCCCCAAGGGAACACAGATACTGTTTTTCTCAATAAAAAATATCAAACCGCATCATACGAAAACCTATGAAAACGGTTAAAAACCGTTTCCTCGAGAATCCGCATCAGAAACTCAGCAGACGCGCAAGCGTTACCGCATGTGCTCCTTTGCGCAGAAGCTGTAGGGCAGGATCTCGGCCAGAGTGCGGGTTTCCCAGGCACCGTCCGCGCCTGCCATGTGAATCTGAAAATCATCCCCGCAGAACTCCCGCATGACCTGCCGGCAGACACCGCAGGGCGGAAAGGCTCCGGTGATGACGCCATCCTTGCCGCCGCAGACCGCGATGGCAGTGAAATCCCGGTGGCCGTCGTAGACCGCCTTAAAAAAGGCGGTGCGCTCCGCGCAGATGGTGGGGGTATAGGAGGCGTTTTCTATGTTGCAGCCCTGGTAAACGGCGCCGTCGGCACAGAGCAGAGCGGCACCCACCTTATAACCGGAGTAGGGCGCGTAGGCATGGGTCATGGCTTCCTTGGCCATTGCCACCAATTCCTCAGGAGACATCGCTTGTTCCTCCATTTCGTGATATAATACAGATTCTTTATAAAAATGTTTCATTTTTATAAAGAAGGAACCGCCTAATGGCGATTCCCTTTTGCGGCAAACCGCCGCAAAAGCCGCCTCATACAGTTCTTA
>CAZUAN010000002.1:0-44980 GCA_964618385.1 uncultured Oscillospiraceae bacterium | reverse complement strand
ATCAGAGATTCCTTAACGCACCTGCGGTGCTATAAAAAGGTTTTTAACCTTTTTCATAAGAACTAGTATTACAGCCCCTTGGCCAAGGGCGATTTTTTTGCCATAAGCCCCCTTCGACATCTTCTTTTGGATGGGCTGTGTATACTGATAGGGCAGTATTACGAAGGGGGAATTGGGGATGCTCAGACGAATGTGGATGGTGCTGTTTGCGGTTCTTCTGCTGCCATACCTGGGAATGCAGGCAGCGGCGGCAGAGGAAACCGGCTCGATCCGGGTTACACTGCAAAACGGGGAACAGCCGGTTGCCGGCGGCGAAGTGATGCTGTATCAGGTGGGGATACGGATTGCACAGGGATACCGGCTGGAAGAGGCTTTCGGCGGCGGAATGGTCAGAGAGGAAGACGCGCTCTCGCCATATCTGGCGCAGTGGCTGGCGGGGCTGGACGTCAGGGAGGGAATGCCTCGGATTCTGGATGCGGATGGCAGTGCGGCCTTTTCCCGGCTGGAGGAGGGGCTGTATCTGCTGGTGCAGACCGCGACGGAGGATGAATTCTACATCCGGCCCTTGCTGATCGCGCTGCCCTGTTTGGGGGAGTGGAATGTGCAGATTTACCCGGAAATTCTGCAGATTGCGGAGCAAGCGCCGCCCACCGGCCAGCATCCTGCGCCGATCCTTGCCGCTATGGGAATGGTACTTTCCGGAGTGGGACTGGTTCTATGCGCGGACAGACGGCGAAGAAAATGACGGAAAATCCGCCGGAAGCCTTTGGCTTCCGGCGGATTTTGGCGTTGCGGAGAAGTTTCTGCTGTGATACTGCTTCTTTATAAAGAAACAGTATGAAACGAATCTTTCCCGATTATTTTCATGACAGCGCGGATTACCGGGGGGATAGAAACTGCCTGATGATATGAATTGCGCGCATAGGACGGCGTGCCCTGCCGCTTTCCCATAACCGTGCGGCAGGGAAGCAAAGTAAGCCGTCTTACCCCAGTTTACTCAGAAGACGGATGACCGTCCGAACCGATTGAAACAATTCTCCCTTCTCATCCTGAGAAAGCGCCTTGTCCAAGGCAATGTCCAAATTGTCATCGAAGCGGCTTCGGCACCGGGCGACAAACGATTTCCCATGGTCTGTCAGGCGAATGTGAATGCGGGTTCGATTTTTCGGATCGATGTATCGCTCGACCAAGCCGTCCTCTACCAGAGGGGCAACCGCGCGGGTAGCCTGTTCCTTGGAGGAGCCGATAAAGCCGGCAGCTTGTCCCATAGTCAGATCCCCGCGCAGCAGCAATGCGGAGAAGATTTGAAATTGCGATTTTGTGTAGCCAAACTCTTTCAAGCCGTAATTGGAGATCACGACCTTGGCAAGCAAGGGCTGCAATTGCAGAAGCAGAGTATGATCAAAAGCGGTTTCTTCTTCCACAGATCATTCCTTCCTTTCCCTGAGAAATCATACACCGGCCAAAAAGCTTTGTCAACATGGCAAAATGACGAAAAACGGTTGACTTTTATCAAAAGTTGATATAAAATGAATTATATTCTTTCTCAGGAGGGATTTCTATGGAAATGTCCACAATTTTCTTCATCCTTACAGCACTGGTCTGCGGAATCTTCCTGCTGATCTCCTGGAAGGTAAGCGGAAAGGCAAAGGAGAGCTTTTCCCAGTACGCCATTGGCGGCGCGTCTTTCAGCATGCTGCTGGTTTTCTTTACGCAGTTTGCCAGTATTATGGGCGTATCCAACTTTTTTGCCCACGCGGGAAACGCCTATGAGCAGGGCGTCGGTATTTTTGCTTTTATTCTGGGGGAGCAGGGATCAAAAATTGTATTTGCCCTGGTTTTCGCCGGGATCATCGGCAAATTTACTTATAATACCATGCCGGAACTGATTGATGATCTCATCGTCCGGGATAAGCTGACCCGCGCCATGTGCGGGATTCTTGCCAGCATTATCATGATTTCCTGCATTGGAAGCCAGGGGAAAGCCTTTGGCGATCTGTTCGAGGTGTTTACCGGTTCCGGCTCTGTGCCGATTGTCATCCTGTTCTCCGCAATCTTTATTGTGTACACCGTTACAGGGGGCGTTTACAGCGTGGTTTGGACGGATCTGTTTCAGGGTATCCTGTGCCTGGCGGTGGGAATTGTCTTCTATCTGTTTGCGTTCAGCCGCATCGATTTCAGCATGGAAGTGCTTCAAAGCCGCCTGGCAGCGGTGGGGAAGGAAAACCTGCTGAGCTTTGCGAATCTGGATATCTGGGGAGCGGTTAACAAGTTTGTCACCGGACTGATCGGCGTCATGTCTTTCCAGGCCTACTGGCAGCGCTGCTTTGGCTGCAGGACAGCCAAAACCGCCAAGCGCAGTATGCTGTGGAGCGGAATCATTTGCCTGGTGTTTGTGCTGATGACGGCTGTGGTCGGGATTATCATTGTGACCTATAATCAGGATCTGGATGCCAATTCCGCCATGCCCTGGTTTATGATGAACTGTATGCCGCCCGTTCTGTGCGCCGCTGTCTTTGTGCTGGTGCTGTGCGCGGGTATGTCCACGGCGGACTCCTGCCTGAATTCCTCCGCCGTACTGATCGTCAACGATGTGATTCACCCGTTTTCCAAACAGAACGACCGCCAGATGGTGCGTTCTGCGAAAATCGCGACGGTTATCATCGGCGTGATCTCCTGCTTCTGTGGAATCTACGCGCAGACGGTGCTTTCCCTGCTGAGCAAAGCTTATACCATCGCAGGAGTGGGACTGGTGCCGCTTCTGACCATTGGCATGTTCTGGAAGGATCACAAGGGGGAGCATGAAATGGGCAAATGCAACAGCAAAATCACACCCTGGGGGGCCAGATGCGGGATTCTCTCCGGTGTGATCGTGTCTCAGCTTCCCTTTTTTTCCAGCTATGGCGCCATTGCCGGCTGCCTTGTCTCCAGCGTGGTGATCGTGGCGGTTTCCCTGCTTACCAGGAATGTTCCCATTGAACCCTGCTTTGCCAGCGGCGGGGATGCCCATCCTCTTGCAAAGCCCCACGCAGAAGACTGACGGACAAACGGGCCAAGCAGACAGATACCGGTTCTTATAAAAACGGTTACAAGCCGTTTTCCGGCGTGAAGCGCATTCCGTTTTTGTCAGAACTGCAGCAGACGGCTTCTGCGGCAATTCGCCACAGGAGGACAGCACCGTCAGGCAATTTTTCTTCCCGAAACCGTTCGGTTTCGGGAAGAAACAGTATGAGGGGAAACAGCTCGTACGGATATTCCGATTTCGGTTGGTTCCGGCGAACGGAGCCCCTTTATCGAATATCCGTATCCGCTATTTTGCCCCAGCGGGCGGCGCGGGATTACGAACGCAGGCCCAGAGCGGCGGTTACCAGGATTCCCAGATTGTCCCGGTAGATCTCCTCGAATTGCGCAATGGGAAGCGGGTTGGTTCCCGACCCCGCCTCGATGGTGTAACCGGGGCGGCGGAAATTCTGAATAAACCAGTCCTTATATCCGGCGAAGCTGGACTCATAGGGCGTATCTGCCAGGTCATAGCCGCTGAGCCGGGCAAATTCCTCCCCCAGCGCCCTGGCCCCGGGAACCTCGTAGTCCTGGAACTGCCAGTAAATAACCTTCCCCTGGGTGTGGTAGGCCAGCACCAGGGCCGGGTCAACGGCCTCGGTATATTCCGCCAGGGCGATGGATTCCCGCTGGTTCAGCGGGGCGCGGCCTACATAGTCCCGGGGGCCTGGACGGGTATAGCCCTGGGAAAACTTGATTTCCCTAGCCTGGAGCCACCCGGCGGGATATTGCAGGTTCAGGTCAACGCCCAGCAGGTTGGCCTTCCAGCCGTCGGGGAAGGGAATGTTGGGATAATGGTCCGCCATACGATGGGCGGTTTCGGATTCCAGCGTTCCTGTCTCAATGGCGCCGGTAACCAGATCGACGCCGTCGGGATCCACCATGGGAACTATGCAGATGGTGGCAGCGTTTCGGATGTTCCGGGCATCCACGCCGTAGAGTTTTCCCCCGCTTTGAATCGCCTCTGCCAGGTCCTCCAGGAATTTCAGCAGCACCGGCGTTGTGATCCATTCATTGGCATGGTGGGCGGCGGTATACAGAACCTTCCGTTCCCCGTCACCCAGGGTCAGCGCCTGCACCGGGCGTCCAAAAGCGGTGGTGGTCAAAACCTCGGTACGGATAAAGGGATAGGCCTGTGTAAGATCGCGAATGCTCTGCTCGCACAGAGCGGAGGTCATGGGTATATCCGTTGGCACGATAGACAAAAAATCACCTCTGATTAGAATATGCGCCTCCGGGAAAAAATGTGTGAAGATGCTTGACAATGATCGGATATTTGAGTATGATTGGTATGACAAATCATACTCAAGGAGGATTTTACTATGAATGTTCCGGAGGGCAAGTATGCCTGGATGGTCAAGATCGGGGAAAAGGGACAGTTTGTTATCCCAAAAGAGGCCAGGGAGCTGTTTGGCCTGTATCCCGGGCAGACCATTCTGGTGCTGGCAGATCAGGAAAAAGGCATCGCCATTCCGCCGAAGCGCGTGAGCGAACAATATTTCTCCCGTATTTTCGAGGAGTTCAGCGGGGAGGAATAGCATGAGCCGTATCGTTTTTTTCTGTATTCCCGCCCAGGGCCATACCAATCCCACCCTGGGCGTTGTCCGGGAGCTGACGGCCCGGGGGCATGAGGTTCTGTATTATTCCTATCGGATGCTGCAGGAGAAAATTGAAGCGGCCGGGGCGGTTTTTGTGGCCTGTGACGATTTCGATGCGGAACTGCGTCTGACACCCCGGGAAGGGGCCGGAATCGGCTCTGATTTGGCCTTGTCCACTCGGGTGCTGGTGGATACGACGCTGGCTCTGGACGAGATGGTCTGCGCGGAAATGGAACGGCTGCGGCCCGACTGCATTGTGGCGGATTCCATGGCGGTGTGGGGCAAGGCCATAGCGATGAAGCTGGGCATCCCCTTCGTCTGTTCCACCACCACCTTCGCCTTCAACCGGTATTCCGCCAAAATCATGAAAAAAAGCATAAAAGACCTGGTTTCCATGGCCTTCTCCATGCGTGAGGTGAACCGGCAGATCCGGCGCCTGCAAGACAGGGGCTATCCTGTGAAAAGCATTCTGGACCTCATTGCCAGCGATGACCGGGTCGATACCATTGTCTACACCTCGCCTCAATTCCAGCCCTGCGCGGAAACCTTCCCGGAGAAATACGCGTTTGTCGGCCCTTCCATCCGTCCCGCGGCGGAGAAGGTGGAAAAGACCCGGGACAGACTGGTGTACATTTCCATGGGCACGGTGAACAACAACATGCTGCCCCTGTATCGCAGCTGCCTTGCCGCGCTGAAGGATATGCCCTGGCAGGTAATCCTATCCGTGGGGCAGCAGGCGGATATCGCCGGCCTTGGGGCCCTGCCGGAGGGAACTGCGGTTTATCCCTCGGTTGACCAGATCGCGGTGCTGGAACAGGCGGACGTCTTTGTGTCCCACTGCGGCATGAACAGCGTCAGTGAGAGCCTGTATTTTGGAGTCCCTCTGGTGATGCTGCCAATGACTGCGGAGCAAAGGGGTGTGGCTGCCCGGGTGGAACAGCTGGGAGCCGGCCTTCGCCTGAACAGAACGGCTCCGAAGGCCATCCGGGAAGCGGTCAGGCGTGTTTTGGAGGACCCCGCCTATGGGGAGCATGCTGCCCGCATTGCCGAAGGCTTCCGGGCATGTCCCGGGGCTGAGGGCGCGGCGGACAAGATTGAGCGCTGCTGCAGCCGGCCATGCCGCCGCTGATCTCCAGGCTTCCGCAGGGGTGACTTTGGGGCATTTTTCCTTCCTTCCGCATAAGCTGGTAAGGAGGCGGCGATGTTATGAACCAATTTTGCGGCTTGAGCGACGCGGCGAAGGAGTACTGGAACACCTTCCGGCAAATTCTGGACAGGATGATCCGGCGCATGAGCGGGACAGAACTGACGGACAGCATTTCCCGCGATTTCATTGTACAGATGATTCCCCACCACCAGGCGGCGATTGAAATGTCCTACAACATTCTGAAGTACACCACCTGCGTTTCGGTGGAGGAGATCGCCAAGCGGATCATCCGGGAGCAGACCAACAGCGTGGAAAGCATGGAGCGGGTCATGCCGAGCTGCTCAGAGCAGGTCAACCGGGAAACGGACGTGCGCACCTATCAGCAGCGGGTCGGCCGGATTCTTCCGGAGATGTTCGCGGGCATGCAAAATGCCTGTGTCAGCAACGACATAACTGCGGATTTTCTGCGGCAGATGATTCCCCACCACCGGGGCGCGGTGGAAATGTCGGAAAATGCTCTGAGCTATGACATCTGTCCGGAGCTAAGGCCCATTGCGGAGGCAATCCTGACATCACAGAAGCGCGGTATTTGCCGGATGCAGCGGCTATTGCGGCGCATGGGATATCAAGCGTAAATGGAATGGCCCGGGAAACGGCAAACCTGCCGTTTCCCGGGCTGTTTCGTAACGATAACGGGGTACGGTTCTCTGTGCCTCCGGCGGTTTCCGAAAACGGTCAGCCGGAAAAGTCCGGGACAGGCCACAGACCGGGCCAGCTGTGATTGGAGATTTCACGGTATCCGGGGAATGGACCCCTTTTCTGATTACAACGCGCTTCAGGAAAGCTTAACCACCAGAATATCCCCGAACATAGCCATGGAGCCGTAGTAAGGATAGACAGCCATGGCCTCAAATTCCGGGGTGCTTTGGATGGCCTCGATTTCCTCCTCCGCGGCGAAGGGGATGGAGACACCCAGATAATATTGCAGGAAGCGTTCCGCGGAATAGCTGTCTACAAAAAACCCGGTAACACCCGTAAGATGCGCAGTAAATTCAAACCGCTCGGAATCGAAATAAAAATCGGGATTCTGATAAGGACCAATGACTGCCAGCTTGGTGTTTTCGGAAAATTCCGGCATCAGTTTGAGATCCGCAACAAGGGAAGTGTAAAACGCGTACGCGTTTTCGTATCGGAGGTACAGATTCAGGTAGGCTTCATTGGCGGTATAAACATTTACGGTCAGGATGACGGCCAAGGCAAGAACCACGGCGTCCAGTGCCAGGCGGCGGCATAGATCGGCCAGCTTCCCATGCATGGCCAGGGGCAGGCACAGATCGGCAAGCAGAACCATCAGGATATAGACGCTGATAAAGCCGTAAAGCACAAGCGTGTGGACGGCGTCCTCCGCGACAATGAGGTACATACAGTTGACGGCCAGCGGAAGCAGGACGATCAGCAGCGCCAGCAGCAGAAAGCGGGCCGCGCTTTTCTTCTGCTGATGCAATCCCCAGATCAGAAGAAGCAAAGCGCTGGCAGCCAGCGCGAAAAGGTGCAGCAGCCGGGACATGTGGGAGGGAATCAGACCGACATAGTAGTCCTCTGTCAGAAAACACAGGAACCGGGAATAAGCCAGACCAATACCGGACAGGATGGAAGAAAGGCTCAGGGAGAGATTGTGCGTGGCATAGGAATTGAAGGAGTTGCCGGTGATGTACAGGACAACTTTGGTGGCTATGTAATACAGAACCATGGAAATCAGCAGAATCGCTACATAGTAGACGCCGCGGAAAACAACGGCGGAGGGCTTTTCCCCCAGCATCAGCTGACGAATCAGGATCAAAAGAAACAGTCCCGCGCAGATCGAAACGTATGGCTGATAGATGCTCAGAGACAGAACCAGAATGGCGATGGACGGAAAGGCGTACCATTTGGACGGTTTCTCCGCGAGCCAGACTGCCAGCACAGCCAGAAGGAACGAAACGCCGTAGGAGCTGCTGGTAAACATATAGCCGAAGGTGCCGATCAGGGAGGGGAATACCACAATACTGCCGGCCAGAAGCACCTGAAGCAGCTTGCTCTGAATGGAAAGAATGCGGATAATCAGGCAGACCGCGACCGCAATCAGCGCGATGGTGATCACGCCGTAGATCCAGGGCATGGAGAAATTGGGGAAAATACTGTCCATCAGCCCCAGGCCCCAGCGTCCGGAGGTGACTGTCTCGCCTTTGGTGAACAGACAGAAAACATCATCGTGATTGACCAGCTTGTTGGTAAAAGCGAACATATAGGCCAACGCGCCGAAAATGGCGCAAGACAGGAGGGGGACTTTGTTTGCCCGTATGCGCCCGGCAAGCCATCGGACCGCTTTTTCCACAAGCAGGGGCTGGTGAAGGGTATTCTGTTCCATAATTTGACTCCTTTTGTCGATGATTCATTCTTATACAGGTTCTTATGAAAAAGGTTGAAAACCTTTTTATCGCACCGCAGGTGCGTTAAGAACGGTATGAGACGGCTTTTGCGGCGGTTCGCCGCAAAAGGGAAGCGCCATCAGGCGGTTCCTTCTTTATAAAACCGAACGGTTTTATAAAGAATCCATATTAGTTATGGTACATCTTTTCGGCGGATGTGTCAATAAAAAGAATTCCGGCCCGGGAAGCCCAGCCGGACGGATGGGAGATTGTTCCGCTGCGCGTGCTTTCCGGCGGGTTTCCCGCGAGAAAACGAAAGAAACCCTTGCAATTATATGGCTTTTCGAATATAATAAACTGAATTATTTTCTTTCACATGAGGTTATGCTGTGTATCTGAGATCATTGGAATTGCAGGGCTTTAAATCCTTTCCCGACAAGACGCTGATCCGGTTCGGCGATGACATTACCGCCATTGTCGGACCCAACGGCTCCGGAAAATCCAATATTTCCGACGCCATTCTCTGGGTCATGGGGGAACAAAGCACAAAAACCCTGCGGGGCGCCAAAATGGAAGATGTGATCTTCGGCGGAACGCAGAAGCGTTCTGCGGTGGGCTTCGCGGAAGCAACGCTGACACTGGACAATTCGGATCGGGCGCTGGCCTACGACGCTGACGAGGTCATGGTTACCCGGCGGTATTACCGTTCCGGCGACAGCGAGTACTACATCAATAAACAGTCCGCCCGGCTACGGGACATCAACGAGATGTTCATGGACACGGGCCTGGGCCGGGAGGGGTATTCCAACATCGGCCAGGGCAGGATCGACGAAATCTTATCCCTGAAAAGCGCCGACCGCCGGGAGATTTTTGAGGAGGCCGCGGGAATTTCCAAATACCGCCACCGCAAGGAGGAAGCCGAGCGGAAGCTGGCTTCCACCGAGGAGAATCTGCTCCGCATCGGCGACAAGGTCTCCGAGCTGGAGCTGCAGCTGGAACCGCTGAAGGCCCAGTCCGAAAGGGCAAAGAAATATCTGGAGCTGAAGGATGAACTGAAGGGGGTGGAGGTGGCCGTCTGGCTGGACACCCTGGAAAAGCTGTCCGCTGCTGCCAAGAAAGCGGAAGAGGATTACGCGTCTGCGTCCTTCGTTTTGCAGCAGGCCCATGACGAACTGGACGTCCTCTATCGGCAGGCGGAGGAATGGGGAGATCAGCTGCGCAAGCGGGATAATGAATTGGAAACCGTCCGGGTGAAGGTCAATATGCTCGGCGCCACCCACCAGCAGCTGGATGGCCAGATGGCGGTGCTCCAGGGCAATGTGGAAAACAACAACGGCAATCTTGCCCGGATTGAAGAAGAACTGAAGGGCCAGGAGGACCGCAGCGGCGGCCTTGCGGGCCAGATCGGCCAGACGCAGGCCCGGGTTGCACAGATTGAAGCCAGTCTTTCTGCCAAACGCGCGGAGCTGGATGGGTTACAGCAGCAGCTCGCCGCCATGACTGCCAACGCCCAGGGTCTTACAAAGCAGTTCCTGGAACTGCGGGGGAAGGAATCCTCTCTGGCGGCGGATATCGCAGGCCGACAGGCCGATGTCCGGGGCCTGGAGGACAGCATGGTGCAGACCAGGCAGCGATTGGAGCAGCTGAACGGCGACCTGGCAGCCGGTGCCGCCAGGCATCACGAGGCTCAGACCAATCTGGACAAGTGCCGCCAGGAGCTGCAAAAGGCACAAGAGGACATCACTGCGGCAAACAATACCATTGCCGGTTACACCTTGCGCCGGAATACCCGAATGAAGCGGCTGGAGGATCTGCAGAAGTCCATGCGGGAGCTGACAGCCGGGCTGGAGTCCGTCACAGCAAAAGCCCGGGTGTACCGCGCCATGGAGCGGGACTTTGAGAGTTACAGCAAGGCCGTCCGGCTGGTCATGCAGGAAGCCCAGCGGGGAACTCTGCAAAACATTCATGGCCCTGTTTCCCGTCTGATCCGCACGGAGGACACCTATACGGTGGCCATTGAAATCGCTCTGGGGGCGGCCATGCAGCAGATCGTGGTCGGCAACGAGCAGGACGGCAAGGCGGCCATTGCCTACTTAAAGCGAACGGGCGGCGGACGGGCCACCTTTCTGCCCATGAGCGCCATTCAGGGGAAAACTCTGCAGGAAAATGGGCTGGAGGATTGCCGGGGCTTTGTGGGAATCGCCTCCCGTCTTGTGACCAGCGATTCCCGGTATCGGGGCATTGTGGACAACCTGCTGGCCAGAACCGTCATTGTCCAGGATATGGACGCGGCGATCCGTATGTCCCAGAAATACCGGGGCCGATTTAAGATTGTCACGCTGGACGGCCAGGTCATGAATCCGGGCGGCTCCATGACCGGCGGTTCCGTCAACAAAGAGGCGGGAATCCTGACCCGGGCCAATGAACTGGAAAAGCTGACGGCTCAGGAGCAGCAGCTCCAGCGCGACAAGCTGGTTCTGGAGGCACAGGTGCAGGAGGCTCAGCGGCAATGCGATCAGGTGGCATTCCAGATAAGCGCCGCGCAGGATCAGCTTCGGGAAGCGGAGGACCGGGTGCTTCGTCTGCAGGGGCAGGAAAAACAGCACGAGATTCTCCGGAACGCTGTGGCGGAGGCCGAGACATCCGCTCAGCGGGAAAAGGAATCCCTGATGGAGCGGGACCGTTCCGACCGGGAGCGGTACACATCCCAGCAGACGAAAGTTCAGACCTATACCCAGCAGCTGGACGAAATCAGAACAGAGCTGGAGCAATTGCAGGGCAGCCAAACCCAGGCGTCTGAAGCCACCGCCGCAATTTCTGACCGGATGACCGCGCTGAAAACAGACGAGGCGGCGCTGGATGCCGAGCGCTCCACGGCGCTGGCCCATATCGGAGATCTGCAGCAGCTGCGCTCTGCCATGGAAGGCGACCGGGAGAAAAAAGAGGCGCTGATGAACGCGATCCGGGAGGATTCCGCCAGGCTGGAGGGGGAAATTGCCGACCTGAAGGCCCGTCAGGAGGAGAATGACGCGCAGAGCGCCCAGATGAATGCCCGGATGCAGCAGACTATGTCGGATCGGGCGGAGTCGGAAGCCTCCAAAACCCGGGCGGAACGGGAAGCCCAGAACAAGAATAAGGATATTCTGAACATGGAGCGGGCCTGCGCCCTGCTGGAACAGAAAAAGGTTACATCGTCCATGGAGGAACGGCAGATTATTGACAAGCTGTGGGACTCCTATGGACTGACTCCCGGCACGGCGGCGGAGCATCGGGGAGAGATCGAAAACGTCACAGCCGGAAACCGCCGGATCGCCGAGCTAAAACGGAAAATCGCGGCGCTGGGAACGCCAAACCTGGGGGCCATTGAGGAATATGCCCGGATCAACGAGCGCTACAGCTATCTTGCGGGACAACGCGATGACGTATTGCAGGCAAAACGGGAGCTGGAAAGCGTCATCCGAAATATCACCCAGGAAATGACCGCAATTTTTGTGGCGGAGTTTGGAAAAATCGACCACTATTTCGGGCAGACCTTCGAAGAAATGTTCGGCGGCGGCAAGGGAAAGCTGCTTCTGGAGGACCCGGAGAATCCTCTGACCTGCGGCATTGAGATCCGGGTTCAGCCTCCCGGAAAACAGGTGAAGACCATCACGCTGCTGTCCGGCGGGGAGAAAGCGTTTGTGGCGACAGCGCTGTACTTCGCCATTTTGAAGGTTCGGCCTACGCCGTTCTGTCTGCTGGACGAGATCGACGCGGCGCTGGATGACCGGAACGTGGAGCGCTTTGCCAATTACCTGCGCAGCCTGGCAAAGAAAACCCAGTTCATCGTCATCACCCACCGCCGGGGTACCATGGAGGCGGCGGATGTACTCTACGGCGTCACAATGCAGGAGCAGGGTGTGTCCAAGCTGCTGCGGCTGGATCTGAATCAGATGGAAGAATATCTGGGTATTGCGGAATAAAGGAGCGAATATATGGGTTTTTTTGACAAAATAAAAGTTGGCCTGACCAGAACCCGGGATGCTTTAAGCGGGACACTGGGCAGTGTGTTTTCCGGTTTTTCCGAAATCAACGAGGACTTTTATGACGAGCTGGAGGAATGCCTGATTCTGGCGGATCTGGGCGTGGATACCGCGATGAAGGCCACGGACCGTCTGCGCCGGACTGTTCGGGAGCGGCATCTGCGGACGACGGAGGAAGCCAGAGCCGCGCTGAAAGAGATTTTGACGGACATGCTGAACGTGGGGGATACAGAGTTGAATCTGTCCACAAAGCCATCCGTTATTCTGGTCATCGGCGTCAACGGCGTGGGCAAGACCACTACCATTGGCAAGATTGCCAAGCAGCTTACGCAGCAGGGGAAAAAGGTGCTGCTGGTGGCGGGGGACACGTTCCGGGCCGCCGCCGCCGACCAGCTGGAGGTTTGGGCAGGCCGGAGCGGCGCCGCCATTGTGCGCCAGCATGAGGGAGCGGATCCTGCATCCGTGGTCTATGACGGCATTCAGGCTGCCAGAGCCAGGGACACGGATGTAATCCTGATCGATACCGCAGGCCGCCTGCATAATAAAACCAATCTGATGAACGAGCTGAACAAGATTAGCCGCATTATCAACCGGGAGCTGCCCGACGCGGCAAAGGAGGTACTGCTGGTGCTGGACGGCACCACAGGGCAGAACGGCCTGATCCAGGCGAAGCAGTTCCAGCAGATTGCCGGCGTTACCGCCATCGCACTGACCAAGCTGGACGGCACCGCCAAGGGGGGCATCGTCATCGCGGTGGCGGACACCCTCCAGATTCCCGTCAAGTTTGTAGGGGTTGGCGAGCAGGCGGATGATCTGATGCCCTTTGTGGCCGGGGATTTTGTGGAGGCGCTGATTTGAGCATGAAAGTGGTATTGGCAAGCAAAAATCCCCACAAGCTGGAAGAAATCCGGAATATTACGGAGCAGTTTGACATCCAATTGGTTCTGCAGTCCGAGCTGGGCGCGGATATTGATGTGGAGGAGACAGGCACCACCTTCGAGGAGAATTCCTTTTTGAAGGCGCAGGCTGTGATGAAGGCCACCGGCCTTCCGGCCCTGGCGGATGACTCCGGTATTGCTGTGGACGCATTGAACGGCGAACCCGGCGTTTATTCCGCCCGGTATGGCTTTGATGACACCCTGGACGACTGGGGCAGGCTCCAGCTTCTGCTGAAAAACACGGAGCAGGTTCCTGACGGCCAACGGCAGACCCAATTTGTCTGCGTGATTACCCTGGTCATGCCGGATGGCCAGGTCATCCAGGCCCGGGGTGAGATTCACGGGGAGCTGCTGCGGGAGCCTGCGGGGACAGGAGGCTTTGGCTACGATCCGATTTTTTACTACCCGCCCTACGGAAAAACTCTGGCGGAGGTTTCCGCCGATGAGAAAAACCGGGTGTCCCACCGGGCCAATGCCCTGCGGATTTTCTATGAAAAACTGAAGGAGGCGGCTTTATGCTGACAAGCAAGCAGCGCGCGGAATTCCGCGCTCAGGCCAACAGCCTGGAATCCACACTGACCGTGGGCAAGGACGGTGTGACCGAAGCGGTCGCGGCGGAAGCGGAGCGGCAGTTAACGGCCCGGGAACTGGTCAAGGGGAAGGTGCTGGAAAGCGCTCTGATGAGTGCCAGAGAAGCCAGCGACGCGATCTGCTCGGCCACTGGCGCCGAGGGGATTTCCTGTGTCGGCTCCCGATTCGTTATCTGGCGTTTCAGTGAAAAGTGCCAGCGCGAACGAAACCAGACTGGCCGGGCCAGGCGCAGGGAAACGCCAAAAAGCAAATCCGATCCCGTTGGCAGGGCGGTTCGCGCCCGCCGCCAGGCGGCGAAGAAGGCGCGGGAGCAGCGCAATCAGTATTTCCGGGAGCAGGCCATGGAACGCGCCATTGAGCAAAACCGGGAAAAACAGCGAAAAAATCCGGGCTAACGGATGACAGCCCCCGCAGGGAATTACGGATAGGAGAGGTGCATATGGAAAGAATCGGCATTTTTGGCGGAACCTTTAACCCACCCCATATTGGGCATATTCAGGCGGCAAAGCAGGCAGCTGCGGAATTGAACCTTTCCAGACTCATTCTTGTCCCGGCCTACACCGCGCCGCATAAGTCCCTTCCGGCAGACGCTCCCACACCCCGGCAGCGGCTGGAGATGCTGCGCATTGCCGCGGCGGACTGCCAGGGACTGGAGGTTTCGGAACTGGAGTTTTGCCGGGAGGGTGTCAGCTACACGGCTGATACAGTCCTGGCGCTGAAGGAACGGTATCCCAGCGCACAGCTGGTGCTGCTGATGGGGACGGACATGTTTCTCTCCTTCCGGGAGTGGAAGGACTCGGAAACGATTCTGAAGCACGCCTCTCTTGGCGTTTTCTGCCGGGGAGAAACGGGGGAGCAATCTGCTATCGAGGCCCAAAAAGCCGGGCTGGAAAGCCTGGGAGCAAGCGTGGAGCTGGTGCGGAATCGGATTGTTGCCATCTCCTCCACCCAGGTGCGCCGTATGCTGGCGTTTCAGTGCGCCGGGGATTTCCTGCCGGAGGGGGTAGCGGATTACATCCGGGAACACCGTCTGTACCATGTGCAGGCCCAATGGAAAAATCTGCCCATGGACCAGCTGGAACAGGTGGTGATCAGCCTTTTGGATTCCAGACGGGTTGCCCATGTCCTGGGATGCCGGGATACGGCGGTGAAGCTGGCCCGGCGCTGGGGCGCAAATGTCACGGATGCCGCCCGGGCCGGAATTTTGCACGATATTACAAAGGCTATTGACGGCCCCTTGCAATTGACATTGTGCCGCGCCTATGGTAAAATATTAGATGATTTTTCCAGAAAATATCCCAAAACCCTCCATGCTCTGACGGGATCGCTGGTAGCCGAGCGGATTTTTGGGGAAAATGAAGCGGTGGTTTCGGCCATTCGGAGTCATACCACCGGGAAAGCGGGAATGAACCTGCTTGAAACGATTATTTATGTGGCGGATTATATGGAGCCGAACCGGGACTTCCCCGGCGTAGAGGCGCTCCGGGAACTGGCCTATACGGATATCCAGGCGGCCCTGAAGCTGGGGCTGAAAATGACGCTGGAGCATCTAAACCGGCAGGGCAGTGAGATTTCGCCGGAATCCCGGGAAGCGCTGGAATTTCTGGGAGTCCATATTTCCGTGTAGATCATCCTTCAGAAGAAAGGGAAACAATATTATGCTGACACCAAAAGAGATCGCCTACGAAGTGACCAAGGCTCTGGACGCGAAGAAGGGTCTGAATATCAAGCTGCTGAAAATCGACAAGGTCAGCTCCTTGGCAGACTATTTTCTCATTTGCACCGGCACCTCCAATACCCATGTCAAGACCCTCTGCGACTATGCCGAGTATACGCTGGAGCAGCTGGGGGAGCCGATGCTGGGACGGGAAGGGCACCGGGGCAACACTTGGGAGCTGCTGGATTACGGCTCCATTGTGATCCACATCTTTACCGAGGAGGCCCGGAAATTCTATGACCTGGAACGCCTGTGGTCAGACGCCGAGCAGGTGGATATTTCCACGATCACCCTGCCGGAATAATCCGTTTATCGGAAAAGAAGAGGTGTGTTCGCAATGAATTACGAGTTTGCAAGGATTGAAAAGAAATGGCAGAGGTACTGGGAGGAGCATCAGACCTTCTATACCGATGTGTGGGATTTCAGCAAGCCCAAGTACTATGTGCTGGATATGTTCCCCTATCCCTCCGGCGTAGGGCTTCATGCGGGTCATCCCGAGGGCTACACTGCCACCGACATCATGTCCCGTATGAAGCGGATGCAGGGCTATAACGTGCTGCACCCCATGGGCTACGACTCCTTTGGCCTGCCGGCGGAGCAGTACGCCGTCAGCACCGGCAATCATCCCAACGGCTTTACCCAGGAGAATATCAAAACCTTTTCCGCCCAGCTCAAAGAGCTTGGCTTTGACTACGATTGGTCCAAGATGATCGCGACCTCCGATCCGTCTTTCTACAAGTGGACCCAGTGGATATTCAAGAAGCTCTATGAGGCGGGCTATGCCAAACGGATCGAAATGCCCGTAAACTGGTGCGAGGAGCTGGGTACCGTCCTGAGCAACGACGAGGTCATCGACGGCAAATCCGAGCGGGGCGGCTATCCCGTAGTCAAGAAAAACATGATGCAATGGGTCATTGATCAGCCCGCCTTTGCGGAAAAGCTGCTGGAAGGCCTGGAGCACATCGACTGGCCCGAATCCACCAAGGAGATCCAGCGCAACTGGATCGGCAAGAGTACCGGTGTGGAAGTGGATTTCCAGCTGGTGGGCGGCGGTGAATTTTCCATCTACACCACCTGTATCGAGACGATCTACGGCATCACCTTCATGGTTCTGGCTCCCGACGGCAAGATCGTTCAGTCCCTGATGGATCGGGTACAGAACAAAGAGGAAGTCCAGGCTTACATCGACGAGTCCGTGAAGAAAAGTGATATGGACCGCACAGAGCTGAACAAAACCAAATCCGGCTGCCGGCTGGAGGGCGTGTATGCCGTCAACCCGGTTAACGGCAAGCAGGTTCCTGTGTTCATCGGCGATTTTGTCCTGGCCAGTTACGGCACCGGCGCTGTCATGGCGGTTCCCAGCCATGACCAGAGGGACTTTGAATACGCCCAGGCTCACGGCATCGGCATGGTTCAGGTCATTGAAGGCCGGGATGTCTCCGAGCGGGCCTTTGAAAAGCAGGACTATCTGGGTAAGGGCTGCAGGCTCATAAATTCCGAGGAGTTCACCGGTCTGACCGTGGAGGAGGCCAAGGAAGCCATCACCTGTAAGCTGGAAGCCATGGGCGTGGCCAGAAGAAAGATCAATTATCACTTCCGGGAGTGGATTTTTGCCCGCCAGCGTTACTGGGGAGAGCCGGTTCCCTGCGTCTATACCGAGGACGGGAAAACCGTGTTCCTGCCTGACGATGAGCTGCCCCTGATACTGCCGGAGCTGGAAGATTACAGGGGACGCGGCGGCCAGGCGCCTCTGGAAAACGCCACCGCCTGGAAGCAATATGACCGCAACGGAATTCACGGTGTCCGGGAAACCTCTACCATGCCCGGCAGCGCCGGGTCCTCGTGGTATTATATGCGTTATATCGACCCTGCCAATGAGCAGACCTTCTGCGATCCGGAGCTGCTGAAGCACTGGATGCCTGTGGATCTGTACATCGGCGGCCCGGAACACGCGGTGGGACACCTGATGTACGCCCGAATCTGGAACCGCTTCCTCTATGATCAGGGCCTGTCTCCTGTGAAAGAGCCGTTCCAGAAGCTGGTTCACCAGGGGATGATTCTGGGGGAGAACGGCATCAAGATGGGCAAGCGTTACCCCGAATTTGTGGTCAATCCCAGCGATGTGGTCCGGGACTACGGCGCAGATACCCTGCGGCTGTATGAGATGTTCATGGGGCCCCTGGAGGTTTCCAAGCCCTGGAGTACCACCGGTGTGGTCGGCGCCAAGAAATTCCTCAACCGTGTCTGGAGCTTTTTCACACAGAGCGCCAATATCACCGATACCGACGATGGCCGGCTCACCAAGATCTACCACCAGACCGTAAAAAAGGTGACCTCTGACTTTGAATCGCTGGGCTTCAACACGGCCATTGCCCAGATGATGGTCTTTGTCAATGCGGTCTATAAAAACGGCTCCTGCCCCAGGGCCTATGCGGAGGGCTTTATCAAGATGCTTTCCTGCATCACGCCCCATATCGGCGAGGAGATTTGGCAGATTCTGGGGCATGATGACACCATCGCCTTCGAAAGCTGGCCGACCTATGACGAGGAAAAATGCAAGGACTCCCAGGTCAACATTGCAGTTCAGGTCAACGGCAAGATGCGCGGCACCGTGATGATGAACGCGGATCTGAGCAGCGAGGAAGTGGTAGCCAACGCCATGGCCGACGAAAAAATCGCCCGGTTCCTCCAAAAGCAGGGAGGACAGCTGGTCAAGACCATCGTGGTTCGGAACAAACTGGTCAACCTGATTGTGAAAGGATAAGCCCGGTACCTGCACCGCGGCTTTGGCGCGGGAACTGGCATGGGTTTGGATCCGTGCTGCGTGAAGTTTTTTGTAATTTTAACGAATTCTTTCTTGACAATTAGGGAAAAGACGGATATAATACATAAGCCTAGTGTTTAGGCCCTGAAAGCATCCAGGAACCAGCCGGATGCCGTCGGAGGGAGGGAAAACAATGTCTGAAATTCGCGTTAAGGAAAACGAATCTCTGGAAAGCGCTCTGCGCCGGTTTAAGCGCAGCTGTGCCAAGGAGGGCGTTATTGCCGAAGTGAAAAAGCGCGAACATTACGTCAGCCCAAGCCTGAAGCGTAAGCAGAAGTCGGAAGCTGCCCGTAAAAACAAGAGAAAATTCTACTGATCCCTCTTGCATAGTGCCTAAAACCGTTCTGCGGAAGCAGAACGGTTTTTGTATTCCGAAGGGAATCCGAGCAGAGATGAAAAACCCGCCGGAACATGCCGGCGGGGGTGCGTCATTCGGATATTCCATAAAAATGTTAAATCCGAGGGATGGAGCTTTTTCCGGGAAACAGGATCAGCCGCGCATGGCGCGTTTTCGCGCGATGTTAATGGGGCCTTCCTGCATGTTGTTGATCCAGGCCAGACTTTTGCCCGCACCGTAGGCTGTGCAGGAGTCGGGATCATCTGCCAGGATGCAGGCGATGCCGGTGCGCTCCATCAGCAACAGATCCATACCCCACAGCTGACCGCAGCCGCCTGTGAGGGTGATGCCGTTCTCAGAAACGTCGGAAACCAGCTCCGGACTGGTGTGCTCCAGTACGGCCAGCACCTCGTCCGCAATCTGACGGGCCGGGCGGCGGAGAACCTCATAGATTTCGGTGGAGGTCAGCGTGACCGTTTTGGGCATACCCGTTTTGTAATCACGGCCCTTGACGTTCATGCTGCGCTCCTCGTCCCGGGGGTAGGCCTGTCCAATTTGAATTTTGATATTTTCCGCCGTGACTTCCCCGATGACCACGCCGTGCTGACGGCGGACATAACGGGCGATCATTTCGTCAAAATAGTTGCCCGCAATTTTCAGGGAGGAGGACACGGCCACCCCGTTCATGCTCAAAACGGCGATATCGGTGGTGCCGCCGCCGATGTCCACCACCAGATGGCCGCTGGCTCCCCGGATGTCCAGGCCCGCGCCCAGGCCGGCAGCCAGGGGTTCTTCTATCAGGAATACACGGCGGGCGCCGGCTTCAATGGCGGCGTTGATGACGGAGCGCTCCTCTACCTCTGACACGCCGGAGGGTACGGAGATGACAACACGGGGCTTGGGCGTGAACACGGAGGCCTTGGTTGCGGTTCTGAACATCTCCTGGAGCATACGAACGGTCATCTCATGATCCGAAACGATGCCGTCCTTCAGCGGGTGCATGGCCACCACATTGCCGGGGGTCCGGCCCAGCATGTTCCGGGCGGCCGCGCCAACCTGGAGAATTTTACCGGTATTGCGATCCACGGCCACGACGGAAGGCTCCCGAACCACCAGACCTTTTCCGTCGGCATAAATCAGAACGTTGGAGGTACCCAGGTCGACACCCAGGTCATTGGAAAATAAAAACATAATGACACCTACTTTACTTTCGTGCCGCCGCGATTACGGCGCAATGTACTTCCTTTGCCCCGGCAGTCAGCAAAACTCTGGCCGCTTCTCCCGCAGTGGCGCCTGTGGTCAGAATGTCGTCCAGCATTAGCACCCGCTTTCCGGAAAGCGATCCGGCGGCAGCAGTGACGCGGTAGACCCCCAACACGTTGGCCCGGCGCTCCGCCGCGCCATGGACGCCGGACTGGGGACGGTTATGGCGAATTTTTTCGATCAGAGGGACAGGAATCATTCCCAGCTCCTTCCCTGTGGCCTGGGCCAGCAGCTTCACCTGGTCATAGCCCCGGCGGAAGCGCCGCAGACGGCTAACCGGGATCCAGGTCAGGCAGTCGAAGCCTTCGGGATATTCCTCCTGAAGCTTCATGGCAAGCATTCTGCCGTAAGCTCCGGCGTAGGAACGGGCACCGTAGAACTTATAATGCAGCAGACTTTTCCTTACGCTGCCTTCATAGTACCAGACTGCGGCGAAACTGTCAAGAAAGCGCAGCTTTTCTTTTCGGTTCGGGTACCAGGGAGCCTCCACCCGGCACCGTCTGCACAGATCCAGCTCCTCATTTTTCAGGAGCGCCCCGCACAATACGCATTTTGGCGGGAACAGCAGGTTGAGTAACCAGTGGTATAGTCTCATCCCGTTTTCCCCTGTAAACGCAGCTTCAGGCCGGTGTAGCGGCGGTTTTTCCGGGCATTGTTGGTCATTGCCGCCACAGTTTCCTCTTTTCCAACGATAATCAGAAGCTCCCTTGCGCGGGTAATGGCGGTGTAGAGAATACTGCGGCTGAGCAGATACGGCGACCCGTTCCAGGCGGCTAGAATCACGGCCCGGTATTCGCTGCCCTGGCTTTTGTGTACCGTTATGGCATAGGCCGGCTCCAATTCGTTCAGCTGGGTAAACGCATACTCCGCTTCCCGGTCATCAAAGACGATGGTTATGGTTTCCGCATCGGGATCAATCGCTCGGATTGTGCCTACATCGCCGTTGAAAATGCCGGTTCCAATGGCGCTGCCGTCACTCTTTTTCCACATTATATCATAATTGTTTCGAATTTGCATCACCCGATCCCCTTCCCGGAAAATAAATTCTCCGAAAGGCCGTTCTTTTTTCCCGGGAGCCGGGGGATTCAGGGCAGCCTGCAGCAGCTTGTTCAGGCTCGTGGTGCCGACGCCGCCTTTTCGGGTGGGGGACAGCACCTGAATCTGATCCGCCGGGATACCCATGTTTTTGGGCAGCCGGGTGGTGCAAAGATCCTGAATCAGCCGGCAAACCCCATCCTCGTTCTGCCGGCGCAGAAAGAAGAAATCGCTGGTGACGGTTTTCAGCTCCGGCAGTTCCCCCTGGTTTACCCGATGCGCGTTCATAACGATCAGGCTCTGCCGGGCCTGGCGGAAAATCTCCGTCAGACGCACGGTGGGAAGCTGGCCGCTGCGCAGCATATCGCTGAAGGGAAAGCCTGGGCCGACAGGAGGAAGCTGGTCAGGGTCGCCCACCAGAATCAATCGTTTGCCTTGAGGGATGGCCTGCAAAAGAGCGTACAGCAGTTCCACGTCCACCATGGACATTTCATCCACAATCACCGCGTCGGCTTTCAGCGGATTATCCCGGTTCCGGGCAAAGAACATTTTGCCCGTGGCGGGATCAATGCCGGCTTCCAGCAGGCGATGGATGGTGGAGGCGTCCTCCCCGGTGACCTCCGTCAGCCGTTTGGCGGCCCGGCCGGTGGGCGCTGCCAGCAGGCAGCGCAGCTGCATCTGTCCCAGCAGGGAGAGAATGCCGTTTAAGATGGTGGTTTTACCGGTGCCGGGGCCGCCGGTAATCAGCAGCAGGCCGGAGGCAGCCGCTTCCCGGATGGCATTTTCCTGTCCGGCGGAGTACGCGATTCCGCCTTCCCGGGCGGCCTGACGGATCATGCTGTCCAGATCTTTTGGCGCTGGAAAGCGCTGACGGGCAAAGGCTGTCAGGCTTTGCGCGCAGTAGCTTTCCGCTTCGTGCAGCCGGGGCAGATAGATCACCGAGATCCCCGCCAGTTTTTCCCGCACCAGCCTGCCCGCTTCCAGCAGCCGTTCCATGGCCTGTCCCACAGCCTCCGCTGCCACGGACAGCAGCTCCGCTGTGGCGGAGATCAGCTTGTCCTCCGGCAGAAAGCTGTGGCCCGCCGTCAGGTTGTAAGTCAGCTCGAACAGCAGGCCGGCCTCCACCCGCCGGGGATCGTCCCCCGCTACGCCAAGCTCAATGGCAAAGCGGTCCACCGAATTGAAGGGGGCTTCCAGCCCGTCTTCCATCAGCAGATACGGATCGTCGTATAGCAGCTCGATGGTGCTGTCACCGTATATTTTATAGGTGCGCACCGCAAGTTCTGCCGGGAGGTGGTGCAGCGCAAAAAACTCCATCAGCTGCCGCATTCCCATCTGCAGGCGGAATTCCTCGCCGATGGCCTTGGCCTTTTCCGGGGAGATTCCGGAGACCTCCGCCAGACGCATCGGCGTCTGCTCCATAACGCGCAGCGTCTGCTCCCCAAAATGCTCCACAATCCGGGAGGCCATCCGGGGCCCGATGCCCTTGATGACCCGGCTGCTCAGATAGCTCAGAATCTCCATGTCGGTCTGAGGCATAAGACGCTCCAAAAATTCCGCTTCAAACTGACGGCCGTAACTGGCGTGATTGCTCCAGCGGCCCGTAACCATCAGACGTTCTCCCACAGAAGGCAGCGGAATGGTACCCACCACGGTCACGGTCTGGCCGCCGCCTATGTTCAGACGCAGCACAGCGTAGCCGTTTTCATAGTTCTGATACACCACGGCGCTGACAGCGCCCTGCAGGATTTCCATTTCCTCTGCCAATTTCTTCCGCTCCAATTCTAAGCCTTTCTGACAATTCCTCCAGGCTGTATATTTCAATTCCTTTGCGCTCCAGCTGTGCGCGCTGGTCATCGTCCAGCCCCATGTCTGCCAGAATCAGCGGACACCGGACAAGTCCCGCCCAGCGAAGCCACAGATACAGGGGTACGAAGAAAAGCGTCCCCGGCCGCCCGGGACATACCAGCCAGCCGCTGCTGCACACCGGCAGCAGCCAGCCAAATGCGGCCCACAGCGCGCTAAGCGCCCCAAAAGCTGCCAGCACGGCCACCAGAAAATACCCCGCCACACAATCACCTCGGAATAGTTTATGGGGAAGCGGGAAATTCTGTGCTTCCTATTTTACAACATCCGGGGCAAAATGAAAAGCCCTTTCTTCTTTTTTCTGCTCTGGAACCGGAAAGAAATTGGCGCCGATTGTCGGCTGGATGGGAAAGAAATCCGGCTTTCCCCGATGATGCGCGCCGCAAGGCGATGCCTTTTTGATAAAATGGAACCATTTATAGTAATAGTATAAGAACCAATATGAGGGCCTTCCCGACAGATTCTGCCGGTCAGCCGTTCCCGCCGACGCGATAAAAATACTTTTTTGAAATAATTAACAAAATGGACTTGAATCTGGACGGGTTACCGGGTATAATAAATGTTACTATAAAATGTCTTGTCATGCTGGAGCCTGCATGACGGCAGGAGGAACGATGAAGCTTTTGAATCTGCTGGTATGGGTGGGACAATTCGGCCTTTCCATCATCTTTCCTTTGCTTTTCTTCCTGCTTCTGGCTTCCTGGCTGCAGGAGCGGTTTGGCTTTGGCAACTGGATTGTGATTATATGCGGCATTCTGGGCCTGCTCACCACCGTCAGCACTGCCCGTTCCTGCCTGCGGGCCCTGCGCAGGGCTGCCGAGGAGTTCAGCCAGGACAGGAAAGATCCGCCCGTGTCCTTCAACGATCATCAGTAATGAAAAGGAACATTTCCCATGAAGCTACAAAGTGCCTCCCGTAAAGAGATTACCCGCATCAGTGTGGGTGTTTTCGTATGCGACATCGTGATGGTCGCGGTTCTGTTCCTGCTGAGTCAGCTGGGTATCGGCAGCTTTTCGCTGTCTCGGGTCCTTCTGGGTGCGGTTTGCGGCTCCGCTGTGGCGGTGTTGAACTTCACCGTCCTGTGCCTGACGGTGCAGAACGCGGCGGAGATCGACAACAAGCGGAAAATGAAACAGCGCTTCCAGCTCAGTTATAATCTGCGCCTGATTCTGCAGGCCGTCTGGGTTGTTGTCTGCTTTCTGATTCCCCAGATTCATTTCGTGGCCGGCGCTGCGCCCATACTGTTTCCCAACGCTGTGATTTTTTATCTGCAGGCCAGGGGGAAGCTTGTGACGCCCAGTGAGCGGACGGGCAGCTCTGCTGCCCCCGATGAGGAACCGGAGGATCATCCCGGCAGCTTTGAATTGTAACGCTACTTGGTATTGAATGAGGTGAATGAAACATGGAAGTATCCATCAATGGGGCAAAAATTCTCGCGACGTTTGAAAACGTTCCCCTGTTCGGAACCGTTCAGATTACGCAGACTCTGGCCGTCAGCTGGCTGGTCATGGTCATTATCTCCGCGCTGTGTATCTGGCTGGGATCCGGCCTGAAGGTAACGGGCATCTCCCGCAAGCAGGCCGTGGCGGAAATGGCCTACACCTCTCTGGTCAATTTCGTCCGGGGTAATATGGGGATGGAGTTTGACCACTATATCCCCCTGATAGGCACGATCTTTGTCACCAGTGTGATTTCCAATCTGATCAGTCTGGTGGGCATCTGGAGTCCGACAGCGGATCTGATGACGGAGCTTGCCTGGGCGCTGGTGGTCTTTGTGCTCATTACGTATCATAAAATCAAAGCCTCCGGCATCGGCGGCTATCTGAAGAGCTTCCTGGATCCTATTTTTATCCTTGCCCCCATCAATATCATGAGTGAGCTGTTTACCCCCATCTCCATGGCCTGCCGTCACTTTGGCAACATCCTTTCCGGCACGGTTATCGGCGCGCTGATTTATGCCGCAATGACGGTTGCCAGCAACGCCCTGTTCCGGATGCTTGGCTCCAGCCTGCTGGTTGCCGCCATTGTGACTGCTGTGGGAGCTGCCCTGATCGTTTTCGGGAAAAAGGCGGGGAAGAAATTCTGGTTCATTTTAGGCATCGTTCTGGCGGTGCTGGGCGTTTTGGCAATGCTTACCAATGCCGGAGCGACCTATCCGTGGCTGATTATTGGCATTCCGGCCATTCCCAGCCTGTACTTCGACTGGTTTGGCGGCTGTGTCCAGGCGTTTATTTTCTGCACGCTGACCACCCTCTTCATCAAACAGGCCGCAGGCGACTGACTGCCCGGCCATTTGAATAAAAACGTAATCTACGAAATCAATTTTAGGAGGAATTTTCAATGACAGACTTTCAGATTTTGGCGAAGGGCATTGCCTTGGCAGGCTGCGCAATCGGCGCCGGTCTTGCGCTAATCGCAGGCATTGGCCCCGGCATCGGCGAAGGCAACTGTGCCGCCCGCGCTTGTGAAGTCATCGGCCGCAACCCCGAATGCAAGGGTGATGTCACCAGCAGCATGATTCTGGGCATCGCGTTGTCCGAGACAACCGGTATCTACGGCTTCGTCACCGGCCTGCTTCTGATTTTTGTTGCCCCCGGCATGTTTATGAACTACCTGGGCTAAGCTCCGGCAAGTAATGGTTTTTATTGGAAATTACGCCGGAAGGAGGCAATGCAATGGATACCCTTTACCAGTCCCTGGTGACGGTAAACCCTGTAACCCTGATTGCTCAGATTTGCAACCTGTTTATCCAGCTGCTTATCGTTAAGATCTTCTTCCTGGATAAGATCAAGGCTATCCTGGACAAGCGCCGGGAGGCCGCCGACAAACAGATCGCCGACGCGGAGACGGCAAAATCCGAGGCCGCGGCCATTAAGCAGACATATGAACAGAATATGCGTGAGGCGAAAGCCAAAGCGGATGATCTTCTGCTGACGGCTCAGAAAACCGCTTCGCTGCGCAGTGAGGAGATCATCAGCCAGGCGCAGCAGCAGGCTGCCCAGCTCCGGTCCAAAGCGTCTTCCGACATTGAGATGGAGCGGAAAAAAGCCATCAACGATGCCAAAAACGAGATATCCGACCTGGCGTTGGCCATTGCCGGAAAGGTTGTGGAGCGGGAGCTGACGGATACCGATCAGGAACAGCTGATTAACCGTTTCCTGGATGAATTGGGTGATGGCGTATGACGGAGGTTGGAAGCGTTTACGGCGAATCGCTGTATGAACTGGCCAGGGACGAGTCGCTGGCGCAGACCATCGGGCAGCAGCTGGAGGCCATGCAGGAAAGCTTCCGGCAGGAGTCGGACTTTGTAAAGCTTCTGGCGTCTCCCAGCCTAACCAAGATGGAACGCTGCCAGATACTGGATGACAGCTTTCGGGGTAAGGTACATGCCTATCTGCTGAATTTTATGAAAATTCTGACAGAGAGGGGTTATATCCGATATTTTTCCGACTGCTGCGACGCTTATACCCAGCGGTATAATCAGGACAACGGGATTTTGCCCGTTACTGCCGTCACTGCCGTGGCCTTGAGCGCTGCTCAGGCAGAGCAGCTTACGCAGAAACTGAACCAGATTACCGGCAAGCAGATTGCGCTGCGCAACCGGATCGACCCAAGCGTCTATGGCGGAGTCCGCCTGGACTATGATGGTCAGCGCCTGGATGACACCGTGTCCCACCGTATGGATGCGATCCGGGATCTGCTGAACAAAACCGTACTCTGACGAGAAAGCAGGGACTGTATGGAATTAAGACCCGAAGAAATCACCAAAATTATTCGTAGTCAGATTAAGAACTATGAAAACAAAATCGAAGTAAGCGAAACCGGCGTTGTCATTCTGGTGGGCGACGGCATTGCCAAAGCCTCCGGCCTGGAAAAATGCATGGCTGGTGAGCTTGTAGAATTCCCGGACGGCTCTTTCGGCATGGCACAGAATCTGGAGGAGGACACCGTTTCCATTGTGATTCTTGGCAGCGACCAGGGAATCAAGGAAGGCGATATCGTAAAGCGTACCGGCCGCGTCATGTCCGTTCCCGTGGGCAGCGGGCTGATTGGCCGTGTGGTCAACGCTCTGGGCGAACCCATCGACGGTAAGGGCGCCATTGAGTCCGAGCAATACCGCCCCATCGAAAGCCCGGCCCCCGGCATCATTGAACGCAAACACGTCAGTGTGCCTTTGCAGACCGGTATCAAGGCCATTGACTCCATGATTCCCATTGGCCGGGGCCAGCGGGAGTTGATCATCGGTGACCGTCAGACCGGCAAGACCACCATCGCAACAGATACCATCCTGAACCAGAAGGGGCAGAACGTGATCTGCATCTATGTGGCCATCGGTCAGAAGCGCTCCACCGTTGCCCAGGTTGTGGACAACCTGACGGCAGGCGGCGCCATGGACTATACCATTGTTGTTTCCGCCACCGCCTCCGAACTGGCCCCTATGCAGTATATTGCCCCCTATGCGGGCTGCTCCATGGGAGAGTATTTCATGTATCAGGGGAAGGATGTATTGGTCATTTACGATGACCTTAGCAAGCACGCTGTGGCCTATCGTGCCATTTCCCTGCTGATTCGCCGCCCCCCTGGACGGGAGGCATACCCCGGCGATGTGTTCTACCTCCATTCCCGTCTGTTGGAACGTGCGGCGCAGCTGTCCCCGGAGTTGGGCGGCGGTTCACTGACGGCGCTGCCTATCATTGAGACACAGGCGGGTGACGTTTCCGCTTACATTCCCACAAACGTTATTTCCATCACCGACGGCCAGATTTTCCTGGAAACCGAGCTGTTCAACTCCGGCATTATGCCCGCTGTGAACCCCGGCATTTCCGTCTCCCGTGTTGGCGGCGATGCACAGATCAAGGCCATGAAAAAGGTGGCGGGTTCCCTGAAGCTGCTGTACTCCCAGTACCGGGAGCTGCAAAGCTTCGCGCAGTTTGGCTCCGATCTGGATGCGGACACCAAGGCCCGTCTGGCCTTGGGCGAGCGGATTGTGGCCGTTCTGAAGCAAAAGAACAACTCTCCCAAGGAAGTAGCCCAGCAGGTGTGCATCATCTATGCCGTTACCCACGGGTATCTGGGCGGAATTGCCGTGGAGTCCATTCCCGAATTTGAAAAGCGGCTGGAAGAACACATGGAAAATTATCACGCCGGTGTTCTGGAAGCCATCCGCGCCACCGGCAAGCTGGAAACCGAGACGGAGAACGGCCTGAAGGCCGCGCTGGACGAGCTGGTTGCACAGTTCACGGCATAAGGGAGGAGGTTACCCATGGCTGGCGTATCCACCAAGGAGATCAAGAGCCGAATTCGAAGCATGGAGAACACCAAGCAGATCACCAAGGCCATGGAAATGGTGGCTGCTTCCAAGCTCCGCCGTGCTCAGGCGCAGATTCTTTCCTCCCGCCCTTATTTCGAGATTCTTTATTCCACCATTCAGAATATCACCCGTTCCAATCGGGAGTTTTCTTCTCCTTATCTGAAGGAACGCCCCGTGAATAAGGTGATGTATCTTGTGATTGCCGGCGATCGGGGACTGGCCGGCGGCTACAACAGCAATATTCTCAAGCTTGTGCAGTCCCAGATCCAGGGGAAGGATGCCATGGTTCTGCCCATTGGCAAAAAAGCGGTGGACTTCTTCCGATCCAAGGATATTCCCATTCTGACGGACGGCTATGCCGAAGCGGCGGGGGTGGGCGTTGGTGAGTGCTTCTCCATCGCCAAACAGCTGAGCAAAGCGTTCCTGGACGGCGAATTTGACGAGATTCATGTCGCCTATACCAGTTTCGTGTCCATGCTGTCCCAAGCACCGGCGGCTATGCAGCTGCTGCCCCTGAAAAAGCCGGAGCAGCCGGAGCAGACGGAAGACCGGCGTCATTGCGATCCCATTTACGAGGGCGACAGCGAGGAGGTCTTTGCCGCCATTGTTCCTGAGTATTTGGGCGGCATTCTCTATGGTGCGTTGTGTGAAAGCCGTGCCTCCGAGCAGGCGGCCCGCCGCGCTGCCATGGACTCCGCCACACAGAACGCCGATGATATGATTGCCGATCTGAGCCTGAAGTTCAACCGGGCGCGTCAGGCTGCCATCACCCAGGAGATTACGGAAATCGTTGCCGGTTCCTGACCCCGGCTGTTCCAGACCGGGAGAGATGCCGGCAGATAATCCCCGCTATTCCGGAAAAATAAGCAGATTGCGCCAGTTCCGCGCCTGGATTGCAATCATAAAAGGAGTTGAAACCCCAATGGCCAATAACAAAGGAACTGTGATCCAGATTATGGGTCCTGTTCTGGATATCCGTTTTGCAGACGGCCAGCTGCCCCAGTTGCTTAGCGCCATCGAAATACCCGCGGACGGCCGCACCATCGTTGCCGAGGTCGCGCAGCACATTGGTGACAATGTGGTTCGCTGCATTGCCATGTCCTCCACGGACGGTCTCCAGAGGGGCGTGGATGCCATCAATACCAATGCGCCCATTACCGTTCCCGTTGGCGACGAGTGCCTGGGACGTGTGTTCAATCTGCTGGGCCAGCCCATTGACAATAAGGAGCCGGTTCAGGGCAGCGAACAGTGGCCCATTCACCGCGCTGCGCCCTCCTATGAGGAGCAGCAGCCTGCCACCGAGATTCTGGAGACAGGCATTAAGGTCATCGACCTGATCTGCCCTTACGCAAAGGGCGGCAAGATTGGACTGTTCGGCGGCGCTGGCGTCGGCAAGACCGTTCTGATTCAGGAACTGATTTACAACATCGCCACCGCCCACAACGGCTATTCTGTTTTTACCGGCGTCGGCGAGCGTACCCGTGAGGGCAACGATCTGTACAACGAAATGACCGAATCCGGCGTTATCGCCAAAACCGCCATGGTTTTCGGCCAGATGAATGAACCTCCCGGAGCCCGTATGCGTGTGGGCTTGTCGGGCCTGACCATGGCCGAGTATTTCCGGGATGTGAAGCATCAGGATGTGCTTCTGTTTATCGACAATATCTTCCGCTTTACTCAGGCCGGTTCCGAAGTATCCGCGCTGCTGGGCCGTATGCCCTCCGCCGTGGGTTATCAGCCAACGCTGGCCACCGAAATGGGTGCATTGCAGGAGCGCATTACCTCCACCAAGAACGGATCCATCACCTCCGTTCAAGCGGTTTATGTCCCCGCGGACGATCTGACCGATCCTGCTCCCGCGACGACCTTCGCCCACCTGGATGCCACCACCGTTCTGGATCGCGGAATCGCGTCACTGGGCATTTACCCCGCCGTGGACCCGCTGGATTCCACTTCCCGGATTCTGTCACCGGAAATTCTGGGGTCGGAGCACTATGAGACTGCCCGGGCGGTTCAGAGCATTTTGCAGCGCTATAAGGAGCTTCAGGACATCATTGCCATTATGGGCATGGACGAGCTGTCCGAGGAGGATAAGCTGACTGTCAACCGCGCCCGTAAGGTGCAGCGGTTCCTGAGCCAGCCGTTCCATGTGGCCGAGCAGTTCACTGGCTACCATGGCAAGTATGTTCCCCTGAAAGAAACCATCCGCAGCTTCAAGGAGATCATCGAGGGCAAGCACGACGACATTCCCGAGTCCTACTTCCTGTTCGCCGGCTCCATCGACGAGGTGGTTGCCAAGTATCGGGGCGGTGAGAAGGCATGACGCCCTTCAAGCTGAAGATTGTCACGCCTGACGGCCTGATCTATGACGGTGAGGCGGAGGAGCTGCTGGTTCGCACCACCGGCGGGGATGTGGCCATTCTAGCCCGCCATATCGACTATGTGGCGCCGCTGGGGATGGGCCGGGCGGTTGTAGTGGCCGGAGGCCAGCGCCGCAGCGCCGCCTGCATTGGCGGTATGCTGAGCGTCTCCGGCGGGGAAGTTACCCTGGTTCCCACGACCTTTGAGTGGGCCGAAAAAATCGACGTGGACCGCGCCGAAGCTGCCTACCAACGGGCGGACAAGGTACTCCACGACCAGAGCGCCTCCGACACGGCTCTCAGGCTGGCGGAGGCCCGGCTTCACCGGGCGCTGGTCCGCAAAAGTGTTGCGTCCAATCAGTAAGAATTTGCCCCGGTATCCGTTTGGGATACCGGGGCTTATATGATTTGGAATCCGCCGAAAGCGGACCCCAAATCGCACAAGACCGATTCTCATGGATTATCGGTACAATAATAATCCGTCTCCAGGATCAAATTGTTAATCTGAATGAATGTCTGTACCCTTTCCGTCATTTCCGACTGGAGGGATGCTGTGACGGTTTGCTGCTGGCCGCTGATGGAGATCGTCTTTCCGGTGCTGGCGTCATAAGCGATGTCCCCGCTGATCCAGCTGCCGTTGGAGAAGGGTACAAATCCGTCGTAGCGTTCGTCAAACGCGTCTCTGCCCAGATAGCTGTATTCGCTCTGAACACCCAGCAGATTCAGTATCGTGGGAAGAAGGTCGGAGGTGTTCAGCACCTTGTCCACCTCCATCGGCTCGATGCCTGCACTCCAGATAAAGCAGGGCGTCAGTTCCAGCAGCAGGGTATCTTCCACACCGGACAGCTTCAGCAGGGAGGCTTCATCCTTGTAGCCATAGGTGTAGTGATCGGTGACGCCAATGATGACCGTGTTTTCCAGCTGGCCCCGGGCGTCCAGCTCCTCCAATAGCCGGGCAAACAGATCGTCTACCAGTTTTGCCTTCAGATAGGCACAGTCGGTTTCCTCATTGCCTGTCAGCCCCTTGTACTGGGGATATTTTTTCAGGCCCCAGTAGCTCAGCACCTCGTTGTATTTGTAACTCAGGTGCGCCGAGCGGGTGATGATGAAATTCAGCGTTCTGCCATCCCGGAAAAAGCTGTCAGACAGCGCTTCACAATCGAACAGGAACTGGTCATCATAAAGGTCGTCCGCATTGGTTGTATAATCCTGGTAGGAAAGATAGGCTTCATAGCCCATGGCCGGGGAAAAGACGCCCCGGGAATAGAACGAGGGGTCGTTGTAGTGGTAAACCAGCGCGGAATATCCCTGACCGGTCAGCAGACTCGCCAGGGACTGATCGAAGGAATTGGTCACATAGTCGAAGGCATAGCCGCCGTTGGTACTGAGAAAGGACCCTGTGTTGATGCAGAACTCCGTATTAAAGGTGCGCACGCCGCCGTATCCCGGAGTATAGAACCGGGTGAACCGGATACCCTCCGCCATCAGCTTTTCCAGTGTGGGGGTGTTTTCGCCGATCATCCAGTCATCCATGGATTCCATCAGCACCAGCACCACGTTTTTCCCTGATAAAAGTCCCGTCATGGCATTGCTTTCGCTTTCCGGCTGGGAGGCAAAATAGGTGTTTACCGTTTCCACTTTCTCCTCCCGGGCTTTGGCGTGGGCGGGCGTGATGGGATAGATGTAGTTGGCGTATACGTCCTTGACTGCGGTCTGAAAGATCCCGCAGACCTGATAGAGCCGGTAGGCGTTGAACATGTTGTCATAGGCGGCTTCCGCCGATTGTGCCCGGCCGTAGTCAGAGCCGGAATATTGAATGCTGCTGTCGTGGAGGAACACCAGCTGAGGCAGGAACGCCGCACCGAAGAAGGCCATTCCCGCCATCAATCCGGAACAAACACGCTGTTTCCAGCCGCCGTTCCAGCTCGGGAATTTCCAGACCGCCGCCGCCCCAAGCGCAAACAGAACCGCAATGCACAGCCACCAAGAGAGGGGATAGCTCAGCAGAACACTCAGATAGTCCGCGCCCTCCGAAATATAGCGGAAGTCCGAGAACCACAGCATTTCGCTGAACAGCAGATAGTATCCCGTCTGAACGACGGCATAGGCGGCAAAGACGAAGTAGAAAATCCCATAGACAATCCGGGCCGCTTTCCGGGGCAGAATGCCGAGGATGCCGGTCAGCAGCGCCGACCAGACCAGGCCAAAGGCCAGCGGCCAGAAATCCGGCTGACTCAGGGATTCGTTTGCGCTTCCGGTATTGTGCAAAAAAGCCCAGCTGTCCTCCGCTCCCACAGCAGACAGGAACAGAAACGCGAACAGTTCAATTAGGAAAAAAGACAGGGGAATCAGGAAAAAAGGCAGCAATTTCCTGCCGCGGTTCCGTGCCTGAGAGTGGGATGTGCTGAATTTGCCCATGGAATTGCTCCTTATCCAAAATTTCGACTTATTATAGCATGAAATACCACCTCAATGCAAGGAAGAAATGATTACGTTTTTGATAATTTTCACAAAATTCGCATTTCCCTCTTGTAAAAAATACCAAATTGGCGTATACTTATACTGATATTCCATTAAAAAGTTTAATTCGTAAGAATTGAACTTTTTAATAGGAAGATCATAATGAGACGGGTTTCCGTGATTTTCTATCTCGAAAATCACGTAAACGGCAACGCCGTCAGGCGGTGCCTTCTTTATAAAAATGAAACATTTTTATAAAGAAACAGTATTAGCTATATTTTCAGCAGAAGGAGCGGAATCCCTATGGAACTGATAACTGTCCGGGAATTGTTCAGGAATACGCAGAAGTATGCCGGCACCGAAATTGAGATTGGCGGCTGGGTTCGAAACCGGCGTCCCAGCAAGCAGTTCGGGTTTCTTGTCCTCAGCGACGGCACGTATTTCAATCCGGTTCAGGTGGTTTACAGCGATTCCATTTCCAATTTTCAGGAGATTTCCAAGATCAACATCGGCGCCGCGCTGATTGTCAAAGGCACCCTGGTGCTGACTCCGGAGGCCAAGCAGCCCTTCGAGATTCAGGCCAGTTCTGTCACAGTGGAAGGCCCCTCCACCGGAGACTATCCTCTGCAGCCGAAAAAGCATTCCATGGAGTACCTGCGGACCATCACCCATCTGCGGCCCCGGGCCAACACGTTTCAGGCCGTGTTTCGCGTCCGAAGTCTTGCGGCCATGGCCATCCACCAGTTCTTCCAGGATCGGGACTTCGTCTATGTACACACACCCCTGATCACCGGATCGGACTGTGAGGGTGCCGGTGAAATGTTCCAGGTCACCACTCTGGATCTGAACAATGTACCCAAAACGCAGGACGGCCGAGTAGACTACTCTCAGGATTTCTATGGAAAACCTACCAATTTGACAGTTTCCGGCCAGCTCAACGGCGAGGCATTCGCCATGGCCTTCCGCAATATCTATACCTTCGGCCCCACCTTCCGGGCGGAGAACTCCAATACCACCCGGCATGCCGCTGAATTCTGGATGATCGAACCGGAAATTGCTTTTGCCGACCTGGAGGATGACATGGCTTTGGCGGAGGATATGATCCAGTATATCATTTCCTATGTTCTGGAACATGCTCCCGAGGAAATGGCGTTTTTCAACCAGTTTATCGACAAGGGTCTGCTGGAGCGGCTGAACAATGTGCTGCACAATGATTTCGGCCGCATCACATACACCGATGCGGTAGCTTTGCTGGAGCGGCAAAATGATCGGTTTGAATATCCTGTCCATTGGGGCAGCGATTTGCAGACCGAGCACGAGCGCTACCTGACCGAGGAGGTTTTCCACAAACCGGTTTTCGTCACCGACTACCCAAAGGAAATCAAGGCTTTCTACATGAAGCTGAATCCCGACGGGAAAACCGTGGCTGCCATGGACTGTCTGGTCCCCGGCATTGGCGAGATCATCGGGGGCAGCCAGCGTGAGGACAACTACGCGCTGCTGAAAAGCCGCATTGAGGAGCTGGGCATGAAGCCGGAGGACTATGGCTTCTATCTGGATCTGCGCAAATATGGGTCCGCCCGTCATGCCGGGTTCGGTTTGGGTTTTGAGCGGTGCGTGATGTATCTGACCGGCATGAGCAACATCCGGGATGTGCTGCCCTTCCCCAGGACTGTGGGCAACTGCGACCTGTAGGGAGCGCGGAAAAACATAGAATAACACACGCTCCCTGGCTGCGGCCAGGGAGCGTTCTGTTACGCGATTTTTCTTTTTTGAATAACGGTATTATTTGGCAAACACACGCTTCAGCCGGACAAAACGGGGCAGACCGTTTTCCTTGACCATGCCGGTTTCGCCCTGAATCAGGGGCAGGCAGTAGTCGATGAAGCCCTGATTGACGCCGTTGTGGGCCTCGTTGATCCACTCCAGCGGAACCTTTTTCTCAGTGTTGGCCACCAGACTCAGGTCGAACAGCTCCGGCTCACACTTGTAGCCATTTTCGTCCCGGGTACACTTGAAGCCCACCATTTTGTCGGTGATGCCGGATACGGCGGACTCCACGGCTACCTTGCCGGACATAAAGGACTCCTGAATGTCCGTACCGGAGGCGCAGTGGGCCGCGCAGCGCTGCAGCAGACTCAGCTCGATGGGACGAACCTTGACGCCGTCCAGCTCCGCCTTGACGATCTCCGTCAGGCGGGCGGCCAGACCGCCCAGCTGGGCATGGCCGAAGCCGTCGGTGCCGGATGTTTTGGCCTCAGAAACGAAGGTGCCGTCAGCATAGTGGATGCCCTCGGAAACGGCCACCAGACAGTTCTTTTTCTCGGAGTAGACACGCTTGACGTCGGAAAGGAACTGATCCATGTCGAAGTCTACCTCGGGCAGATAGACCAGGTCGGGGCCTTCACCGGCGGTGTTGGCCAAGGCTGCGGCGGCGGTCAGCCAGCCGGCGTGGCGGCCCATGCACTCAATGACCGTGACCATGCCGGTATCGTAGACGTGGCAGTCGCGGCTGACCTCCATAAAGGAGGTTGCGATGTATTTGGCGGCGGAAGCAAAGCCGGGGCAATGGTCGGTGCCGGCCAGGTCGTTGTCGATGGTCTTGGGTACGCCCATGACCCGGCACTCATAGCCGACGCGGTTCATATATTTGGAGATCTTGTTGCAGGTATCCATGGAATCGTTGCCGCCGTTGTAGAAGAAGTAGCGGACGTTGTACTTCTGGAATATCTCCAGGATGCGCTTGTAATCGGTGTCATCCACATCGGGATCGGCGATCTTATAGCGGCAGGAGCCCAGGGCGGAGGAGGGAGTGTGCAGCATGTTGGCCAATTCTGCAGGGTCCTCCTCATCCATAATCATCAGCTGATCGTTCAGAACGCCCTTGATGCCGTGAAACGCGCCGTAAACGGTGGTGATGTTGGGGTTCTCCAGGCCGGCTTTGATGACGCCGTAGGCGGAACAGTTGATGACGGAAGACGGGCCGCCGGACTGTCCAATAATCAGGGAACCAACGAGAGCCTTTTCAGACATAGAAATTACCTCCAGTAAAAATGATATATTATAGCATCCGGGTTTGTTGGATTTGCTCAAACAAACTCCACTTACTTAAATTATAACATAAAGACGGGCAGATGGCAAATATTTTTATTGAAATAAAAAGGAAAATGTGTTATAATTATCAAAAAGTGCGGGCGCAAGCCCGCCATAATAAGAAAGGACTGATTCCCAATGGCTCTTGTTACTACTACCGAGATGTTCCGGAAGGCCTATGACGGCGGTTACGCCATCGGCGCTTTCAACGTCAACAACATGGAAATCGTTCAGGGCATTACGGAGGCCTGCCGCGAGGAGAAGGCTCCTGTCATCCTGCAGGTTTCCAAGGGTGCCCGGGCCTATGCCAACCATACCTATCTGGTGAAGCTGGTGGAGGCCGCTGTCATCGAGTGTCCCGAGATTCCCATTGCCCTGCACCTGGATCATGGCCCCGATTTCGAAACCTGCAAGGCCTGCATCGACGGCGGCTTTACCTCCGTCATGATCGACGCTTCCAGCAAGCCCTTTGCCGAGAACGTCGAGATCACCAAGAAGGTTGTCGAGTATGCCCATGACCACGGCGTCGTGGTCGAGGCCGAGCTGGGTACTCTGGCCGGCATCGAGGATGAGGTGAAGGTCGCCGCAGATGCCGCTTCCTACACCCACCCGGAGGAGGTCGAGGAGTTTGTTTCCAAGACCGGCTGCGATTCCCTGGCCATTGCCATCGGCACCAGCCATGGCGCTTACAAGTTCACCGCCGCCCAATGCACCCGCAATGAGCAGGGCATTCTGGTTCCGCCTCCCCTTCGCTTCGATGTGCTGGAGGAGGTTTCCCGCCGTCTGCCCGGCTTCCCCATCGTGCTGCACGGTTCTTCCTCCGTTCCCCAGAACTATGTGAAGATGATCAACGAGAACGGCGGCAAGATGCCCGACGCCGTCGGCATCCCCGAGGAGCAGCTGCGTCACGCTGCCGAGCTGTCCGTGTGCAAGATCAACATCGACTCCGATCTGCGCCTGGCTATGACAGGATCGATCCGTCAGTTCTTCTGCGAGCATCCCGACAAGTTCGATCCCCGCGAGTATCTGAAGCCCGCCCGGGCCAATATCAAGGAACTGGTTCGCCACAAGCTGGTGGACGTTCTGGGCTGTGCCGGCAAAGCCTGAGCGCTGCCCGATTGCAAACATGTGGACTCCCGAAGCTTCGGGAGTCCTTTTTTCAAATTCCGGTCAAACAGAGCGCGGCCCGAACAGCTCCCGGCAATTCTGCCCGGTTTTTCAAAGCGCGCCCAGGAAATGCACGGATTCGACCTCCCGGGCATAGATTGTGCAGGGAGGTTTTGCGTATGAAGTTTTATTTTATTACCTTTCGGTCCGTGACCTTTGCCCAGCAGGGAGAACGGCTTCTGAACAGACGGGGAATCCGCAGCAGCCTCCAGCGAACACCCCGGTGGATGGAGGAGCAGGGCTGCGGGTATGCATTGCGGCTTTGGGGAGAGGACATCCGTCAGGCGGTGGATCTGCTGCGGGAGAACCGGATACCCCTGCGGAAGGTCTATGCCCAGCGGGGAGACGGGCAGCTGGAGGAGCTGACAGTATGATTTATCTGGACAATGGGGCTACCTCTTTCCACAAGCCCCAGGCGGTGTACCGGGCGGTGGAACGGGCGATGCGCAGCTGCGCCAACCCCGGACGGGGCGGCTACCGCGCCGCAATGGAGGCTTCCCGGCAGATTTACCGCTGTCGGGAAGCCGCTGCGGAGCTGTTTGACTGCCGGCCGGAGCAGGTGGCGCTGACCGCCAATTGTACCCATGGGCTGAATATTGCCATTCGGACTCTTGTCAGGCCGGGAAGCCGGGTGGTAATATCGGGATTTGAGCACAACGCCGTGACCCGACCGCTGCATGGGCTGAAGGCGGAAATCGCCGTGGCAGGGCGAAAGCTGTTTGATTGGGACGACACGTTGGAGGACTTTGACAGAGCGCTTCGACAGGGAGCGGAAGCAGCCGTTTTTACCCACGTTTCCAATGTGTTCGGCTACATTCTGCCAGTGGAGGAGCTGGCCGCGCTGTGCAAAATGCGGGGCGTTCCGTTTATCCTTGATGCGGCCCAGTCAGCGGGTGCGCTGCCCGTAAAGCTGAAGGCGCTGGGAGCGGATTTTATTGCCATGCCGGGACATAAGGGGCTGCTGGGGCCCCAGGGAACGGGACTGCTGCTGTGCGCGGGGCAGGCGCAGCCGCTGCTGTATGGTGGTACGGGCAGCATGTCTGCGAAGCAGGATATGCCGGATGACCTGCCTGACCGCCTGGAAGCGGGAACGCTGAATGTATATGGCTACGCGGGACTGACGGAGGGCCTGCGCTATGTAAAGCAGATGGGAACGGAAACGATTTTCCGCAGGGAAAACCGGCAGCGGAACCGGTGCGTCATTGGGCTGCAAAGGCTGGGAATGCAGGTTTTTTCCGGTGAGCATCAGGCTTCGACGGTATCGTTCCGTGCCGGAATGGACTGCGAGGAGGCGGCGCAATTGCTGGCAAAGCAGGGCGTGGCGGTCCGGGCGGGACTGCACTGTGCGCCATATGCCCATGAAAGCGCCGGAACGCTGGAAACGGGAACCGTGCGGGTCAGCTTCGGCCACGACGCCAATTCCGCCCAGACAGAGGGACTGCTCCGTGCGGCATCCAAATTATCACCGTTTCGGAAATAATTTTTTTACAGAATGTCTATTGCCATTGGAGCAGGAATCCGCTATAATAAAGCAGAAAATAGGTAAGTATGCAATGGCGTATTTTACACTGGGGAACAGTTGACATAAAAGGAGACTGAGCGACGTGATAGAAGTCATAGAGGAGCTTTTTCAGACCGTAACCAGAATGCAATGGTCGGATTATCTGGATATTATAGTGGTAGCTTTTCTGATCTACAAATTGCTGCCTTTGATCCGCACTCCCCAGGTGATGCGTCTTGCCCGAACGGTGCTTGCTGTGGTGGTTCTTGCCTGGCTGACCGACGCCATGAAGATGCACACCCTGAGCTGGATTCTGAACGAGTTCCTGGCAATCGGCCTTCTGGCCTTCGTTGTGCTGTTTCAGCCGGAGCTGCGGCGGATGCTGGACCATCTGGGCAGTGTTAAGGTCGGCTCCCTCTTTGGTGCTTCCAAGCCTGTTCAGGAAATGGAGGGCGTGATCAGCCAGACGGTCCAGGCCTGCGAGATTATGAGCCAGGAAAAAGTGGGCGCTTTGATCGTTTTTGCCCGGGAGCAGCGCCTGGACGAATATTTCAAAACCGGAACCCAGATCGACGGCCAGGTTTCCGAGCAGCTGCTGCGCAATATTTTCTTTAAAAATTCCCCGCTGCATGATGGCGCTGTCATTATCCGCGACGGCCGGGTGGCCGCTGCCGGTTGTGTGCTGCCGCTGTCCGAGAATTATCGTCTGAGCGCCGACCTGGGCACCCGGCACCGCGCCGGCGTGGGCATGAGCGAGGCATCCGACGCGGTGGTGGTTATCATTTCTGAGGAAAACGGCACCATTTCTGTGGCGATGGGTGGTATGCTCAAGCGCCACCTGGCGCCTCAGACGCTGGAAAAGCTTCTGCGAAAGGAGCTGTGTCCTTCGGAGCCGGAAGACCTGCCTGCGAAGTCTCCGAAGCGCATTCTGAAACGGATTATCAGCAAGGACAAGGAGGCTGGTGTACATGAGGACAAATAAGCTGTATTCCGTTCTTCTGTCCGTGCTGATTGCTTTCGGAATTTGGCTGTATGTGGTCAGCACAGTCAGCCAGGAGGACGATCAGACCTTTACCGGCATCCCGGTGGTTATGGAGGGAGAATCCGTTCTGACGGAGCGGAACCTGATGGTGACCTCTGTGTCTACCAATACGGTGACGCTGCATCTTTCCGGTACCCGAAGCAACCTGAACAAGGTCAATTCCAGCAACATTACCGTGAAAACAAGCCTGTCCGAAATCTATGAGCCGGGAGAGCGGATCGCCCTGAGCTATTCCATTTCCTATCCCGGTGATGTACCCAGCAACGCGTTTGTGGAGGAATCCAGAAGCCCCAGCCATATTTATGTCAACGTGGATTACCGCAGAACCAAGGAAATTCCGGTGTCGGTCAAGTGGACAGGCACCCGTTCGGAGGACTATCTGTATGATACGGAGAATGCGGTTCTGGACAACAGCACCGTTACCATCGTCGGCCCTGCCGCAGTGGTGGACCTGATTGAGTACGCGCTGGTAGAGGTGGATCTGACGGATCAGGTGGAATCCCTGAGCGAAAGCCTGCGCTACACCCTATGCGATGCGGATGGCGAACCGGTGGACGCGGAACAGATTACCACCAGCGTGGAGGAAATCCGGGTGGAGCTGCAGATTCAGCGCATTAAGACGCTGCAGCTGACGGCGGAGCTGGTCTACGGCGGCGGCGCGACGGAAAGCAATACCACGGTTACGATGGATCCGGAGGTCATCCGGGTATCCGGAAGCGAAGCAGTGCTTGCGGAGATTGGTGAAACATATTCCGTCGGAACCATCAACCTGGCGGAACTGGAGCAGACGTCCAACATGCTGCAATATACCATCAGCCTGCCGGACGGCGTGACAAACCAGACCGGCGTTACGGATGTCACGGTTACGGTTCGGTTTACGGGCCTGAAAACCCGGGATTTTACCATTGACAATATTCAGAGTATTAACGTGCCGGAGGGGCTGGAGGTGGAGATCATCAGCGCCAAGCTGACGGTGAAGGTTCGCGGCCCGGCGGAGGAGATCGATAATCTGACGGAGGATGATATCATCGCTGTGGTGGATTTCTCCTCGGCGGAAATCGGAGCGGCAACCTACCGAGCAACCTTCAGCTTCAGCGAGGGCTTTGCCAATGTGGGAGCCATGAAGTCCAGCTCGGTGTCCGCCACGGTCCAGGCTGCGGAGGGATAGCGGATGGAACAGCTGGTACGGGTTAAGGAAACCTACGCCGACGGAACGGCACTGGTCATCCATGTCCGGGAAAGCGCCTGTTCCGGGGACTGCCACAAGTGCGCCGGCTGCGGAGCGGCCAAGGAAACGGTACTTCTGACGGCGGACAATCCCATTGGCGCCCGCCGGGGGGATCTGGTGAAGGTAGAATCGGATTCCGGCCCGGTGCTGAAAGCGGCGCTGGTGCTGTATGTGCTGCCGCTGCTTCTGTTCTTCCTGGGCTACTACCTGGGGACGCTGGCCGGAGGGCATGGCGCGCTGGTGGGATGCCTGGGCTTTGCACTCGGCATAGGCATTGTGGTGATCTATGACCGCAAGGTGGTCAGAAACGCGGGCTTAGGCTATACGATTACAGCTTTTGCAGGGGATTCCCTGCCGGAGACAGTAGGAAAAGAGGATCAGGATCATGGTTAAAAGCATGACCGGCTACGGCCGGGCTGTGGAAACAATCAACGGACGGGAATTTACGGTGGAGATTCGCTCCGTCAACAACCGTTATTTGGATTGCTCTGTGCGCTTGCCCCGCAGCTTGTCCTTTGCGGAGGACGCGGTCAAGCAGGCGGTGAAAAATACCATCTCCCGGGGTAAGGTCGATGTGTTTATTTCGGTTTACACGGAAGCGGACGGGGATGTGAAGATTACCCTGAATACAGCTGTGGTGGCGGGATATCTGAATGCCATGAAGCAGATGGCGTCGGACTTCGGGGTTCGGGATGACATCAGCGTGTCCATGCTTTCCCAGATGAACGAGGTGTTCACGGTGGAACGGGCGGAGGTGGACGAAAACCAGCTCTGCGCCGACCTGATGAGTGTGGTGAACAAAGCGCTTCAGGGCTTCGACGCCATGCGCTCGACCGAAGGCAAAGCCCTGGAAAAGGATTTGCGCAGCCGGGGCAATACCATTCTGGAGCTGGTAACTCAGGTGGAGGAGGGCAGTGGCCAGACGGTTCTGGATTACCGCACCCGCCTGGAAAACAAGCTCAAGGAAGTATTGGCCAACACCGCCATTGACGAAAGCCGTATCCTGACGGAGGCTGCCATCTTTGCCGATAAGATTGCCGTGGATGAAGAAACGGTTCGGCTGAAAAGCCACTTGCAGCAGATGAATCATATGCTGACGGGCGGCGGAGCCATTGGCAGAAAGCTGGATTTTCTGCTCCAGGAAATGAACCGGGAGTCCAATACCATTGGCTCCAAGTGTTCGGATGTACGGCTGGCCCGGATCGTGGTGGACATCAAGGCGGAACTGGAAAAAATCCGGGAACAGACCCAGAATATCGAATAAACGGTGATTGCCGAGAACAGATAAAGGGGATAGAGTTTCATGAAGCTGCTCAACATCGGATTCGGAAGCCAGGTATCGGCAAACCGGCTGCTTGCCATTCTGTCGCCGGATTCCGCACCCATTAAACGGGTGGTTCAGGAGGCCAGAGACCGGGGGATGCTCATTGACGCTTCCTATGGCCGCAAAACCAAGACGGTGATTTTGATGGATACGGATCATGTGATTCTTTCGGCCATTCCGCCGGAGGCCCTGTCTGCCCGGTGCGATCCGGTGGAGAAAGAGGAGGAAACGGAATGAGTAAGGGAAACCTGTTTGTAATTTCCGGCGCGTCCGGAGTGGGAAAAGGCACGATTTTGAATCTGATCATGGACAAACGCCCGGATCTGCTGTTCTCCGTTTCCGCGACGACGCGCCCTCCCCGCCGGGGGGAAGCAGAAGGCGTGCAGTATTCTTTTGTTACCCGGGAGCAGTTTTTGGATATGATTGCCCGGGGAGAATTTTTGGAATACGACGCCCATGCCTCCTACTACTACGGAACACCCCGGGCTCAGGCGGAAGAAAAGCTGGCAAAGGGGACCTTGCTGCTGGATATCGAGCCGAATGGAGCGAAGCAGGTGAAGCAGGCGATTCCCGACGCTACTCTGATTTTCATTATGCCCCCCTCCATGGAGGAATTGGAAAAGCGGCTGCGGGGCCGGGGCGACACACCCGAGGAGCAGATTCGGATGCGGTTGGAGCGCGCCGCATGGGAGATGGAGCAGCGGGATTGGTACGATTATGTGGTCGTAAACGACGACCGGAACCGTTGCGCCGATGAAATTTTGCATATCATTGCCGATAAGGCAGAAAAAATTACGATTTGATATTGGGAGGACTGGAATATGCTATACCCACCTGTTGCGGATTTGCTGAAAAAAGTGGACAGCCGTTATCTGCTGGTAAATGTGGTGGCGCACCGCGCCCGTCAGATTGCGGCTGAAGCGGAGGCCTTGCAGGAAGACCTGCCCGAGAAGCCTGTCACCATGGCGATTGAGGAGGTAGCCGAAGGCAAGCTGTCCGGCTACCTGAAGGACGAATATAAGAACTGATTTGCGCTGCCAGGGAACGGGAGGACAGATATGGTTGCGAAAATTGCTGTTTCTGCGGCGAATTTTGCCATCGATAAACCCTACTCCTACCGCGTTCCCGAAGGGATGCAGGTAACCCCCGGCCTGCGGGTTCAGCTGCCCTTTGGCAATGCCAATAAGCGTACGGAGGGAATCGTGCTGACAGTGGAAGCGGGCGACGGGGATGGGCTAAAAGCCATTGAAGTCTGTCTGGATGAGGATCCGATTCTGTCAGACAGGCAGCTGCGCCTGGCGGCATTCCTGCGGGAACGGTATTTCTGCACCTTTTATGACGCCATTCGCGCCATGCTCCCGGCAGGACTGTGGTTTCAGTCCCGGCAGACGATCTCTCTGACGGAGGACCGCTCCTGGAAGAACAGAGCCATCCGGAAAAAGGACGCAAAGGATGTGCTGGAGCTGCTGGAGAATCTGGGCGGGCAGGCGGAGGAAGCTGCTCTGCGGGACCTGCTTCCCGATGAACAGGCGCTGGCGGATGTGCTTTCTTATCTGCAGCGAAAAAAATGGATCACAGCCAGAACGGATTTTCTGCAGCGGACCCATGACAGGACGGAAAAAATTGCTGCCTTGGCCGCCTCCCCCGAGGAGACAATGGCGTTTGCGTCCCGCCGGCCCAAGTCCGCTGCCATGCAGAGAAGTGTGCTGGAATTGCTGTGCGCCGTTGGCAGCGTGGCGGTTAAGGAACTGTGCTATTTTACCGGCGCGTCCACCGCTACGGTGAATCGTCTGGAAAAGCTGGGCTATCTGACATTGAGCCAGAGACCGGTACTCCGCTGCCGGGAGATTCGTCCAGCCAATTTGGACGGTCCGCTGGTACTGAATGACAGCCAGCAGACCTGCTTCCGGGGCTTGTCTGAGCAGATGGAGCAGGAAACGCCCGGCGTCGCGCTGCTGTACGGTGTTACCGGTTCGGGGAAGACGTCGGTTTATATCAAGCTGATTCAGAAGACACTGGACGCGGGGAAAAGCGCTATGCTGCTGGTTCCGGAAATCGCGCTGACGCCCCAGCTTTTGGGACTGCTGGCCGCCTATTTTGGCAGCCAGGTAGCGGTGCTGCACAGCAGCCTTGGCACGGCGGAACGCTATGACCAGTGGAAGCGCGTCCACAGCGGCAGCGCAAAGGTGGTGGTGGGTACCCGCTCGGCGGTATTTGCCCCATGTGACCCTGGCTTGATTATTCTGGATGAAGAACAGGAGCGTTCCTATAAATCCGAAAATTCTCCCCGGTATTCTGCCAGGGAGGTGGCCATCTGGCGGGGGGCGAAGGAAAACGCTCTGGTGCTGCTGGGGTCGGCTACGCCGTCCATTGAGAGCATGTACCGGGCGAAAACCGGTATTTACCGCCTGTATACCCTGAAGGAACGATATAATGGCAGGCCGCTGCCCGCTGTGGATATTGTGGACATGCGGGAAGAACTGAAGATGGGAAACGATCTGTCCCTCAGCGTACCCCTGCGCCATGCTCTGATCGAAACCCGGGATGCCGGGAAGCAGATCATCCTGCTGCAGAACCGCCGGGGCAACAGCCGGGCGCTGGTGTGCGTGGATTGCCGGAAGACACCGGAGTGCCCCCGGTGCAGCGTCAGGCTGACCTACCACAGCGCAAACCACCGGCTGATGTGCC
>CAZUAN010000001.1:38407-51803 GCA_964618385.1 uncultured Oscillospiraceae bacterium | reverse complement strand
CAAATCAGTGATTATCTTCGTTCGCTTTGCAGCCAACCGGTAAAAATATACCGATTTGCGGAATTTCTGATTCATCCATGCGGAGGGTGCGGCTACGAATGCTTTGCAGATAATAGATGCTGTCCCTATATTGGTGATATGGAGTACAGCATTTTAGAGGATATCTGCGCAAGCGCCATAACCTATTTCGTTTTGCCAAACTATTGTAATTATCCATGCGCACATTTTTTCGCATTTAATGAAAGAAGTCAATGTTATTTCCAAAATCACGCTGACCGGCTGGAAGCATATCTGAATGTGCCGAAACAATTTCTCGTGGTGAGTAATACCGGAAAAGAAAATTTCCTGGAAGCAATGCGACAGCATACCAACAACGAACCGGAAATTTTGTTTCTAAGTTCCAAATATTATGGCAAATCGTCGGTTGCCGGAAACCTTCTGGAATCTGAAAACGCGAAAACAGATATTCGGAAATTTGTCCAGAAAGACGCTTAGCCCTATAAAACGTATTGATCTTGCCGTATGCTAGTATTATAGCACATTCTTGCATTGAACGCAACAAAATTTTTATTTTGTTGCGTTCGATGCGTTCCATGGCTTTTAATAGAATGCGAATCGTCGGATTCTCCCCTGACGTTCCGGGCTCCGGGTCACGCGGATGGATATGCCGGAAAGAAAAATCGGCAAATGTTCACCTGCCCCCAGTCCGCCCTCTTGCGTTTTCGGAGGCAAGCGGATGCAAAATGAAAAAAACACTTTACATTTTTGCAGTTTCCCGGTAAAATGAGATTATACAGATATTCGATTGAACCGTTTGGCTTGAATGGATGAAACAGTTTTATTCGAATATCTTTAAGACAAGTTTTGGTATGTGTTCTATTCCGGAAATACCAAAACGACAGCACCGTTAGGCGGTGCCTTCTTGATAAAGATAAGCCATTTATCAGAAAATAGTATCAGAATTCAAAACGCAAGAACAGGAGGAATTCGAAATGCATGTCAGGAGAATTGGCGTACTTACCAGCGGCGGAGACGCCCCCGGTATGAATCCGTGCGTCCGCGCTGTTGTCCGCACTGCCCTGTATCACGGGCTGGAATGCTATGGTATCCGACGTGGTTGGAACGGACTGATTACGGGCGATGTGATCAAACTGGATGAAAAAAGCGTTTCCCATACCATTAATCGCGGCGGCACAATTCTTTACACCGCTCGCAGTACGGAATTTATGACCGAGGAGGGCCAACGAAAGGCTGTGTCCACCTGCAAATTTCTGGGACTTGACAGCATTATTGCCATTGGCGGCGACGGTACGTTCCGGGGTGCCAGGGCTTTGAGTAAGTACGGCATTAACGTGATCGGAATTCCCGGCACGATTGACAATGATATCAGCTGTACCCACTACTGCATTGGCTTTGACACTGCCGCGAACACGGCCATCGAGTGCATCGATAAGCTCCGGGATACCATGCAGTCCCATGAACGATGTTCTGTGGTTGAGGTTATGGGCCGGAATGCGGGATATCTGGCCATGTACGTGGGCCTGGCGGTCGGCGCTACCGCCGTTTTGGTTCCCGAGGAGCCGATTGATTTTGAACGGGATGTGATTGAAAAAATCCGTCAAGCACGCTTTAATGGATTCACCCACTACATGATCGTGGTTGCCGAGGGCGCTGGCTCTGCTGCGGATATTGCCGCAAAAATCAAGGATGCCATTGATCTTGATCCCCGTGTGACGGTCCTGGGACATATTCAACGCGGCGGCTCTCCTACCGGCCGTGACCGTGTTAACGCGACAAAAATGGGCTATTTGGCTGTGGAACTGCTGCTCCAGGGCAAAACCAACCGTATCGTCTGTACGGATCACGGCGGTTTTACGGATGTGGATATTGACGAAGGCCTGGCAATGAAAAAGAATATTCAGCAGATGGAAGTGGATGTTCTGGCCGCTATGACCGGAATCTGAACCCCCCTTACTGCGCATGTCAAAAAGTCCTCTTGCTTTTGCAGGAGGGCTTTTATTCTGTTTGAAGGCTGATTCCCAGCAACGAGCCGATCCCGCTCACCAGCACAAGAAAATCTGACATGGACCACTGATCGAGATTACGGTAGTCCGGCGTGACGATTTCAGCGCCCTTTCTTACGTTCAGCACACAGGATATCTGCTTATTGGAATCGTCTTCGGATCGCAGATTCCAAATACGCAGCAGCTGCGCGAAGTCATCCGTTTCCAGCCGGAATCCATCCTCTGTCTTTGTCAGATTCAGCTGAAGCTTTTCCGTGTCAGTCTCTAAAATCAGGTCACCGCTTTCCGTATTCCACTCGAAGCAGATTGAGACCTGGCTGCCGGTTCCACCGGTTGTTTTGTAAATATCCCAGGATTCTGCGTAGAAGCCCTCACTATGCTGGGTTGTCACAACAGCGCTCCATTCCTCTGTATCTTTGTCCTTAGTCCGTATGCTATGCAGGATGATTGCGTCCTGGGCAGGATCTGTGCCGAGATCAAGGCCATAGGAAAATACAGATCCATCTTCCTCACAGGCCAGTACAATCCGAACGATTGTATTCTGATAAAGGTAAAATGATGCGGTAACGGTTGCTCCATCCCCGCAGGCGCCGTCCGTGATTTCCGACAAAAACGCATCCACCTGTTCGCCGCTTGCATTGTAATCCAGCCTGTAGCAGGAGACAGTGTTGCCATCCAGCAAAACGGAGCATTTTTCGACCTGGCACTGCACGGTGACAATTCCAAGTAACAGAGCCTCCAGATCCTCCGAAGAAAGCTCCGGAATCTTCGGCACCGCGTAGGTACGGCTGACCTTCTTCTGAATGTCCAGGACAGAATCGTTCCACTGTGACAGCAGACTGTCGCTGACCAGGAAACTCAGCAACGGGATTTTCCGCACATCGGCGGCAAAGGTGCTGTACGTGATCCCGTAATAATTCCCATTGAGCAGATCCTCCGAAGAAACAGCCATAAAATCGGCATCCAGGTATGCGGATAGATCCAGTGTCTTTTCCGAAGCTGCCACAGAGCCATTGGCGAAAAATCTGTGGGCCGTGCCGTCTGTATACACTTCCATATCATAGGTAATGGCGCCCAAAATATTGTTTTCCGTTTCCAGCGTCATATCCGCTGCATATTGCCCGTCCGAATTAACGGACTTTGCCACAACCAGCAGCGGGTCATCCTGAAACCGTTCTTCCATTTGCGCAAACAGCTTTACCAGCGCAGATGTCATCATGGTCTTCGGCGCAATTCGGATCAAAATTGCGTCCCAGAAAAAAATCGCAGCAAGCGCAATGATGAAAAACGTGAGAAATCCCAGCAACCACCATTTTCGGTTCTTTCCTTTCACTTCCCCACTCCCCTTTCGAACTATTTGAACGATTCTATCATACCACAATTTCGTGTATTTTATATGAATAAAAAATATCTGCCGCGTTTTTCGGCAGACATTTTTATGCTTTCGGATGACATTTTTCATATACAGACCGGAGCTTCTGATTAATCATATGGGTATACATTTGAGTGGAGGATATGTCGCTGTGACCCATCAGTTCCTGTAAAGAGCTGAGATCGGCGCCGTTTTCCAGCAGATGTACCGCAAAGCTGTGCCGCAGAGTATGGGGCGTGATGTCCTTCTCGATTCCCGCCTTGGCCTGATAATATTTCAGGATTTTCCAGAAACCCTGACGGCTCATACGAATGCCGCTGACATTGACAAAAAGCGCTTTCTCCAGAGGATCGGCAACCATCAGCATTCGAACCTCCTTCATATATACGGACAAGGCCCGCAACGCTGCGGGATACAAAGGAATTGCCCGGGTTTTTTTGGCGCTGCTGCATTTGATGATGCCAACATCCAGATTGACATCTTCCACGTTCAGATCGATCAGTTCCGTCACCCGCATTCCGGTGGCGTACATAACCTCCAGCATGGCTTTGTCCCGGAAGCCTTTAGCATCCACACAGGAAGGCTGCGCGAGCAGAAGCTCCACCTCTTTCCCGGTGAGAATTTCCGGCAGCTTCTTTTCTCCCCTGTCCACATGGATATCTCCCGTAACCGGGGACGACTCCAGAAAACCTGTGGACACCAGATAGGCGTAAAAATTCTTCAGACTGGCCAGCGTCCGCGATGCAGTAGCGCCGGATTTTCCCTGCTCCTGAAGGTAAGTCAGGTAGGCGCTGATATTCTGTTGGGTAGCATTCAAAATTTCGGTATTCCCGCTGCGCTGCATCCATTCGGAAAACTGCCGGATATCCCGCATGTAGGAAGAAACCGTATTGTCTGCTGCCTGCTTTACCTTGGTCAGGTAGTTTTCATAGGCATGAATCAAGTCCAACATGAATTCGCTTACCCATTTACCCTTTCTAAATTTCTATCAAACGCGCCAGAAAAGGCACGACGACGCTGTAATCCAAGCTGCCGGCCAGCAATCCAATAGAAAGCATCCAAGCCGTGTCCCAAATGCACAGGCTGCGGTTTCCGGGCAAATAATGCAGCCAGAACCAATATAAAACCGGCGCACAGACACAATCATGGAACAGAAGCAGCCAGCGAAAAAGCCAACCGGCAGAGCCAAAGGCCAGCAAGATACTGACAGAAGCAAATGCATATAAAAAAGCTTTCCCGAAACAAACCAGCAGCAAAAGCCCGGGCCTGAAAAGAAAAACCACAAGAACAGACATTAGAAAAGGGAATAAAACAACGCAAAGCAAACCAGTGACCGACGGGGATACCCAAAGAATCCCGCGTAACCAAAAAAACAGGGAACTGTCTGCCGATAAGCCAATCCAAGCACCGCATAACAGCCCGGCTACCCAGAAAAATGCAACAAGAAAACGCCTCCCCTTGCGCAGCTTATGCGGCGCAGCGGGGCAGAAAGACCGTGTCACCGAATAGGACCCCCTCTTAAAACGGCAACGTGAAATGCCGAATGCTTGTACAAAGAATCAGGGTGTACACGGTACGGGCATAGAAATGCCCCAAATTCGATACACCCATACTATACTCCAAAATTTATAAAAATTCAAGCTTTTTTATCCAAAATAGCGTTTTTTGTAGATTATGACGGATATTTATGTTCATTTTTTATGTAAACTTTGTTACAGGCGCGTTACCTTTTCTTTATCATTTTCGATTTTTTTGTCAATATCTTGCGGTCACTTTTTTCTTTGTGCACTAAATATTGATTTTGCAATTTTCCTTGCATGGCTTCTATAAAAGGTAAATGTTATTTACCTTTTGAAAAAATTGTACAACTTAACGATGGCGAACTGGCCTGATTTTATGGTGTTTCCTGCTTTCCCCGGTTCGCAGTCCCAGCAGGCCCGCTGCTGCGCTCCCTCCAAGCACCAGCAATGCGGTCACGCCAACCGCCTCGTACTGACCGCCAAAGAACAGCGCTGTTATCGATAGCAGCATTCCAAAATAGATTGCGCCGGAAATCAGGCATACAGGAATCCTTTGCCGTTTGACCTTTGCATATGCTGTCATAGCCCCCGAAAAAGACGCCGACAGCAGAAGCGCAATGATGCCATAGCCGATATTTTCCCAGGGCAGCTTTTCCATATCCACCAGTTTGGCAAGAACCGCCGCAAAGACCAATGTTATCCCTAGACTGACAGCGGCGCCAATGGCCAGTCCTGCAGGCATGGACGCCGCTCTTCCGGTTGGTTTTTGATTGACTACCATTCCCCTCTCCCCTTTCGCTCAAGCCTATTCCGCAGATGGGCAAAAAAGAACCGGGGCAGTTTACCTGTCCCGGAGCAAAAAGCCCGAAAATTAGGGAGGATTCCCTTGCCAGCCAGTCTGTTTCGTGCTATCATGATAAGGAAAACAGATAACGAGGTGGGTTTATGGCATTTTTACAGGTGCAGTTTTTCAGCAATGTCCTTCAGGTTGCGGTTTCTGTCAACGTGATTCTTCCGGAAGGAAACGCAGATATCGGTGTTTCAGCCGCTCAGGTAGGGAAAACGCCTAGGGTTCTGTATCTGCTTCACGGTCTTAGTGATGACCATTCCATCTGGATGCGCCGCACCAGTGTGGAACGCTACGCTGCCGGGCAGAATCTTGCGGTCATTATGCCAGCGGTCAATCGTAGCTTCTACTGCAATGAAGCCTGTGGCGAACGTTACTGGGATTATGTCAGCGAGGAACTTCCGCAGACAATGCAGCGGTTCTTCCGCCTTTCCGACCGCCCCGAGGACACCTTCGTGGCAGGACTGTCCATGGGCGGTTATGGCGCAATGAAGCTGGCGCTGACTTATCCGGAGCGCTTTGCCGCTGCAGGCTGTTTTTCCGGTGCGGCTGACGTAGCAGAGTCCTCCCGCTGCAGCGTGGAGGGCCGTGAAAAGAAAGCACGAGTGTTTGGTCCGCTGGAGAAAATCGCCGGTTCGGAGAACGATCTGTTCCATTTACTTGTGGAAAACGCCGGAGCGCCCAGAAAGCCGTATTTGTACATCTCCTGCGGTACGGGGGATTTTCGCTATATCACGTGCCGACGGCTTGCGTCAGCACTGCGTCAAAACGGCTGGAACGTGACAGCCTATGAGAAGCCGGATGAAGGGCACAACTGGCGCTTCTGGGACGAGGAAATCGAAAAATTCATTCCCTGGGCCATGGAACTTGACACAGAAAAATAACGCGGCTGCCGGCGGTGCGCACCTGTGGGAAACTGCACACCAACGCGAAAAACATCCGGGACAGACAAGACGTCTGTCCCGGATTGGCTTTCTCCATTTTGATAATTGTTATACTTCCACGTCCACGTTGACGGCCTTGCGCTTCTCCTGAGACTCGGTGACCGTGCGGAATTTCATACGGGTGTCGCGAACCTCATCCAGCGCCTTGGAAATGGCTTCTTCTGTCTGCCGCAGGGATTCATCCATATAATCGTTTCCGGCCTTACGAAGCTGATTGATTCGGTTTTGTGTTTGACCAACCAGATCCTCACTGCGCTTCTTGGCCTCGGCGTAGATGGATTCCCGGGTTATCATCTGCTTTGCTTTCTCCTGAGCATCCTTGAGAATGTTTTCGGCTTCCCGGCGCGCCTGGCTGATCAGTTCATTGCGGGATTCCACGATGGTACGGGACTGCTTCAATTCCCCGGGGAGCTGGGCGATGATCTCATCCAGCATATCCAGCACCTTGTCCCGCTCCAGAATGCACTTATCCGCTGCCAGGGGCATAGAACGGGCATCCTGTACCATATCATACAATGCGCCAATGATATCTTCGGTATTACGATCGCTCATTTCTGTTTCCTCCTTAAAATGGTTTGATTCTGTTTCTCTATTCTGTCCCGAAAATCCGGAATGATCTCGCTGGGCAGGAAATCCGAAAGCTCTACCCCATAGGCCCCCAGCTCCTTGACAGTGCTGGAGCTGAGATACATATACCGGCTTTCCGCTGTCAGGAACATGGTATCCAGCTCCGGGTTAATTTTCCGATTGATCAGCGCCATCTGAAATTCATTTTCGAAATCCGAGCCTGCCCGCAGGCCCTTCAAAATGACACAGCTGCCCCGGCGTTTGGCATAATCCGCCAGCAGTTCATTGGAGCCGTCCACCTCTACGTTGGGTAAATCCCGGGTGACCCGGCGGATCAAATCTACCCGCTCCTCTAGGGTGAACATCGGATTTTTGCCCGCATTTACCATAACGCAGACGATCAGACGGTCAAAGATATTGGCTGCCCGCCGGATAATATTCAGATGTCCGCTGGTCACCGGGTCAAAACTGCCCGGATAAATCGCAATTTTCATACCTTATTCCTGACTGCCGGTGTCTTTTCGAAAAAACGTCAGCAGAATCTTTCCGTACTTGTAGTCCCGCGAGCGGGTGTAGCCGGGAAATTCCCAAGGCAGCTCCTTCCCCAGCGGGCGCTCTGTAGTTATTATACCACCGGAACACAAAATGTCAATTTCGGTAATGCGATTTAAGGAATTTTCCAAAAAAACTTCCGCATAGGGCGGGTCCAGGAAGATAATATCATATTGTTCCCGGCAGCGGTTCAAATAGTCAAGATAATCGCTTTGGATCACCTTTGCGTCCTGCTCAAGGCGGGTACACTTCAGGTTTTCCCGGATCAGTTTGCAGGCCTCCTCCCTGGCATCTACGAAAACTGCGCTTTTCGCCCCCCGGCTCAGGGCCTCGATGCCCAGCTGTCCGGTACCTCCGAACAGATCCAGCACCTTTGCGCCGGGTATCTCAAAATGAATGATGCTGAAAAGCGCCTCCTTCACCCGGTCGGTGGTGGGCCGGGTCAGCAGGCCATCGGGCGTCTTTAACGGAACCCCTCTGGCCTTTCCTGTAATCACGCGCATAAAAATCCCCTTTTATCTCTTTTTGTAATAGCAGACATGCTCCCGACACAGGCCAGGACTGTTTCAAAATTCTCCCGGGTCTTTATTCCATCGCTATAGGTAGGATAACCAGATCGGGTGGGGTCTAACGCAAGGCCGCAGGCAAAATCCATATATTTTTGGATATTTTTGCCGGTTCTATAAGCATGTTTTCATTCCTCCGGCGCCTGTTTATTTTGAAAATGATGATATACCGCCGCGGCAGCATCTTTGGGTAGCAGCCGTTCCAGCTCCGGCAGGGTCGCCTGACCGATGGCGGAAAGAGACTTAAACTGCTTCAGCAGTTCCTGCTTGCGTTTTGGGCCGATGCCGGGAATCCCGTCCAGCTCGGAATAGCGCAGACGTTTGCTCCGCAGCTGGCGGTGGTAGGTGATGGCGAAACGGTGGGTTTCCTCCTGAATATTGCCGATCAAAGCAAAAACCGCCTGGTTATTGTCAATGCGTATCTCCTGCCCATCCGGGGTAACCAATGCCCGGGTACGGTGCCGGTCATCCTTTACCATACCGAATACCGGGAACTGCAGTTCCAGCTCATCCAAGGCGGCCACTGCCACCTTAGCATGGTTTACACCGCCGTCAATGAGCAGCAGATCCGGCGCTTCCTCGAAGCCCTTGTCCCCTGCCTTGTAATGGGCAAAACGGCGTTTCACCACCTGATGCATGGAGGCATAGTCGTCCTGATTGGTCAGGCCTTCCAGCTTAAAGCGTTTATAGTCGCTTTTTCTGGGCTTGCCGTCCTGAAAAACCACCATGCTGGCAACAATGTCCGTCCCGGAAATATTGGAAATATCAAAGGATTCCATCCGTTTGGGCGGCGCGATCGCCAGCATTTTGCCAAGCAGGGTCAATGTGGCGTTGACGCGTTCTTCCTTACCGGTGACCCGCTGGGCCTCTTCGAAGGCATTCTTGCAAGCAAGCTCCACCAGACGCACATTGTCTCCACGCTGGGGAACGTGGAGCCTTGGCCGACGTCCATACCGCTGCTCCAAAAGCTGGGCAAACAGTTCCCCGTCCTCCAGTTCAAAGGGAAGCAGCACCCGCTTTGGAGCCATGCCCCGACTAAGATAAAACTGTTTCAGAAGGCTGGACACAGCCTCTGTCTTATCATCCGGCCTGGAAAACACCTCGTAGTCTTTATCCAGCAGATTACCGCCGGAAAAATGGAGAACGGCAAAGCAGGCCTTTGCCTCTGTTTCGCCATAGCCCACCACGTCCGTATCCGCCAAAGTCCCTGCCGTAACCAACTGCTTTTGTCCCAGATTCTCCACAGCTGTCAGCCTGTCTCGAAGGCTGGCAGCCAATTCAAATTCCAGATTGTCCGACGCGGCCAGCATCTGCTGCCTGATCTGCTCTGCCACCGCCTTGTAATTTCCCTGTAAAAGCTGCCGCGCCTGGAGCATGGTTTCCCGATATTCCGCGCAGCTTTTACCAGCCTGGCACCAGCCGGCGCATTGATTCATGTGATAGTTCAGGCATGGACGCTCCTTGCCGATGTCCCTGGGAAACTGCTTATGGCAGCCGGGGAGCTTCAGCGTCAGGCGAATGGCTTCCATCACGTCGTGGGTCACGGCTCTTCCGCCATAGGGTCCGTAGTAATCCGCCCCATCGTCCGCCAGCTTGCTTACCATAGTGATGGTGGGATACACTTCCTTCATGTTCAGACGCAGATAGGGATAACCCTTGTCATCCTTCAAAAGGATGTTGTATTTGGGCATATAGCGCTTGATGAGCGAGCATTCCAGCACCAGGGCTTCAAATTCCGAGGCCGCCACAATCACATCAAAATGATGGATTTTTCCCACCATGATCCGGGTTTTGGGACTGTGAGATGCCGTTTCCTGAAAATACTGGCTGACCCGGTTTTTCAGCTTTTTCGCTTTACCCACATAGATAACCTTATCTGTTTTGTCCCGCATAATGTAAACACCGGGTGCATAAGGCAGGGTCAGAGCTTTTTCCTTCAGTTCGTCAAAGGTCATAGTTGTCCTCACATAGTTGTTTTCAAAAGAAAACCGCCTCAATGCATACTGCGGGGCATCGAGGCGGTTTCAAAATCCATTTTAATAAACGTCCCTCTGGAGCAGAATGTCCAGTGCGTCCACAGCAGCTTCAGCATCGGGGCCAACAGCGCTCAGCGTGACCGTGGAACCGGTGACGATCCCCAGAGACATGATGCCGAGCAAGCTCTTGGCATTCATCTTACGGCTGCCGGATTCCAGCCAGATGCTGCTTTCAAATTCGTTGGCTTTCTGCACGAAATAGGTCGCCTGCTTGTTGTGCAGGCCGGATTCGCAACGAACAACGACTTCTTTATTGAACATAGTATACACTCCTTTTTACTATCCCCATTGGGCACGGCAGGTCTGCCTATATCATACCATTTTTGTAGAAAAAGTCAACTGATTTTCGGCTTGAATGGGCAATGACCCGCTGACAATTTTCATTTTGTCACACACAGAATCCCGTTCTATCCGAAATCAGACAAACTCCGCAATGGTCACACCATCCTCGCCCTCACCATATTGGCCGAGGCGGAATTTTTTGACGTATCTGTTCTTTTTCAGAGATTGCTGTACGGCTGCTCGTAAGGTTCCGGTTCCTTTTCCGTGGATAATACGAACCTGGCTCAAATTGCTGCGCATAGCCTCGTCCAGATAGCGGTCAAGGACACAGACCGCCTCCACCGCGTCCATGCCTCTGAGATCCACTTCCGCCGGAGTCGTGTTCAGCTTCATCTCCCTGCCGGAGTGCTTGGGATGTGCGCTTTTTTCCTTGTAGGGATTTTCCTGCTCCAGCAAATAGATTTCATCGGCCTTTGCGGACATTTTCAGAATGCCCGCCTGAAGCTGATAGGTACCGTCTTTGTTGATGGCAATGACGCTGGCCTTGGTACCCAGCTTCAGCAACTCCACCGTATCCCCGACCAGAATGCCGCGGCTGGGCTGGGGGCGTTCCTTTTTCGGCTGCTGGCTGCGAAGCCTGTCCTCCGCCTCATTCAGGCTGCGGCGCAGCTCGGTCTGACGCTGGTTGATATTGGTGGTATCGGCGTTTTCCGTAAGCTGCTTGCGCAGAGCTTTCAGCTCGTCGGAGGCAAGATTGGCGGCGGTGCGGGCTTCCTCGATAATATGCTGGGCTTCCCGCCGGGCGGACTCCATGGCCTTTTCCTTTTCTCTGCGGAGCTGATCGTTGTATTCTTCACTTTGCTGCTTGATTTTGGCAGTTTCCTGCTTCAGCCGTTCGGCCTCCCGGCGGGCGGATTCCATCTGCTGGCGCTGTTGCTCCAGCTGGGACAGCACATCTTCAAAATCTTTGTCGCTTTTATCCACCAGGTCATCGGCTTCTTTCAGAATCTCCTCGGGAAGTCCAAGCTTCCGGGAAATGGCGAAGGCGTTGGATTTGCCGGGAATGCCGATGAGCAGCCTGTAGGTGGGCCGCAAAGTCTCCACATCAAACTCGCAGGAGGCGTTGATGATGCCTTTCGTGCGCATGGCATAAAGCTTCAGCTCGGCGTAATGGGTGGTGGCAACCACTCGGCTGCCCATTTTCCGGCAAAATTCGATAATGGCAGTTGCCAGAGCCGCGCCCTCTGCCGGATCGGTGCCGGCTCCCAGCTCGTCGAACAGCACCAGCGTGCGGTCATTACACTGGGCTGCCACATCCACAATGGTGCGCATGTGGCTGGAAAAGGTGGATAAGCTCTGGGCAATGGACTGCTCATCGCCAATGTCCGCCAGAATCGCGTCAAAGGTGGACAGTGTGCTTCCATCCCCCGCTGGGACATGCAAACCGCATTCCGCCATCAATGTTAGCAGGCCAATGGTTTTCAGGGTCACGGTTTTTCCGCCGGTATTGGGACCGGTGATGATCATGGAGTCAAAATCCGTCCCCAGCCGCAGGGAGATAGGCACCACGGTTTTGGGGTCAATGAGCGGATGCCGGGCTTTGCGCAGCTCTACCCTGCCCTGGTCATTCATGACGGGCGCCCAGGCGTTCATCCGGTAAGCAAGCTTTGCCTTGGCAAAAATCACATCCAGCTGCACAAGCATCCGATAATCAAGGTCAATGGATTCCCGATAGCCGGCGGCTTCACTGGACAGCTCTGCCAGAATTCGCTCGATTTCCTTCTTTTCCTTTAATTCCAGCTCCCGCAGGGCATTGTTGGCGTTGACAGCGGACATTGGCTCTACAAAATAGGTAGAGCCGGTTGCCGACACATCATGCACCATGCCGGGGACGTCGTTTTTGCACTCACTTTTCACGGGAACAACATACCGCCCTTGACGGATGGTGATGATGGGCTCCCGCAGGAATTTGCTGTAGGCAGGGGAAGAAATCACTTTCTGCAGACTGTCCCGGATTTTCCCGGATTGAATCCGCATATGGCGGCGGATATCTGCCAGCGCGGGGGATGCGTTGTCGGCAATTTCCTCTTCAGATAAGATCGCGCCGAGTATCTTATCTTCTAAGTACTTATTTGGTGTCAGCGCCTGAAACAGCACATCCAGCACTGTTGCCTTATCGTCTTCGGAAACATAGCCCTTAATGGTGCGGGTACAGCGGAGAACTCCGGCGATCCGCAGCAGCTCCACCGGCTGCAGGCTTCCCCCCCGGTCCGCCCGCTCCAAGGATGCGGAGCAGTCGGTAACATCAGAAAATACAGGGTTCCCCTTCCGGGTACAAAGATCCGAGGCGGCGCTTGTTTGCCGGAGCATCAGATCCACCTCTTCCAGATCGGAACTGGGACGCAGGGACAGACAGGCTTCCTTTCCGCCCTCGCTTCCGGCACACCCGGCAAGCAGCTGCAAAACCTGGTCAAGCTCCAGCTTCAGCAGGGATTTTTCATATAATTCAGACATGGTTTTCTCCTATTTTTTGAGTTCAAAGTGTTCTTCCAGTTTTGCCAGTGCCTCCGGTATGGTACTGTTTTCGGTGCGGACATAAGTAAAGAAGCCGCTTTCCGCAAACTCCCGGTAGTGCTCCGGGCTGTTGATTTCCGCGATGCAATTGCGAAAGTTTTCCATTGCGGCG
>CAZUAN010000001.1:0-38307 GCA_964618385.1 uncultured Oscillospiraceae bacterium | reverse complement strand
GTGCTCCGGGCTGTTGATTTCCGCGATGCAATTGCGAAAGTTTTCCATTGCGGCGACAGGGTTCGGCGCTTCCTGAATTTTCCGAAGAAGAAACTGTTTTTCCGGGTCCTCCCGGTCGAAAAAACGGTTTACCGACATGCTTTGGTCGCTCAGCATGATCGCCACATGGTGGTACGGCGCGATTTCCCGAAGAATTGGAACGGGAATGTTGGTGTCCACAAAGATTTTCCGATTTTCTCGGGAAAGGCTCAGTAAAATGGCGATCTCCATTTCCGCCGACTCCTGGGACGACCCCTGTATCCAGGCGTCATAGGCCTTCGGCGTCCTGGAAATAAACTCCTGCCAGCCGGACATGGTCTGAAAATAAGACAGGTTCGGCTGATGCGCCGGGTCCACCACCGCCCGCAAGGCGTCGTGGTAATTCTCCCCGCAGCAGATGCCGTCATACTTTTCCGCCAGCAGCTTCACCATAGTGGATTTCCCCGCGTAAGCCGTGCCGTTGATAAAGTACACATTTTTCAGCATATGGCGGATAATGTTGCCTTCTATTTCAATTTTCATCTTTTTTCTCTTCATTGAGCAGGGATTTATAGAATTCCAGGGCAGAAAACCCCCGCTCCAATTGTGTCGTTAAGTAAGCCTCTGTCAGTGCAGCCAGCTGCTCCAATGTCTCGTCCCCGATCCGAAAGGAGAACAACCGCTTTGGGTCGCACAGGCAGATATAGCGCATGGCTTCCAGCAGCGGCGGCGTTACAGGCATGCGGATGCCGTTGGATTCCGGATTTCGGCAATTTCGGCATTCCAGCTGCCCCGCCGACAGGTCAAACCGGTCCGGGCTTTGGCTGCCGCAGACATGACACCCGAACAGGTCCGGCGTATACCCAGACAGGCAGGCAGCCCGCAGCTCATACACCGCTTTAATCAGCTTCTCCGGCAAATCCAAACGGGAAAGGGCGTACAGACAGTTGAGAAGCAGGGACTGCAGTTCCGGACTTGGCTGGTCCTCCTGGGACAACACCTCCGCCGTCTGTCCAAAGTAAGTACCCAGGGACAGCTTGGTCAGATCCCGCCGCAGCAGCGGAAACAGCTCAATAGAATGGGCCTCGTTGATGGTGTACCGTCCCCGGTATTCAAACAAAGTAAATTCTCCGTAAGCCAGCAGCTGACAGGGCGCAGTAAGGGGGCTGTTTTTACGGCGCAGGCCTCTTGCTTTTACCGTCAGCTTGCCATGGCTGCGTGTCAGCAGCGTCAGCAGGGCGTCCCGGTCATTGTAATCCGTGACTCTCAGGACGATGCCCTGAATCGTCAAATACATATTTGGCCTCCGATTTTAGCTTCATGCTGTACATGAGATAGGCCTCCGGTGCGCCGGTTTCCAGAAATAGCTGCCAGTAATCCATTGCGTTCATCCTGATTCCTCCCGGAAATAGGATTTGCAGATGCCGACGTTCTTACAACTGGAAATTATTCGCTGTAGCCGAAGTTGCGTACCAGAAAGTCGCTGTCCCGCCAGTTTTCCTTGACCTTGACCCAGGTGGTCAGATACACCTTGGCGCCCATGAATTTCTCGCAGTCGAAGCGGGCCATGGAGGAAATTTTCTTCAGCATATCTCCGTGCTTGCCGATGATGATGCCCTTGTGGCTGGCCTTTTCGCAGTAAATGGTTGCGTCAATATCGATGATGCCGTTGGCCCGTTCCGAAAACCTGGTGATCTCCACGGCGGCGCCGTGGGGAATCTCCTTGTCCAGACACCATAGCAGCTTTTCCCGGATAATCTCTGCCATGACCTGGCGCTCCGGCTGGTCGGTGGTCACATCCTCGGGAAACAGGAAGGGGCTTTCCGCCGCGTATTTTCCGCAGGTTTCCAGCAGATCATCTACACCGTCACCGGTTTTGGCGGAAATGGGGATGATGGCGTCAAAGGGTGCCGTCTGGGAATAGACATCCATGACGCTTAGCAGCTTGTCCTTCTCCACGGTGTCGATTTTGTTGATGGCAAGGATGGCGGGGCAATGACTGCTTCTGATTCTCTCAATCAAGCCTTCCTCCTGGGGGCCGATGGATGCGATCGGCTCCACCACCAGAATGGTCAGATCCACATCGGCAATGGATTCTTTCGTCACATTCACCATGTAATCGCCCAGCTTGGTGCGGGCCTTATGATAGCCGGGGGTATCCACAAACACGAATTGGGTGTCACCCCGAGTGACGATGCCGCAGATGCGGTTGCGGGTGGTCTGGGGCTTGTTGGACACAATGGCGATTTTCTCCCCTACCAAAAAGTTCGTCAACGTGGACTTGCCAACATTGGGCCGCCCGGCAATGGTAATCATTGCAGTTTTTGTCTTCATATTTTTCTCCTATGTGTTATGTGTCAAAATCTTTGCTCATGCCAGGAATCCCCGCGGCGATTGCCTCTTCCCTGCCCCGCATTTTTTTCTTTTCCTCACCCTCGTCCAGATGGTCATAGCCCAGCAGATGGAGCATGGAATGGATGGTGAGATATCCAACCTCCCGCCGGGTGGAGTGGCCGAACTCCCGGGCTTGAGCAATCGCCCGCTCCAGGCTGATGCATATATCCCCCAGGGGCACCAGCCCGGTTTCCGGGTCCTGATACTCCGACCAGTCCGCTGGCGGTGCTCCAGCGGTGAGCAGGAACATAGGGAAGCTCAGCACATCCGTAGGCTTGTCCACCTTCCGGCTTTCTCGGTTAATGACCTGAATGCCCGCGTCATCCGTCACCAGGACGTTGATCTCACAGGGAACCGAGATTCCTTCGGCGCTTAACGTGGCATGAATGCAGGTGCGGATGATGTTTTTTACGGCGAATTTCTGCAGGCTGAGCTGCTCGAATACAATGTTGATTCTATGTCTCATGTCCATTCTTCCTCTGATAGTAACGGCCCTTGAACTGCTGGGCCGGTTTTTTTACTTGCTGCTTTTGGGCAGAGCGTTCATAGGCATTGATGATCTCCTGCACCAGGGCGTGACGCACTACGTCCGCCGAAGTCAGGCGGCAGATGGCGATATCCTTCACGCCATCCAGAACCCGGATGGCGTCCTTCAGCCCCGAAACCTTGTCCTCCGGCAGATCGATTTGTGTTACGTCACCAGTGATGACAGCCTTGGAGCCAAATCCCAGCCGGGTAAGAAACATTTTCATCTGCTCCCGGGTGGTGTTCTGGGCTTCATCCAGAATGATAAAGCTGTCGTCCAGCGTACGACCCCGCATGTAGGCAAGCGGCGCCACTTCAATGGAGCCGCGCTCCTGATATTTCTGGAAGGTCTCCGCTCCAAGCATGTCATACAGAGCGTCGTACAGCGGCCGCAGATACGGATCCACCTTATTCTGCAAATCGCCTGGCAGAAATCCCAGCCGCTCCCCCGCTTCCACCGCAGGACGGGTGAGGATGATCCGGTTCACCGTCCGTTCCCGGAAGGCCGCGACTGCAGCGGCAACTGCCAGATAGGTTTTGCCGGTTCCGGCTGGGCCAACGCCAAGCGTCACTGTGTTCTTCTGAATGGCCTTCATATACTGCTGCTGGCCTACCGTTTTCGCTTTGATGGGCTTTCCCTTGGCTGTGATGCACACCACATCCTTGGCCATCTGAGCCACCTGATGGTCGTTGCCCTCGTTCACCAGGGTAATGAGATAGCGCACCCTCTGTTCATCGATGGTTTCCCCTTTGGAGGCAAGAGCCAGCAATCCCTCCAACGTACGCACAGCTTTATCCGCCATTTCCTCGTCGCCGCAGACCCGCAGGTCTGTCCCCCTGTTCACCACGTGTACATTCAGCGCATCTTCAATGCGTTTGATATTTTCATCAAAGGAGCCAAATACCGCAATCAGATCCTCTATCCGCTCCGCGTTGACAATTCGCTCAACTGTTTTCCCCATTGCTATCTCCTGTCCGTTCCTGCCGGACCCTGCCAATCATCTCGACACAAACGTAATGTCCCCGCAAACGGTAGACCCCATTTTCCAGATGAACCGTTTCCAATCTTTGCTGGATCACTCCGGCGATCATCTGCTGTGCCAGATATTGCCCGGCAAATTTCGATAAGGCTTCCTCTGCTTCTGTCTGCGGAAGCTCTGCAGCGTTCATTTCATAAGCGGTGTATTCCTCCACACACAGAGTCAGCGGTAATGGGAAGTCTCCCGGAAGTCTTAACGTATATTCCATGTACATTCTATCACAAGTGGCATCTGAAATTCCACTATCTTTCCATAAAATTATGCGTTTTTTTCCAAGAAGTATGCTGTATTGACGGCGCACCTGGGTTATTTCGCCACGCTGCTGCCATTGGGACGGTGTGACTGCCTCCAGATCGCGGCTTGTCTGGGCCATGATCTCCCCCTCCGCCCTCGTTGCCTGAATGCAGATGCCGCAATCTGTATACCCGGACACCAGAACCTGGCCCTCTTTGACTGCCTGACCTGCCTGAAACAGGGCGTTTCCCCGGGTCACAGTGCCGGATAGGATGTAGCCGTCCCTAGCCGCAACAATGCTGGTGACCTCCCATGTGTTTTGGACGGACTGCGTATCCGTTCGCTCCCGGACAGAGATGGTGGCCACGCATCCAGCGGTATTGACTCCCGCCCACTGCAATTCCGGAACCGCCGAAAGCAGGGCGTTCTTCACTTTTTCACTCCGCACCTCCCGCCGGGATGCGCCAAAGCAGATGCCGCTTTCCTCTGCCGCCGCCAGAATCAGCCGGGTCGGTACCGCCGAATTTCCCTCCACCCGGATGAAAAGAACCCGGGATGGCAAATAAAAGGCAAGTGTCAGAAATAAAGCCGTTCCCAGCGTCAGCATCGGACGGTGCAGCAGCTGTTTTCCTGCCCAGTACAGGCCCAATTTCCGCAGAATTCTCAGTCGCTCCCCTCTTTTTTCGCACAGCGCCGCCAGCGTACCGTAATCCTTGCGGAAAATGCGAAAGCAAAACGTCAGCTCCTGTTCCTGCTCCACATGGAAAATTTTAATTCCTCTGGTATTGATCGCGTCCAGCGCCGCTTCCGGCTCCGCGCTGGTCAGTTCCACGGTCATCATCCCAGCCAGTGATTTCCACAAATTCATATGGCTCCTCCCCGCTGGAGGGAAACACCATCGATTCTGCCGCATATCACCAGCTGTTCCCGCGTCATCCGCATCAGCTCCAGCTGGCATCCGCAGACACTGACACAGCCGTATTTCACCTTTACCGTAATCCGCTCCCGATGATATTCCTTGACGCCGAAGTGATTTTCAATCAGCACCCGGCGGTCTCCCGCGATTTCCACAATGGGCTGCCCCGGCAGCGGTTCCGCGGCAAGATCCGCCCCGTCCGCCAGGCGCTCCAACAGATAATGTCCCTTGCCCATTTCGGCACCTCCCTTTTTGCAAGCATATGAATGATGGCCCTCTTTTTTGCATAGATTCTTCCGAGGTGGTGCGTGTGAAAACCAGGCGTCTGTGGATCGGGATCTGTGCCTCCATGGGAATGTTGATCCTGATTCTGGATGGCAGAACGGCGCTGGAAGGAGCGCGGCAAGGAATTGCATTATGCCTGAAAACCGTGGTGCCTTCCCTGTTCCCGTTCTTTTTGCTGTCCATTGTACTGACAAATTCCTTTATGGGATGTTCTCTGCCCGTGCTGCGGCCGCTGGGATGGCTGTGCCGGATTCCCAGAGGCGCGGAATCCATTCTCATCGCGGGCTTTCTGGGCGGCTATCCGGCGGGCGCGCAGAATATTTCCGCTGCCTATGAAGCAGGGCAGCTGGAAAAAGCGGTGGCCGAACGCTTGCTGGCCTTCTGCAGTAATGCGGGTCCGGCGTTCCTGTTTGGAATTGTGGCGGCTATGTTCCCCAGGAAACGGATGGCATGGGTGCTGTGGGGCATCCATATCGCCAGCGCAGTGCTGGTGTCTCTGGTAATACCAGGAACGGAAGCGCAAGCGGTGAAACTGTCCTCTGGGAAGCCGCTTTCTCCCTCCTCTGCACTGAGTGCCGCCATTCGGGTTATGGCTGCTGTCTGCGGATGGGTAGTGCTGTTCCGGATCGTAATCGCGTTTTTAAGCCGCTGGGTGCTATGGCTGCTGCCAGAGGCAGTCCAGGTAGCGGTAATCGGGCTGTTGGAACTGTCCAACGGCTGCTGCCAGCTGCTCAGTGTTCCGCAGCTATCCCTCCGCTTTCTGATCTGCGCGGGAATATTGGCCTTCGGCGGTCTGTGCGTGACCATGCAGACGATGTCTGTCACCAACGGTCTTTCCCTGCGATATTACATATGGGGAAAGGTTCTGCAAACCGTTTTCAGCCTGATTATGGCTGGGGCTGTCATAACAGGAATGGGGCTTCCCTGCTGTATCGGCGTCCTGTTCTGTGCGCTGCTTTTGCGCAAAAAGCAAAAAAAGAGTAGCATTCAGCCGGCAGTTGGTGTATAATGCAGGAAATACACAACGGAGGAAACTGCCATGCTGTTTCGAAAAAAAATCGAGCGCTCCTGCGCCTACTGCCGTTACGGCACATACCTGGAGGACGGGCAGATTCTCTGTGCCAGGAAGGGGCTGTGCGCTGCGGAAGAAAAATGCCGACGTTTCAAATATGATCCCTGTAAACGCATCCCCAAAAAGGCGAAAGCTTTGGATTTTTCCAAATATGAAACGGCGGATTATTCCCTGTGACATAATACCCCGGGCAAACAGAAAGGCATCTGTGAGGGGGCCGGGCTGCCGCCCGGAGGAAGCGGTATACGCAAAATTGCCGCTGCGAAGGATAGGCTTCGCAGCGGCTAATCTATTTATTGAAGCATTTCCAGAAATTCCTCCTCTGTCAAAATGGGAATTCCCAATTCCCTGGCCTTGCGCTCCTTGGAACCGGCATTTTCACCGACTACCACAAAGCTGGTTTTCTTGGAGACCGAGCCGGCAGCCTTTCCGCCCAAAAGCTCGATTTTCTCCGTGGCCTCCTCCCGAGTGAATTTGCTGAGGGTGCCGGTGAGTACAAAGGTCTTCCCGGCAAAGCGGGCGTCCGTCACAATCCGCCTGCTCTCAAAATTCACTCCAGCCTGGCGCAGGCGCTCCACCAGATGCTTCGACTGCTCCTGGCCGAACCAGTCGTGAATGCTGGCTGCGGTGATTTCTCCCACATCGGGAATTTCCGTAAGTTCCTCCACCGATGCCGCCATCAGGGCATCCAGATTGCCAAAGGTAGCGGCCAGAACCTTGCCGGTCTTTGCCCCCACCTGGCGGATGCCCAGGGCGTAAATCAGACGGCTGACATCCTGCTGCTTGCTGTGTTCAATGGCCGCAAGCAGCTTCTTCGCGGCGGTGGCGCCGGATTTCCACAGACTCTTGATGTTCTCCAGCGTCAGATAGTAGATATCCGCCGGGGACTTGATCAGTCCTTTGTCAATCAGCCCCTCCACAATAGCCGCGCCCAGGCCCTCGATATCCATGGCGTCCCGGCTGACGAAGTGGGCAATATTCCTGCTGAGCTGGGCAGGACACTCCGCGCCGGTACAGCGAAGGAAAGCGCCGTCCTCGTCCTTTTCCACCTTCGCGCCGCAGACGGGACAATATGCTGGCAAATGATAGGCTGTTGTCCCTTCCGGCCGTTTGGAAAAATCCACCTCCAGAATTTCCGGAATGATCTCCCCTGCCTTGCGGATCAGCACCGTATCGCCGATGCGGATATCCCGCTCTCGAATGAAATCCTGATTGTGCAGGGTTGCGTTGGTGACAGTGGTACCTGCCAGGCGAACGGCCTGCACCACAGCCTTGGGAGTCAGCACCCCTGTCCGGCCCACCTGCACCACGATATCCTCCACAACAGTAGGCTTGATCTCCGGGGGATATTTATAGGCCGCCGCCCACCGGGGGAATTTTGCCGTAACGCCCAGACGCTCCCGCTGGGCAAGGTCATCTACCTTGATTACAGCACCGTCAATATCACAGATCAGCTTCTCCCGGTTTTCATTGATGCTTTCCACCTCGGCGTTGATTTCCGCAATGGATGCCAGCTTTTTATGGGGGATCACCTTGAATTTCAGGGCTTTCAAATACTCCAGCGATTGGGTATGGCCGGCGAAAGTCATACCCTCGGCCAGCTGAACATTGAACACGTAGATGTCCAGCCCCCGTCTGGCGGCGATTTTGGGATCCAGCTGCCGCAGGGAACCGGCGGCGGCATTTCTGGGATTGGCGAACAGAGGCTTTCCTTCCGCCTCCTGCCGCGCATTCAGCTTTTCAAAGCTCTTTTTGGGCATGAATACCTCGCCCCGAACGATCAGCCGGGAGGGAGCATTTTCAAGGGACATAGGGATGGAACGGATGGTTTTCAGATTTTCCGTTACATCTTCTCCCACATTGCCATCCCCCCGGGTCGCCCCCCGAACAAACTGTCCATCCGCATACTCCAACGCCACGGAAAGGCCGTCGATCTTCGGCTCCACCGAAAATTCCACATTCTCCTCCGCCGCCATGGTTTTTTCCAGAAACTCATTCAGTTCTTCCATGTTGAATACATCCTGCAGACTCATCAGCGGCACAGGATGCGTCACCTTCCCAAACTGGCTCAGGGCCTCGCCGCCGACACGTCTGGTGGGGGAATCCGCCGCAGCGAATTCCGGATTCTCTGCCTCCAGTTCCTCCAATTCCCGCAGCATCCGGTCGTATTCAAAATCCGCCATGCTGGGATTGTCCAGAACATAATAGCGGTAATTGGCCTCGGTCAGCATTGCTGTCAATTCCTCAATTCTCTCTTTCGGATTCATAGTTCCCTCCGGTTTGTAAAAATGTTGCGGGCACCTCGCCAACAATAACGGTCTCCGCCACCACGACCTCGCTGTTGATGGTAAAGCTGCTGGTTTCTCCCAGCACCAGCACCGATACATCCACACTGACCACCATAGTCAGCTGATGCAGCGTCTGATTGATGCCGGCTTGGGAAAAAGCACTTGCAAAGCTGGCATCCGAATTTCGGATTGCCAGAATATGCACGGGAATGGCAGGCCCTTTCCCGGAAAAAAGTTCCGGAAGGAAGATGCTGCCCAGCGGAATGCCGATGTCTGAGGTATCCAGAGCCAGGATTTCATCGTTGATAATATTTAGGATGTCCGTTTTCAGCTTGTTTACCTCGCTCATATTGGTTTTCAGTGCAGTAATGCGGCCATTTAAATCTTTTTCAAAGTATATGATCCGATCGTATTGAATGACGCCTTCTGCCATCTGCTTGGCAATGGCGTCGTTGGTCAGATCGGAAGTGGTATTTTTCACCTGAGTCTGTGCCAGCTCCCGAATAACATCCCGGTAGCGGCTTCGCAGAAGCAGAAACGCCATCAGCGCGGCCAGAAGCAGGATTATCATCAAATGAAGGATTCTTCGAAGCCGACGGCGCATACGCATCCCTCCAGGGAAAGAATATGCGCTTTGTCAGGGAATCATGACAGCTTCTTCATATGTGCGGAGGCGGCTTTTGCCATCAGCTTTTTTGTGCCGATATCATCAAAAGCAATTTCCAGAATCGCGTCGCCCCCCACTTTCAGAGCAGAAAGCACCATACCCTTTCCAAAGGCGGCGTGCATCACCATATCGCCTTGATTCAGCTCCAGATAAGCAGATTTAGATTTGCTATCAGCCAGATAGGAACGGCTCTGCGGCTTCGGATGGGCCGCCGGCGTGACCCGATGATAGGAATAGGGAGAATCGACGGTTGTGGGGCCGTTTTCCGAAAACTTCCGATAGCCTCCCGTTTGCACAATGCAGTCCTCCGGAATTTCCTTCAGGAATCGGGACGGCAGGGCCGCCGACGTGCGCCCATAGATCATGCGCTGCCGGGCGTGGCTGATGGTCAGGCTCTTTTTGGCCCTGGTAATGGCAACATAGCACAGCCGTCTCTCCTCTTCCATCTCCTCCGCGTCGCCAATGGCCCGCATACCGGGGAATAATCCGTCCTCAAATCCAACCAGAAACACATGGGGAAATTCCAGCCCCTTTGCGGAGTGCATGGTCATCATCACCACCGCATCATCCCCGACATCGTATTGCTCAAGGTCGGTATAGAGTGCAATTTCCTCCAAGAACCCCGCCAGCGTAGGAGCTTCGGTGTTTGCCACATAGGAACGGATGCTGGATTTCAGCTCCCGTACATTTTCCAGCCGGGTTTTGTTTTCCTCCGTGTCCCTGGAGGTCAGCATCTCCACATAGCCGCTGCGGATTAGGAGTTCATCATAGAAATCCGGCAGGCTCATGCCCTCATCCAGCAGCTGGGCCATGCCTTCGATCAGTGCGGAGAACTGCATCAGCTTCAAGGCAGCCTTTTCCAGGGAGGCATAGGAGTAGGGATCGGAAACCACACGGTATAGCGGCTTATGCTCCGCCTCCGCCAGCCGCTGAACTGTTTCGATGGTCTTGGCGCCCAATCCCCGGGGCGGGTTATTGATGATGCGCTTCAAGCGCAGATCATCCGCCCGATTGTTGATGACACACAGATATGACAGCATGTCCTTGACCTCCGCCCGGTCAAAGAATCTTGTACCGCCAATGACACGGTAAGGAATGCCATTGCGCTTCAGCGCATATTCCAGAGCGTTGGACTGGGCGTTGGTGCGGTACAAAATGGCATAATCCTTAAAATTCTTTCCCTTGGAGCGGGAAAGAATTTTCCCTGCGACAAAATTGCCTTCGCTTCCCTCGTCCGCCGCTTCGTGAACCGTGATGGGGTCACCCTGGCCGTTGGCGGTCCATAGGTGCTTCCCTTTCCGCCCCAAATTGTGGGCAATCACAGCGTTGGCCGCATTCAAAATGGACTGAGTGGAACGGTAATTCTGCTCCAGACGGATGGTGCGTACGCCGTGGTACTGCTTCTCAAAATTCAATATATTTTCGATGGTGGCACCCCGAAACCGGTAAATGCTCTGGTCGTCATCCCCTACAACGCAGATGTTTTCATATCCGCCTGCCAGCAGGGATGTCAGCAGATACTGCAGATGGTTGGTGTCCTGGTACTCGTCCACCAGAACATAGCGGAACTTCCGCTGGTAATATTGCCTGACCTGCTGGTTTTCCTGCAGCAGCTTCACTGTAACATAGATGATATCATCGAAGTCCAGGGCATTATTGTCCTTCAGCTGGGTCTGATACTTTTCATAGGCCCGGGCTATATGCAGTGCCCGGATATCGCCGCTGCGCTCCGATCGCTCCAGCATCTGCTGGGGAGAAACCATCCGGTCTTTCTCCTTGCTGATGGCACTCAGGACATATCGCGCAGGGAAGGTTCTGTCATCCAGCCCCATGTCCTTGACGATCTGTTTCATGATCCGCTCGGAATCGGAGGAATCATAGATGGTAAAGCCTTTGCTATATCCCATCCGCTCAATCTCCCGGCGCAGAATGCGGCAGCAGGCGGAGTGAAAGGTCATCGCCCAGATATCCTGGGCTTCAGAACCCAGCAGAACGGAAAGGCGTTCCTTGATCTCATTGGCCGCCTTGTTGGTAAAGGTAATTGCCAGAATGCTCCAAGGCGCCGCCGGATTCAATGCGCACAGGCTGTCCGCCCGACAGCGGTCCTCGTCAGAAGGCTCCTGCTCCAGCGTTTCCAGAAAACAGACGTCCTCCTCTGAAACGGTACCGGGGATTTCGTCGGAGTCGCTGGCCCGGCCAAACCGGATCAGGTTGGCAATCCGATTGATTAGTACGGTTGTTTTTCCGCTGCCTGCGCCGGCCAGGAGGAGCAGCGGGCCTTCCGTAGCCAGCACCGCTTCCTGCTGCATCCTGTTCAGCTGAGCAAACTGCGCAGCTATATAGCGCCGCCGGGCAGCCAGAAATCGGGAATCAAACAGTTCATTCATAGTCGCACCTGTTCCAAAATAGGATGGGACTATTTTAGCGCATTTTCGTCAAAAGGTAAAGAGATAATTTTGTGGCGGCGTGATGGTTGCCGCAATTGGAGGACAGCATCACGCCATCAGTTCCCGCAGCATAGCGATGGCTTTCTTCTCAATCCGGGAAACCTGTACCTGACTTACCTCCATGACCTTCGCGACGCGCTGCTGGGTCAGACTGTGGAAGTAGCGAAGCTTAATCACCAGCTTTTCCCGTTCCGGCAGTGCTTCGACTGCCTGCCGGAGCGCGATTTTCTCCACCATCCGTTCCTCAGATTCCGTATCGGTCAGAATATCCTCCAGGGAAAAGCCCTCTTCCCCGGTTTCCCGCTGGATGGATTCCGTTGCTGCTGTGGCTGTCTCCGCCAGCGCAATTTCTTCCGGTGAAAAACCGGTTTGGCGGGAGATTTCCATAATTGTCGGCTCCCGTCCCAAGGCAGAGGTCAAGCAGTTCCGGGTTGCCTTGATAGTTGTCGCCTGTTCTTTCAGGCTCCGGGAAACCTTCACTGCCCCGTCGTCCCGCAGAAAACGGCGGATCTCTCCGGCAATTTTGGGAACTGCGTAGGTGGAGAACTGGGTGCCATATTCCAGATCAAACCCTTCCACAGCCTTGAGAAAGCCCAAACAACCCAGCTGGTATAAATCGTCCGGCTCCGTTCCCCTGCCCAGGAAACGGCGGGCTACGGACCAGATCAGCCCGGAGTTTTCCTCAACAAGCTTTTCCGTAGCGTCCCGCTGTCCGGACTGTGCTTGGGCAATTAATTCTTCCAGTCTGCTCATTGTCGCCGCTGCAGCTTGCGGCGCATATGCACCGTTGTGCCCTTCCCCGGCTTGGAGCTGATTTCCAGAGATGTCATAAAACTCTCCATAATGGTAAAGCCCATGCCGCTGCGGTCACTTCCCCCGGTGGTATATGTAGGCCGCCTGGCCTGCTCCACATCGGCAATCCCAACACCCTTATCCTTCACCACGATATCCAGCACAGCGTCCTTCAGGATGCGGCAGCGCAGAGTGATATTGCCCAGCTTTTCCGGGTAGGCATGGACGATGCAGTTAGTCACCGCCTCCGAAACCGCTGTGCGGATATCCCCAAGCTCTTCCAAAGTTGGATCCATCTGCGCCGCAAAGCAGGCTACCGCCGACCGGGCAAAGGCCTCGTTTGCAGATTTGCTGGGAAAGTCCAGAATCATATAGTTATCGAATTTCATGATACAGCCTCCTTAATTTCCACCAGTTTATCGATTCCCGACGCCCGGAATACCCGCATGGGCTGGGGCGCGATACCTGTCAGCAGCAGATGCCCCTCGATTTGGGTCATGTTCCGCAGGGCATTGATCACCACAGCGATTCCCGAGGAATCCACAAAGGAAACATCCCGGAAATCCAGGACGCAGACATCCGGCGTGTAAGCTTCGATTTTGGCCGCGATAGCCTGGATATAGGATTTGGCGCAGTGGTGGTCAATTTCTCCCGTCAGTGCCACCGTCAGTTGCCCCTCCTCCAAAAAGCTGGTAAAGTGCATAAAAAGTCCTCCTTAGAAAATTGCTGTATTCAGTATAGTAAACTCGTTATACTTTTTCAGTCGGAATCAGGTACAAAAAAAGAAAACCGGCAGTTCATCTGCCGGTAAGAATAATTGGAATTTGCCGGGAAAGCCGCCATGGCACTACTCCGGTTTATCCGATGCGAGCCGCCCCTTAACGGGTTTACCATCGGAATACACCTTATTTTGCACGCTGTTCCTGCTTCGTAAATTTTAGGAAAATCTCAAGGAAGTCTCAAGAAAAGCTTAATATGGGCGGCCTATATTTTCAATCGATAATGATGTAAAATATAAATATGAAACTTCTGCCATATCAATAGGAGGAAAAATATGCCGGTCACAGATATTCTCATTCGCTCAGTAAGTGGATTTATTTTTGTCGTACCAGGGATTTTACTGTATTTTTATTATCTGAGGAAATCCGGAAAAAGGCAAACACCGCTCCATATCACAACCGCATTTGTGTTCTGCTATTCCCTGATTGGAATGCTGACCATGACTGGCATTGGAAAATTAAGAGCATTTTCCCCCAGAATCACGTTAATTCCCTTTTTGGATATGATACGTGGGCCAATCGACACAATATTAAATATTCTTCTGTTCCTTCCATTGGGAGTTTTTCTTCCGCTGTTGTTTCGGAGATATCAGCGTATCCGCGAAATTGCGGTAACGGGTTTTCTCCTCTCGTTATCCATTGAGCTTGTTCAGATGTTTGGCAGGGGCGCAACGGATATCAACGATATGATAACAAATACCGTTGGTGCAACCCTGGGATATTTCATTTATCAGTTGGTGTCTAAGCCAATGTCAAAAGAACTGCGTGAAAAATTTCAGGCAAATAAAATAGATGATCGAATCGAAATTTTGTTTTTTGTGGTCTATTCCTTTGTGATCATGCTCACAATTCAGCCGCTGGTTATTCACACATTGTTTCGGCTCGGATGAGCGATAACCCGCAGATCTGCAATCGGCTCCCAATCAACACAGGCGAAACCGCACTTCCCCTGCGCTGGCTGCTACCAGCTATCCCTCAATGGACTCAGCCGGCAAGAATTAAATGCTGTAGATACGACCATTCAAGATACTGTTTCCACAATCAAAGAAAAAAATTGCAAGCGGGACTCAACGACTTGCATTTTTAGGAAACCTATGCTATAATTCTGAATGTTTGGAATTGAATATTGTTATGAGCTTTTGTAGCGCACAGGTGTCCATTTGTAAGGATGGGTGAAAAGGGAATCCGGTGAGAATCCGGAACGATGCCGTCACTGTGTACGGGAGCCGCTTTCTACAGTCACTGGGAAACTGGGAAGAGGAAAACGGCGATGAACGAAGTCAGGAGACCTGCCTGGGCGTGGAATCTCAGATCTGCGGTCCACAGATCTCATATTCTCACAAAGTCTGTATCCATCCTTCCGATACAAGGAGCTTGCATCTCTTTGCTGAGTTTTAAGCAGCCGCAATCATGCGGCTGCTTTTATTTGATTCCGAACAAATTAAAAAAGGAAGGAAGACCCAAAATGAAAAAAGCAATTTCCCTTCTGCTGTGCATGGCCATGATGCTGGCCCTTCTGGCCGCCTGCAGCAGCAACACCTCCGCCTCTGTCACCGAGACGCCCACTGAGGCACCTACCCAAGCGCCCACCGCCGCTCCCACTACGGAAGCTGAGGTTGACGATCAGGCGCTTGCCGACGAAGTCGCGGCTTTGATCGACGCCATCTATGTTCAGACCCGTACCGACGACACCGATGCCCAGTGTGAAGCCGCCAAGGCTGCCTGGGACGCTTTGACCGATGCCCAGAAAGAGCTGGTAGAGGGGGAAAACGCAGACCCTGACTACTTCGGGCGGGACACCGGCGACGCCTCCAAGGACGATCCCCTGAACGGCGATGATATCGGCGAAAACGAGATTCTGGTGGTGTCCTTCGGCACCTCCTTCAATGACAGCCGTACCCAGGACATCGGCGGCATTGAGAAGGCCATTCAGGCGGCCAACCCCGATTGGTCTGTCCGCCGGGCATTTACCGCTCAGATCATCATTAATCACATCCAGGCTCGCGACGGCGAGAAGATCGACAATATGCAGCAGGCTCTGGACCGGGCCGTTGCCAACGGCGTCAAGAACCTGATCCTGCAGCCCACCCACCTGATGCACGGCGCCGAGTATGACGAGATGGTGGAAGCCATCGAGGAATACAAGGACAAGTTTGAATCCGTGGCCATCGCCGAGCCCCTGCTGGGTGAAGTCGGCTCTGACGCCACCGTAGTCAACGACGACAAGGCCGCCGTGGCAGAAGCAATCACCGCCCAAGCGGTTTCCGAGGCCGGCTATGACAGCCTGGACGCTGCTAAGAACGACGGTGCCGCATTTGTCTTCATGGGCCATGGTACATCCCACACCGCAAAGGTCTCCTATTCCCAGATGCAGACCCAGATGCAGACCTTGGGCTATGAGAACGTGTTCATCGGCACTGTGGAAGGAGAGCCGGAGGAGACCGCCTGTGAGGCTGTCATCGAGGCCGTTTCCGAAGCCGGATACACGAAGGTTATCCTGCGGCCCTTGATGGTGGTCGCCGGTGACCATGCAAACAACGACATGGCCGGTGATGACGAAGATTCCTGGAAGAGCATGTTTACCGCCTCCGGGAAGTTCGAGTCTGTGGATACCCAGGTCGCTGGTCTTGGCGGCATCGAGGCGATTCAGAAGCTGTATGTAGCCCATACCGCTGACGCCATCGACAGCCTGGAAAAGAAGTAAAAAAGGAGTTTGGAAACCATGGAAAAAGGTCTGTGCCTGCTGTTGTCTCTGGGAATGATGCTGCTTCTGCTGTGCGCATGCAGCAGCCAGTCTCCTGCTGGAACCACGGAAGGTATGGAGGCCATGCCTGCCGCAGAGAATGCCGAAACCACGGTACCTGTGATGGAAGCCCCTGCGGCAGCGCCCACGCAGCCAGAGCCCCCCGCACTGGAGGACGGAACCTATACCGTTGATTTCAACACCGACAGCAGTATGTTCCGTGCCAACGAAGCCTGCGAAGGAAAAGGGACCCTGACGGTAAAGGACGGTGTCATGACCCTCCATGTCTCTCTTGCTTCGAAAAAGATTGTCAACCTCTTCCCGGGAAAAGCTTCCGAAGCCCAGGCGGAAGGCGCCGTACTGCTTCAGCCCACAGAGGATACCGTGACCTATAGTGACGGCTTCTCAGAGGTAGTCTATGGCTTTGACATCCCGGTTCCCGCGCTGGACAGGGACTTTGATCTTGCGCTGATCGGTACCAAGGGCACTTGGTATGACCATGTGGTTTCTGTGTCCAATCCGGAACCCGTTCAGTAACCCACTCCGTTTAATAACCGCACCCGGCAGGGCGAGGCGCTGCCTCGCCCTGTCATGGCATAGGGAGAAAATATGGATTTTCGAAAAAGGTTTTTATCCGGACTGCTTGCCGTCTGCTTTGCTTTTGCCTTGGCAGCCTGCGGCGTGTCAGGAGTCAATCACGACTTGGAGGATGGAACATACCTGGTGGAGATTCTTCTGGAAGGCGGCAGCGGCAGATCCCACATTCAGTCTCCGGCAGAGCTTACCGTCCAGGACGGCACCATGAGTGTCACCCTGGTATGGAGCAGCGCAAATTATGACTACATGGTGGTGGGCGGAAAAACATTTTTTCCGGTTACCCTGACCCCTGGCTCCACCTTCTGCATTCCGGTGGAAAAGCTGGGGGAACGCTTTTCCATTTCCGCAGACACCACCGCTATGAGCACCCCTCACGAAATCGAATATACGCTGACTGTTTTCGCCCCCGGAGAATCCGCCGGGGAGGTGGAGCCTACGGAAAGTACCGCTGCTTCCGCCCCGGCCACGGAAGAGGCTGTCAGTCAGATGCTAATATACGACCACAGCATGGAGCTGCACGCCGCGCAAGGTTTTTCCGTGGATTATTATAAGGACGGGTATGCCCTGCTGACGATCAAACAGGACAGCAGCCGTTTCCTGCTGATTCCGCAGGGAAAGGAGACTCCCGCGGATCTGGCCGAGGACGTTACGCCCCTCCGGCTTCCCCTGCAAAATGTATATCTTGCCGCTTCGGCGGTCATGGACATGTTTATTTCTCTGGACGCCCTGGATACCCTGGCATTTTCCGGGACCAAGGAGGAGGGCTGGTATCTTCCCGAAGCCCGCGAGGCAATGGCGCAAGACCGCATCCGCTATGCGGGAAGCTATTCCGCCCCAGACTATGAACAGATCCGGGCGGCCGGATGCGCCCTTGCCATCGAGAGCACCATGATTTACCACACGCCGGAAGTCAAAGAGCAGCTGGAACGGTTTGGAATTCCGGTACTGGTGGACAGGTCCAGCTATGAAAGCAGCCCCCTTGGCCGGGTAGAATGGGTCAAGGTCTACGGCCTGCTCACCGGAAAGGACGCCGAAGCGGAAGCGGCATTCTCTGAGCAGCAGCGCATCTTCGACGACATTGCCCAGGCAGAGAAAAACGGAAAAACCGTGGCGTTTTTCTACATCAGCTCCAGCGGCGCCGTAAATGTGCGCCGCACCAGCGATTATATTCCGGGAATGATCGAGATGGCAGGCGGAATTTACCTCCCCCAGGATACGGGTGGAGACATCGCATCCGGCTCCGCAACCTTCTCCATGCAGATGGAATCCTTTTACGCGGAAGCGAGAGACGCGGATTTCCTGATTTATAACAGCACCATTGAGGGCCAGCTATACAGTTTGGATGACCTGATCTCCAAAGATTCCCTTCTCGCGAATTTCAAAGCGGTAAAAGACGGAAACGTTTTTTGCACCACACAAAATATTTACCAGTCCTCTATGGAGCTGGGCCTTTTGGCAAGTGATTTTTCCCGGATACTTTCCGGCAGCCGGGATGGACTGAATTATCTTTATCCTTTGGAGTAAAACCATGAAGAACAGATACCCGGCGGCTTTTCTAAGCCTTACAATCCTGCTTCTGATGTCCCTTGGACTGAATGTATGCATTGGCAGTGTGAATGTCCCTCTGCGGGAGGTTCTGGAGATTCTGGGTGGCAGCGGCAGGGGGAGTACGAACGGAGATATCGTCCTTCAGATGCGGCTGCCCCGGGCAATCGCGGCGCTGCTGCTGGGAGGCGGACTGTCCCTGTCCGGCTATCTTCTGCAAACCTTCTTCCACAATCCCATCGCGGGGCCTTTTACCCTGGGTATTTCCTCCGGGGCAAAGCTGACGGTGGCCATGGTCATGGTGTTCGCCCTGGGCAGATCTCTGTCCATCAGTTCGGCGGCCATGATTGCCGCCGCTTTCCTGGGCGCCATGATTTCCATGGGCTTTGTGCTTCTCATGTCCCGGCTGGTGGATCATATGTCCATTCTCATTGTCAGCGGTGTCATGATCGGCTATATCTGCTCGGCCGTCACGGATCTTGTGGTTACCTTTGCCGATGATGCCAATATTGTTAACCTGCACAACTGGTCCAAGGGCAGTTTTTCGGGAATCGATTGGAGCGACGTAACCGTCATGGCCATCGTGATCCTGGTAAGCTCCGCCTGTGTCTTTTTGATGTCGAAGCCTATCAGCGCCTATCAGCTGGGGGAGCAGTACGCCAAAAGCATGGGCCTGAATGTAAAACTCTTTCGGGGGCTGCTTGTGGTTCTCAGCAGCGTACTGTCCGCCTGCGTCACAGCCTTTGCAGGCCCCATCTCCTTCGTCGGCATTGCGGTTCCCCAGCTGATCAAGCGGCTGTTTGGCACGGCAAAGCCCATTCTGATGATCCCGGCCTGCTTTCTGGGCGGAGCGGCCTTTTGCCTGTTTTGTGACCTTTTGGCCCGTACCGCCTTCGCGCCCACGGAACTGAGCATCAGCACGGTAACTGCAATTTTTGGCGCACCGGTGGTTATCGTGATCCTGCTTCAAAAAAAGATGAATCAGGGAGGATAACGAAAAATGGAGCCTTCATTCTTTCTCACTCAGGGCCTTACGGTAGGCTACCGGGGTGTCCCCCTGATCCAGGATGTGGAAATTTGCTTGAATCGAGGCGAGATTCTCAGCCTGATCGGGCCAAACGGCGCAGGGAAAACGACCATTTTGAAGCACATCATCCGGCAGATGGAGCCTATCTGCGGAACGGTCTGCCTGGATGGCAGGGACATCGGCAAAATCCCTGGTCAAGACCTTGCAAAGCAGATGTCCGTTCTCCTGACGGACCGGGTCAGGCCGGAGCTTATGACGTGTGAAGATGTGGTATCCGCCGGACGGTACCCCTATACGGGAAAATTCGGCATTTTGTCCCCGGAGGACCGGCAGGTGGTCCGGGAGGTCATGGCGTTAATGTCCATTACGGAGCTTGCGGCACGGAATTTCCTCCAGACCAGCGACGGGCAGAAGCAGCGGGTCATGCTGGCCCGGGCCATTTGTCAGGAACCCGGGCTGCTGATTTTGGACGAGCCTACCGCATATCTGGACATCCGCTATAAAATCGAGCTATTGGATATCCTAAGGAAAATGGCAAGGGAAAAGCAGATCGCCGTAATCATGTCCCTGCATGAAATCGATTTGGCAATGAAAATATCCGACCGGATTCTCTGCGTCAAGGCGGATGGAGGCACTGTCTTTGGAAGCCCGGAAGAGGTTTCCAAAATCTGTCCCATTGGAGAGCTGTACGGCCTGGAGAAGGGATCCTATAACGCCCTCTACGGAAGCGTGGAGCTTGCCATGCCTGTGGGTGAGCCAACGGTATTTGTGGTTGGCGGGGGTGGATTCGGTATTCCCTTTTATCGGGAGCTTCAAAAACGGCAGATTCCCTTTGCCGCCGGGATTCTGTATGAAAACGATATAGACTACCCCGTTGCAAAAGGCTTGAGCAGCCATGTAATCTCCGCCCCTGCGTTTTCCGTCATGCAGCGGCAGCAATTGGATGCGGCGGCTGATTGGATGGAGCGGTGCAGTCTGGTGATCGATGCCGGGACGCCTGCCAGAGAACTGAACGCCCTTAACCGGGAACTGCTGTCCCTGGCCCGGGAAAAGGGGATTCCTGTACAAGATCATCTATAAAGAGAATGGCTATCGCGGGAATGCATTTTTTATTCATCCGTTAATGTCATATCCCTCAGCCGACCTAAAACCATCTTGTGGCAGAGATAAATCTTCCTATTTCTTCAAAAAACAAAACCCGCAGGGATTTTACCTGCGGGTTTTGTGTATTTTCCAGAGCTTTCTTCCTATTTTGCCACATCCATCAACTTGTTTGGTGCAAGTCACCATACCACCCAGGTTGTGATTTGGTTCCGTCCGGTCAGCTAAGTTTCTTCATAGCCGCTTCGCTCTGCGCTAGGCTTGCGATCAAATCTCTTGCTTTCTGAGCCTTTTCCCGTTCGGCATTGACCACCGCCTCGGGAGCACGGGAGACAAACTTCTCGTTGTTCAGCTTGGCTTCCAGTCCGGCAAGGTTCTTCCGGGCCTTCTCCAGTTCCTTGGCAATGCGCTCCAGCTCCTTGGCCACATCCACCAGCTGGCCCATGGGAATATACAGCTTGGCATCCGCCGTGGCGCAGGTCACCATTCCGTCCAGATTTTCCGGCTCCTTTTCCAGCATGGTGACCGAGTCGGCGTAGGCCAGCCGCTGGATAAAGCCCTCGCCCTGCAGAAATACCTGGGGCTTGGAGGTCAGGACGTACAGCGCCGCCTTTTTGCTGGGAGGGACATTCATCTCGGAACGGCGGTTGCGAATGGCACGGATGGCGTTCATAACGGACTCCATATGGCTCTCCTCAGCCTTGAACGCCAAATCTTTCCGGTATTCCGGCCATTTGGCAACAATCAGGGCTTCCCCTTCATGGGGCAGGCTCTGCCAGATTTCCTCAGTGATAAAGGGCATAAAGGGGTGCAGAAGCCGCAGAGTTTGATCCAGCACGTAGACAAGCACGGAAAGCGCCGTCTGCTTACGCTGAGCATCCTCGGAATACAGGCGGGCTTTTGTCAGCTCGATATACCAGTCGCAGTAGGTGTCCCAGATAAAATCGTAGATTTTCTGAGCGGCAATGCCCATTTCATACTTTTCCAGATTTTCCGTGACCTCGGCGATCAGAGTATTTAGCTTGGACAGTACCCATTTATCGGCAATTTCCAGCGCTTCCAGCCCAGGAAGCTTATTTTGGGCATTCTCTCCCAGATTCATCAGCACATAACGGGAGGCGTTCCACAGCTTATTGGCAAAGTTGCGCATGGCCTCACAGCGCTCCACATAAAAGCGCATATCGTTTCCGGGGGAGTTTCCGGTAATCATGTTCATCCGCAGGGCATCGCAGCCATACTTGTCAACCATTTCCAGCGGATCAATGCCGTTGCCCAGAGATTTGCTCATTTTTCGTCCCAGGTTGTCCCGTACAAGGCCATGGATCAGCACGGTGTGGAAGGGCGTCCTGCCTGTATGCTCACAGCCGGAGAAAATCATTCTGGCAACCCAGAAGAAAATAATGTCGTAGCCGGTAACCAGCACATCGGTTGGATAAAAGTACTGAAAATCCTCCGTCTTTTCCGGCCAGCCCAAAGTTTCAAAAGGCCACAGGGCGGAGCTGAACCAGGTGTCCAGCACGTCAGGATCCCGCTCAATCTGTGTACTGCCGCACTTTTCACACCTGCAGGCATCCTCCCGGGAAACGGTAATATGGCCGCATTCCGCGCAGGTCCATGCGGGGATTTGATGGCCCCACCACAACTGACGGGAGATACACCAGTCGCGGACATTTTCCATCCAGTTCAGATAAGTTTTACTGAACCGCTCAGGCACAAATTTCGTCTCGCCATCCTTGACCACACGGATGGCCTCTTCCGCCAGAGGCTTCATCTTTACGAACCATTGGGCTGAGATGATCGGCTCCACATCCTTGTGGCAGCGGTAGCAGGTACCTACATTGTGGCTGTAATCTTCCACCTTTACCAGATATCCGCCCGCCTCCAGATCCTCGACAATGGCTTTCCGGGCGTCATAGCGATCCATACCCTGATATTTTCCGCCCAATTCGTTGACCTTGCCGTTGTCGTCCAGCACGCGGATAATCTCCAGATTGTGGCGCAGACCCACTTCAAAGTCATTGGGATCGTGAGCCGGCGTCATCTTGACACAACCAGTGCCAAATTCCATCTCGGCATAGTCATCGGCCACAACGGGGATTTCCTTGTTCATCAAGGGCAGAATAACCTTCTTGCCCACCAGATCCTTGTAACGCTCGTCGTTTGGGTTGACGCATACACCGGTATCGCCCAGCATGGTTTCCGGACGGGTGGTGGCAACCACCACTTCCCCGGTGCCATCGGCCAGTGGATAGCGGATATGCCACAGATGGCCGGGCTTGTCCACATACTCCACCTCGGCGTCAGACAGAGCGGTCACGCAGTTGGGACACCAGTTAATGATCCGGCTGCCCTTGTAAATCAGGCCCTTTTCATATAGAGAAACGAATACCTCCCGGACGGCTTTGGAGCAGCCCTCATCCATGGTGAATCGTGCCCTGCTCCAATCGCAGGAAATGCCCAGCTTCTTCTGCTGCTCCACGATGCGGTTGCCGTACTGATTTTTCCAATCCCAAACCCGTTCCAAAAATTTTTCCCGTCCCAGATCGTAGCGGGACAGACCTTCTTTTGTTCGCAGTTCTTCTTCCACTTTGATCTGGGTGGCAATGCCCGCGTGATCCACGCCGGGCAGATACAGCGCGTTATAGCCCTGCATCCTCTTGAACCGTATCAGAGTATCCTGCAGAGTATCGTCCATCGCGTGGCCGATATGCAGTTGGCCGGTCACGTTGGGGGGCGGCATGACAATGGTGAACGGCTTCTTGGTTTCATCCCTCTCAGCATGGAAATAGCCGCCCTCCTGCCACATCTCGTAGATTCGGGTCTCTACCTGCCGTGGCTCATAAACCTTTGGTAATTCTCTTGCCATTTTCTTTCCTCCTTGTAAACACGAAAAAAGCCCGGAGAGGACACTCTCAGGGCGAAAAAATCCGCGGTACCACCTGAATTCCCTACTGGGCACTCATTAGCTATAACGGGCTGACCCGTCTTTCCCTACGGATACTTCAGGAAAGCCGCTCCGGAGCGACCATCCGCTTCCTCACGCATACCCTTGCACCAACCGGGCACTCTCTTTCCGGATTTAGAAGCGAAACCTCTCCATCAAGGCATTTGCAACAATAAATTACCATATTTTTTGTTGAATGTCAACTAAAAATGTGTCGGTTTTCCATTCAGACGGCAAAAATTTCACCGTCTGACTTGACGAAGCGCGGATTGTTTCTTATAATAAAGAAAAAATGTATTGTGAGAGGAAGAATCCGATGAAGCTTTCCCTGGTGGTTCCCTGCTATAACGAGGCAGAAAATGTTGCGGCGTTTCAGGCAGCTGTTATCCGCGCCTTTGAAGGCTGCGGCTATGATTATGAAATCATATATATTGACGATGGGAGTCAAGACGCCACGCTGCATAATCTGCGGAAAATCCATGCCGCTCAGAAATGCCCCGTGAAGGTAATCTCCTTCTCCCGAAATTTCGGCAAGGAGGCCGGACTGTATGCGGGCCTGCAGCATGCCCGCGGAGACTACATTTCCCTGATCGACGCGGATTTACAGCAGCGGCCGGAAATCGTGCGGGACATGGTCAAAATTCTGGATGAACAGCCGGAATATGACGTGGTCGCAGCCTATCAGGATCGCCGCAGTGAGGGAAAGGTCTTGTCCTTTTTCAAGAAAAGCTTTTATGCCATCATCAATAAGCTTTCCGACGTGACTCTCCAGCCGGACGCCAGTGATTTTCGCACCTTCCGCAGAAGCGTCCGGGACAGTATTCTGGAGCTGACAGAGTATCACCGCTTTTCCAAAGGTATTTTTGCCTGGGTGGGATATGACACCTGCTTTATTCCCTACACGGCCTGCGAACGGGCCGCCGGTACCACCAAATGGAATTTCTGGAAACTGCTGGAATACGCTATTGAGGGGATTATCGGCTATTCCACGGCCCCCTTGCGACTGGCCACTGTTCTGGGCAGCGTTTCCGGTGTCGCTGCGGTTTTTTACCTGATTTGGGTGATTCTGGAAAAGCTCATCAAGGGCATTGACGTACCCGGCTATGCCACTATTATCGTACTGCTGCTGTTTTTCGGCTCTGTGCAGCTGTTCTGCATCGGCATTATTGGAGAATATGTGGGAAGAACCTTTGAGCAAAGCAAGGATCGGCCTGTCTATATTGCAAAAGAAGTGCTGGATTATGAGAAGGCATAACAGCTTCCCGCTGCCATACGGCAGCGGGAGGTTTTTGTTCATTCTGTCAGCTTTCCATGCTTCCTTGAAAGCTGTTATATTCCTGTTTTTCAATCAAACAGCATCCAATCGCATTCTTCCATAATACTTCAAAATCGGCCGGGGCAGGACTCCCCGGCCATGCCTTCATTTCCAAAGGCAGTTCCAGTTCTGAACAAAGTATTCTATGCCGGAGTACAGGGTGGTCAGGACAATGACGGCAATGACAATTCCGTTCAGCACCTCGATGCCGGGGACAGCCATCATGATGCACAGACCCGCCATGGTGCTGGCTGTTTTGACCTTTCCGCTCCACCCGGCGGCAATGACCGTTCCCTTCTGGACGGCGATAAGCCGCAGCCCCGTAACGGCAAATTCCCGGGTCAGTACAATCATCAGCGCCCAGGCGGGAAACACGCCCCACTCACAGAACAGGGTCATGGCCGCAATGGTCAGCAGCTTATCTGCCAGAGGATCCAGGAACTTGCCAAAATCTGTGACCTGATTATAATGCCGGGCAATATAGCCGTCCACAAAATCGGTGCAGCTGGCAAAAATAAAAATGGCAAGGGAGAGGTACATCCATAGGCCGCTTTCCCCTCCGGATAAGTACATGGAACCCATGTAGATCGGAATCAGCACAACCCGTGCCAGGGTGATTTTGCTTGCTGTCGTCATGCGTCTTCCTCCTCCAATACATAGCCGGACAAATCGCCGTCTATGCTGCCGTCAATTTTTACCATGACGAACTCCCCTTCCCGGACAGGCTCTTCCGCGCAGATCAAAACTCTGCCGTCAATATCAGGGGAGTCCGCGTAAGTACGGCCGTAAAACTGCTCCATTTCCGCATCGTAGCCGTCTACGAGAACCTCTACTGTTTTGCCAAGCATGGATGCATTGTAAGCGTCCATAATCTCGGATTGCAGCATCTCCAGAATCTCAGCCCTTTTGGTTGCCGTTTCCTCATCCGCAAATTCCATCTTCGCTGCAGGCGTACCCTCCTCGGGCGAAAACACAAACACGCCAACGCGTTCCATGCGCTGTTCCCGCAGGAAATCGCACAGCTCCTGAAACTCCGCTTCTCCCTCTCCGGGCAGGCCGGTAATCAGACTGGTGCGGATTACCAAGCCGGGAATCCGCTCCCGCAGCTTGGCAAGCAGCTGCCGCAAAAAATCTCCGTCACCCCGACGATTCATCCGCTTCAGAATATTGCTGTTGCAGTGCTGGATAGGGATGTCCAGATATTTGACGATTTTCGGCTCGGAGGCAATCACATCGATCAGTTCGTCGTCGATCTCGTCCGGATAGACATAATGAACCCGAATCCAGTGCAGCTGCTCGATTTCGCAGAGCTTGCGCAGCAGCTCAGGCAGCAGGCGCTTGTGTCCTGGAAAGTCCGTGCCGTATCGGCTGGTGTCCTGGGCCACAACAATCAGCTCCCTGACGCCGCTGTCCGCCAGTAACCTGGCTTCGTACAGCACGTCATCCAGCTGACGGCTCCGGTACCTGCCCCGCAGATAGGGAATAATGCAGTAGGCGCACCGGTTGTCACAGCCCTCGGCAATTTTGATGTAAGCGTAATGCTCCGGTGTGGTGACGATCCGTCCAGTCTCCTGCTCCGGGGCATCGATGGAGGCAAAGTCCGCAACCTGGGTGTCTTTCAGCAGGTCCTCAATGGCGGGGACGATCTCGGTATAGCTTCCCGTGCCCAAAATGCCGTCCACCTCGGGCATTTCCGTCAAAATGTCCTGCTGATACCGCTGGGACAGGCACCCGGTGACCAGGATTTTCCCAACCAGTCCCTGATCCTTCAGCGCGGCGGTTTGCAGAATATAGTCGATGGCCTCCGATTTGGCCGAATCAATAAAGCCGCAGGTGTTGATGACTACCACGTCGCAGCCCGGGATATCCTCTTGAACCGTATATCCGGCTTCCCGGACGCGATACATCATCCGCTCGCAGTCCACCTGATTCTTGGCACAGCCAAGGGAAATAAAACCGATATTTGCCATGAGTCATTCCTCCCCAAAATCTTCCGAATCGAAGGAAAGTGTATGGAGTGCCTGTTGAATCGCGCTGTAGCTGTGACCCCGGCGGAGCAGCGCGTCCACCGCACGGCGCACCTGTTTTTCATCGGATTTCCCATTCAGCCGGGAACGCAGAAACGCTTCGATTCTGTCCGCCTGGTCAGGATAATTTGCCATTGCCTCATCCCAGTATTCCCGGGGGACCCGTTTTTCATAAAGGGCCTGTCTGGCCCGTGCCGGGCCATAGCCTTTGCTAATACAGGCGCGCACCGTCTGCGCTGCCGTATCGCGGTCATCCACCAGATGAAGTTCCTCCATCCACTGTACCGCTTCCTTCGCCTGGGCCGGATCTTCCCCCTTGCGCACAAGCCGGTGTTCCAGATCCTGCCGGGACACATTTGTCATGGAGACAATCCGGACAGCCCGCATTTTGGCGGACATCTGCGCCGCAGCGGTTCGCAGACCGGCTGCTTCCTCCTCCGACAGATCCTTGCCGGAGTAAAGGCCAAAATCCTCCACGGTCTGCCTGTACAGGCCCAGCTTGGTTCCATCATCGAAAGTGGCCCAGTAACGGCCTGCACGGTCAGGGGTCGCTTTCAGAGCCTCAAGCCTCATCGTCAAAGTCATCCGCGCTGACAGCTACAGCCTTTTCCGCGGCTTTGGCTGGAGCTTTTTGGGCGACACCGTTCAGCTTCCACAGATTCTCCCGAACCTGTGCCTCCACCTTGTCGGCAATTTCAGGATTGTTCATCAAATATTCCTTGACGGAGTTGGCACCCTGGCCAATCCGTTCGTCACCCATGGAAAACCAGCTGCCGCTTTTCTGAATGATTTCCATCTGCACAGCCAGATCCACCAGTTCGCTCCACTTGGAGATACCCTTGCCATACATGATTTCAAAAACCGCTTCCCGGAAGGGCGGAGCCACCTTATTCTTGACTACCCTGACCCGAGTCTTGTTGCCGATGACATTGCCGCCTTCCTTGATGGATTCTATGCGACGCACATCCAGACGGACGGAGGCGTAGAACTTCAGGGCGTTGCCACCGGTGGTGGTTTCGGGATTCCCGTACATAACACCGATCTTCATGCGCAGCTGGTTGATAAAAATCACCACGCAGTTGGTCTTGGCGATGGTGCCGGCCAGCTTTCTCAGCGCCTGAGACATCAGGCGGGCCTGCAGACCCATAAAGGTGTCACCCATCTCTCCCTCGATCTCCTGTCTGGGTACCAGAGCGGCGACAGAATCCACCACCACGGCGTCAATCGCGCCGGAACGAACCAGGGCGTCGGTAATCTCCAGCGCCTGTTCCCCGGTATCCGGCTGGGAAACCAGCAAATTGTCGGTATCCAGCCCCAGGGCCGCCGCATAGACCGGATCCAGGGCATGTTCGGCGTCCACAAAGGCCACTTCGCCGCCCCGCTTCTGGGCCTCCGCCAGAATGTGCAGTGCCAGCGTTGTCTTTCCGGAGGATTCCGGGCCATAGATTTCAACAATCCGGCCCTTCGGCACACCGCCGATACCCAGCGCGGCATCCAGCGCCAGCGATCCTGTGGGGATCGCCTCCACGTTCATCTCCGGACGGTCACCCAGACGCATCACCGCGCCCTTGCCGAAATTCTTATCGATCTGTGCCAGTGCGGTTTGCAGCGCCTTTTTCTTGTCCTCTGCAGGAGTGGGGGCTTCATAAGCAGTTTTTTTCGTTGCCATGTTCATCTTCCTTCCCGCCGTACTGGGCAAGTACGGCTCTTTCTCTATCGTTATAATCTCTGGTTCGATCCAGAATTGCATACCCATTTTCTTCCAGAATGCGGCAGACAGCGTCTCCCTGCCCCATGCCAAATTCCAAGCACAGATATCCGTCTGGCTTCAAGGCTCCGGCATAATTCCGGGCGATGGCACGGAAAAAGTCCAGCCCGTCTTCCCCGCCGTCCAGCGCCATGTGCGGCTCATAATCCCGGACACTGTGGGGAAGCTGCTTCATCTCTTCTCCCGTCACATAGGGAGGATTGGAAACAATCATATCAAATTTCCCCAGAAATGCGCTGGGGGGCTGCAAAGCGTCTGCCTGCACGCAGCGCACACGCCCGCTGAGCTTGTTGCGGGACGTATTTTCTTTGGCCACAGTCAACGCATCCTTGCTCAGATCCGCAAGCGTCACTCTGGCATCCTTAACCCTGCTTGCAATTGCTAAGCCAATGCAGCCACTGCCACAGCATAAATCCAAAATCCGGGGATCCTGAGCCAGAAACAATCCCCGCCGGATGGCAAGCTCCGTCACGGCGCAGGTATCATCTCGGGGAATTAAAACCGCCGGAGTCACACGCAGCGGTAATCCGTAGAATTCCCATTGCCCCAGCACATAGGCAAGCGGCTCTCCTGCCAGCAGGCGCTCCAAAGCCGCTTCCGCAGCCTGCACAACCTGCTCAGAGGCATAAAGCTCCCGGCCGGCGAGGATGGACTCCTGACTCTTTCCGGAAACATGACACAGAAGGCTTCTGGCTGTAACGCCGGCCTGCTGGGCATCCTCCACCGCAAGCAGCGCACGGCGGGTATCCAGATAGAGCTGGCCGTACTGTTTTACCATCGATCGGCGCCCTCCACTTCCGGAAGCACCGCCTGCACAGCGGCAATGCCAACCTCAATCATGGAATCATCCGGCTCATTGGTGGTAAAATGCTGCATCCACATCCCGGGGGCAGTGATGATTCTGGTGAACCAGTTGTCATGCCGTCCTGCCCACCGGTTGATTTCGTAGGTAATTCCCACAACCAGGGGAAGCAGCAACAATTTGAACGCGATCAGAATGAGCCGGTACAGAAAGCTTCCCCGCATGGCTTCCAGCGCCGGAATCAGAGCCAGCAGCGCAGAGGACGCCACGGAAAACACCACAATGGAGATCACCATGACCACCAAAAGAAAGCTGGTTCCGCACCGGGGATGCAAGCGGGTCTGCATTCGGACATTTTCCACCGTCAGAGGAAGCCCCGCTTCATAGCAGCGGATGGTTTTATGCTCCGCGCCATGGTAGGAAAACAGCCGCTTCATCTCCCCCATTCGGGAAACGGCCAGCATATACGCAAGAAAAATACCCATACGGATAACGCCCTCCACCAGATTCAGGACAAAGGTGTTGGGAATCCACCGGTCAAAAAAACTGCTGATGGTCATGGGCAGCAGAAAGAACAGCACCACTGACAATCCCAGCCCCATTGCCACGGCAATTCCCAGGACTGCCTGCTGAAATTTCTCATTGCCCAGCTTCTTCTCCAGCCATAGATCCAGCTTGGAGGGCTCCTCCTGCATTTCCTCCGGCGCAAGATCCGCCGAACGAAGCAGCGCCTTGACGCCTGTGACATTGGCGTCAAAAAAATTGAAAATGCCCCGGAGAAACGGCCAGCTTTTGGGGGATCCCGGAGGATTTACTTTCCGCGGAGCTGTTTCCACGCAAAGGCCATCCTTTGCGCGGATCACGATGGCGTCCGTTTCCGGGCCGCGCATCAGAATCCCCTCGATCAGCGCCTGACCGCCGATCATGGTTTTGAATTTTTCAGCGCAGTTCGCTTCTTTGTTTGCCATTTGCAATCGCATCTCCTTAATGTGCAGCGGGCAGACGCACAGTCACCAGCGTACCGCCGCCCTGCGCATTCTCCAGCGTCAGGGTGCCGCCATGCATCTCTACGATCTCGTCACAGACCGCCAAGCCAATGCCCGTACCGCGGGCCTTGGAGCTGCCCTTGTAAAATTTCTTTTTGACCAGCGGAAGCTCATCCTCGGGAATGCCGGGGCCATAGTCCCGAATGCGGACGATCACCGCATCCCCGTCATAGTCCATAGAAGCATCCACACGTTTTCCTTCCCCGCCATGCTTGGCAGCGTTGTCCAGAATGTTCAGAAACACCTGGCGAAGCCGCTTGGGATCGCAGGGGATTTCCGGGATATCCTTATCCTCGTCCAGATAGCGCAGCTGAATGCCATCCTGTGCCAGACGGCTGCCGTACATATAGACCGTGTCCTCGAATTCGGCCCGGATATCGGTAGTTTCCACGGACAGGGTCATACGGCCGTCCTGCATCCGGGTGAAGTCCAAAAGCTCCATCACCATTTCCGTCAGACGTTTGGCTTCGCTGGAAATGATCTTCAATCCCTGACGGGTATCGGCGTCCATATTTTCATCCGCCAGCAGCGTTTCGCTCCAACCGTTGATAACAGTCAGCGGCGTACGCAGTTCATGGGACAGCTGGGAGATGAACTCTGCCTGCATCTTTTCATTTTGCGCAATTTTGCTGGACATCTCGTTAATGGTATCGGCAAGCTCGCCGATTTCGTCGCGGTAGGGCGTCTTGATTTGCACGCCATAGCTGCCATTGGCAATACGCTTGGCCTTTTCCGTAATTTCCGCCACCGGATTCATAATGGAACGAAGATAGTAATTGCTGCTGAACATCACCGCAACCAGCACCATCAGCAGCACCACGCTGCTGATCAGTGCCACAAGGACAATCTGTGTATCCACCTTACGGGAGGATGTCACGAAGCGAAGCGCCCCGATCACCTCCCCATTGGAGTAGATCATGGGGGTAGACACCGCCATAATGCGCTCCCCCGTGTCCGGATTCCGGCCCACATAGGTAGAGGATCTGCGCTGCTCCACCGCCTCCTGAATCTCCGGTGTGCTGGGAGACTCCCCTGCCCACTGGCCGTAGGAGGAAGCAACAAGATCGCCCTCCTTACTGATGAACTGCAATTCCAAAGCGTCCTTATCCTCAAAGGTCTGGGCGTAGGTAATGCAGGACTGATAATATTCGCTATAGCTCTGGCCAATATAGTCCGCAAAAAAGTCGGCGGTGGTTTTGGCCCGGTTTTTCATATCCGACTCCATATTAGAATAATAGTACAAGGCGAAGGACGCTGTCACCGCCATAACGCAGACCAAACCCAGCGCAAAGACCACACTGGCTGTGTTCAGCAGCCAGCGCTTGCGCAGACCGCCTATATTGATCCTAGCTCTGATGTTCATGCCGCGTTATGCGCCCCACTTATAGCCAAGGCCCCAGACCGTCGTAATATAGATAGGGTTGGCGGTATCATCCTCAATCTTAATACGAAGGCGGCGGATATTCACATCCACAATCTTCAGCTCCCCTTCATAGTCGCGGCCCCAGACTGCGGACAGAATATCCTCCCGGGAAAGGGCGCGCCCCGGATTCTGCATAAACAGCTTTAAGATTGCGTATTCCACCTGGGTCAGACGGATCCGGTTTCCGTTCTTTTCCAGCGTATGGTTCCGGGTATTCATGACGAACGGCCCCTGGGTCAGCAGTTCGGAATTGGCGCTGCTGTCCCCGCCGATGCGGCGGTACAGAGCGTCAATACGGGCCGTCAGCTCCGCAGGAGAGAAAGGCTTGGTGACATAATCGTCGGCACCGGTCATCAGGCCGGTTACCTTGTCCATCTCCTGAGTACGGGCCGTGAGCATAATGATGCCCATTTGCTTGTTGGTGGCGCGGATGCGGCGGCAAACCTCAAAACCATCCATGTCCCCGGGAACCATAATGTCCAGAATGGTAACGCCGATGTCCGGGTTCGCGGCAATGGCATCCAGCGCCTCCTTGCCGTCCCCCGCTTCAATGACATCGTAGCCCGCCCGCTTCAGGTTGATCACCACAAAGCTTCGGATGTTCAGTTCGTCTTCCATAATCAGTACTTTTTTCATAAACGCCCTCTCCTACTGTAAGTTTATATCGTTTCCTTTATGCTGTAATACCGGCTGCCGCCGGCCTGGTCAGGATTCTCCAGACCGCCAATCCTGCTGGATCAGGCGGAAGCTTTCGACCAAATATTCCTCCGTGATCCCATATTGCAGTGCGCCTTCCTCCAGACTTGCCGCGTAAGCCACGCCTTCCGCCCGGTATAACGCGAACCTGCCATCCTTCACCGCGTCTTCATCCCGGCTGCTTCCGGTGAAAACATACAGCGTAAACAGCGGCTCCGCCTGCCGGTTGGATTCATCCCATACGTAGAAAGCATAGGTTCCGTCTCCCTGCTCCACAGAAACCCGGCTGGCCCAATCGCTGTCCAGCTGCACATACCAGCCGCCGATAAAGTTGTGGAAGGTATAAAGCTTGTCCACTTCCGTGCCCTCCACGTCCATCGCAAACCAGCGCAGCAGGGATTTCTGTGCACCCTCCGGCCATTTGGAAATCGCTTTCATGGTAATCAGGCTGGGCAGCTCCAGAATTCCATCGCTGTCGATATCCTCGGCGTAGACATAGAAATTCAGCAGCGTCTGAATACTGGTATCGGATTCGCCGGAAAAGGAAACATTGGTAAACAGGCCGTCCTTCAGGGCGAAAATATCCGTGACAATGGCAGCCTCCCCTGCGGAGCTGGAAACAAATACCGCAGGCGTGCCGCCGTCAAGCCTTCCCGTCTGAATACGCCGAATCTGAGAAGGCTCTTCTGACAGTTCCGTTTCCACCGAGCGCTCGATCTGCCCGTTTTTGGAACTGTATAGCACCGCCATCCCCCGTTCCGCCTCCGCCTCTCCGGGGCGGAGTACCAGCAGCTCACTGCGTCCGTTTTCATCCAAATCACAGGTCAGAAATTTGGTATATCCCACCAACAGCAGCTGCTCTGCGCTGCCGCTGGAAAAGGTATAGACCGAAACGCTGCGCAGCACCTGATCACTGACCTGTCGGCCAATAATCAGCTCGCAGCCGGGATTTTCATCAAATTCCACATATTCCACCTGCTCGAAGGCGGTGCCATTGTTCTCGATTACCTCCAAAAGGCTACAGCTGCCATCCTCTGCCTGCTTGAAAATCAGAACCTGCAGGGGCTTCTCGGAATTTCCGATGGCAAAGACCAGGTATTCTTCTACCCCGTCTCCGTCCAGATCCGCCATCTGCACCGTCTGCTGATTGTCACCGGAAATGGGCGCTTTATAGGTCAGCCCCGTCATGGCCGAATCAATGGCGGACTGCAAATGGTTATATTCCTCCGAACGCTTTGGCAGGGCATACATTTCTTCCACTGTTCGCATGGCACAGCCTGTGCAGAGCAATGCCGCCAGCGCAAGCACCGCCGGAAGCAGGATTCTCTTTTTCACGGCATCCACTCCTCTCAATGGAACATTATAGCACAAATTTTTGGAAAAGAAAAGCTACTTGACCACAACATTTTCCGTCCCGAGAACCGTTTCCAGTTCCCTGAGCATACTGTCCGCCAGGCTGCACCGGGTTCCGCGGCGCAGCCTGGTGTCAGCGAAATACACCACCGTACTGTTATTGCCGGGAAACATATTCAGGATTGCCCGGATTTTGTAGAACAGCTTCCCCTGCTCACTGGGCAGCCGCAGATACAGCGTACCCGATTTCGGCTGTGCAGGGACTGACGGGAGCTGTGGGCTGCTGATGGCATAATCGGAAATGGGGCGAGCACGGTTAATCACGATCTGAGGGTCCTTATCATCCCGAAGGGAAAGTCTACCTGTGATGACCACGGCGCTGTTTTCCCGCAAATACCCGCCATACTGATTCAGGACATTGGAAAACGCCAGCATTTCCATCGCGGCAGTATCATCCTCCACCGTGACATAAGCCATCATGGAATTGTTTCGGGTTGTCTTCATTTTAACGCTCTGAACAATACCAGCCACACTGACGATTTGATCGTCCTCAAAGCTTCTCTCCTCATCCATCAGCTTGTCAATGTGTACCACATGGGTATTGCGCAGGTATGGACGGTAATCGTCCATGGGATGACCGGAGATATAGATACCGGTGGTTTCCTTCTCCATGGCAAGCAGATCGGCCTTGTCCAGCTCCTTCAGCTTTGGAATGGGAACCTTCGCCGCAGCGTCGTCGTCCTCCTCCAGCATGGAAAACAGGCCCAGCTGCCCATCCAGATTCTTCTTACGGGAAACTGCTACGCTGTCCATCAGCTGGTCATAGACCGCAAGCAGCTCGCTGCGATGGTGGCCAAAGCAATCCATGGCGCCGCACTTAATGAAGTTCTCCACAGCCCGCTTGTTCAGTTCTCCCTCCCCCATTCTCTCCAGAAAATCCTCCATGGATTTGAAGGGGCCGCCCTCACTGCGCTTCTTGACAATGGAGCGGATCAGGCCCCGGCCCACATTCTTGACAGCACCCAGGGCGAATCGGATGGCATCGCCTTCCACGGTAAAATGGTCATCGGAATGATTCAGATCCGGAGGCAGAACCGCGATGCCCAATTCCTTGCACTCGGCAATGTAACCGGATATCTTGACCGCGGAATCCAGAACAGAGGTCATGAGCGCCGCCATGTACTGACGGGGATAGTGGCATTTCAGATATGCCGTCTGATAGGACACTACGGCATAGCACACCGCATGGGCTTTGTTGAACGCATAATTGGCAAAGTCCACAATCTCATTATAGATGGACTGGGCCGCCGCCTCGCTGACGCCTCGGGCAATGGCTCCGGAAATGTTCTGCTCCGGATCGCCATAGACGAAAACCTTCCGCTCCGCTTCGATAACCTTCATTTTCTTCTTGGAAATGGCCCGGCGGATGTTATCCGCCTGACCCATGGAATAGCCGCCCAGGGAGCGGAATATTTCAATGACCTGCTCCTGATAGACGATACATCCATAGGTCACCTTCAAAATCGGCTCCAGCAAAGGCGTCTTGTAGGTGATCTTTCTGTGATCCAGCTTATTTGCAATAAATGTGGGAATCGAATCCATGGGCCCGGGGCGGTACAGGGCCACAATGGCCGTAATATCCTCAATGGAGCTGGCTTTCATGCTGACGCATACACCGGTCATTCCGGCAGATTCCAGCTGGAAAACGCCCTGGGTTCTGCCCTCGGCCAGCATCGCAAAGGTTTCCGCGTCATCATCCGGAATTTTCGCAACGGCAAAGTCCGGTTCCAGCTTCCGAATCTCCTTTTCCGCATCGTCGATTACTGTCAGATTCCGCAGGCCCAGGAAGTCCATTTTCAGAAGTCCCAGTTCCTCGATGGTGGTCATGGTGTACTGGGTAACAATGGTGTCATCGTTCCGGGAAAGGGGGACATAGGTATACACAGGCTCTGCCGTGATCACCACGCCCGCCGCGTGGGTGGAGGAATTGCGGGGCATTCCCTCCAGGCGCATGGCAGTGTCGATCAGGGTTTTAACCCGCTCGTCGCTGTCATACATTTCCTTCAACTTTGGGGAAAGATTCAGTGCTTCCTTCAGCGTTATATGCAGCGGCGTGGTGGGAACAAGCTTCGCCACCACATCGGTTTCCGCATAGGTAAAGTTCAGCGCCCGGCCCACATCCCGAATGGCGCCCCGGGCCGCCATGGTTCCGAAGGTCACGATCTGGGCCACATGATCGGAGCCATACTTGCGCGTAACGTACTCAATGACCTCGCCCCGCCGTTCCTGACAGAAGTCCGTGTCAAAATCGGGCATACTGACCCGCTCGGGATTCAGGAACCGCTCGAAAATCAGGGCATACTTCATGGGATCCACTTCCGTGATATGCATACAGTAGGCCGCAATGGACGCCGCGCCGGACCCGCGCCCGGGGCCAACAGGGATGCCCTGCTCCTTTGCATAGCGGATAAAATCCCAAACAATCAAGTAGTAGTTTACATAACCCATTCTGCTGATGACACCGATCTCATATTCCAGCCGTTCCCGGTAGCTTTCGGGGGGATTTTCATACCGCTCCCGGAAACCGTTCATGCACAGTTCCCGGAAATATCCCTCATTGGTGTAGCCTTCGGGAACCGGGAAAGAAGGCAGATGGTATTCATGGAAGGTAAACTCCAGATTGCATCGGCTGGCAATTTTAACCGTGTTTTCGAAGGCTTCATCGCAGCCCGGGAACAGGGTACGAAGCTCATCCTCGCTTTTGATGTAGAATTCCTCGGTCTGAAATTTCATCCGGTTTTCATCGTCCACGGTTTTGCCGGTCTGGATGCACAGCAGTACATCCTGCATTTTGGCATCCTCCTTGCGCAGGTAGTGGGCGTCGTTTGTAATCACCAGGGGAAGTCCTGTCTCCCGGGCAAGCCGCAGAATTCCCTGATTGACCGGGCGTTGCTCCGCAATGCCATGATCCTGCATTTCCAGATAGAAATTTCCCTCTCCGAAAAGCTGTGCCATTTTCTCGGCATATTCCTTAGCGGAAGCATAATCCTCCTCCATCAAATACTGCGGAATCGCACCCGCCAGGCAGGCGGACAAGGCAATCAGGCCCTCATGGTGCTGCTGAAGCAGCGCAAGATCCACCCTGGGCTTTCCATAAAAGCCATGGATGAAGGCTTCGGACACCAGGTAGCACAGGTTTTCATAACCGACGCGGTTTTCACACAGCAGCACCAAATGGTAGGGGTCGTTATCGATGCCATGAACCCGGTCAGACATTTTCCGGCGGGCCACATATACCTCACAGCCAATGATGGGCTTGATTCCGGCGGCTCTTGCGGCCTTATAGAAGTCAATGCAGCCATACATCACGCCGTGATCCGTAATGGCAACCGCCGTCTGCCCCACCTCCTTGACCCGATCCATCAGGCCGTCAATCCGGCAGGCGCCGTCCAAAAGGCTGTATTCAGTATGAACATGCAGGTGTACAAAGCTCATTTTGTTGTTTCCTCAGCCAAAAGCATCAATTTTTTCATACGGTTATTCATTGCAGGCTTGGTAATGGGCGGATCCATCATGGCAGCCAGCTCAGACAGCGACGCGGAGGGTACTGCTTCCCTTGCGTCTGCCGCCTGCCTGAGTTTCTGAGAAAGCGTTTCCAGTTTACCCGTCTCCCGTAGAATGCGGATCGCGGCCAGCTGCTCCTGAGCGGCCTCCACCACCTTGGAGATATTGGCGTCATCGCAGTTACAGCGGCGATTCACTTTATTCTTCAGTTCTTTTTCCAATCTGGCTTCCATAATGCCCATCGAGGCCACAGGCGCACCAAGAAAAATCAAAAAATCGGAAATCTGTTCGCTCTGTTTGAAATAGAGCACCTGTCCGCCGCCCCGCCTGGCTGTTTTGGGCGGGAAGTTCATAACCTCCCGGATCAGGGCGTCTGTCTCCCGGGCCACACTGTGATGGGTGGTGGTAAGCTCCAGATGATAGCCTTTCCCGGGGTCCGTGACACTGCCTCCTGCCAAAAATGCGCCCCGAAGAAACGCGACCTTGCAGCAATCCTCCTCCACCACGGGCAGATTCACATGCAGCGCCAGAACATCCTGGACATTAAAGCCGAAAGCCTCCATGATTCGCCTGATCTTCTTCGGGTCCCATATCTGAAATGCCAGCTTTCCCGGAGCATTTTCGCCGGGTACGCTGTCAAAGCCCAGACCAAAGGCTTTCCGGAACAGCTTCGGCAAAATACCGGCAAAATCCCGGCTTTCGGTTATGATCCGAATTCCATCCGGCTGGAAGCTGTTGCAATACAGCAGCACGCCAAAACACTCCGCCAGCGCGCAGCAGGACTTCTGAGGAAAGCTGCGGCAGATCTCCGCCTTGGCGGAAGCGGAAAAGGACAGAGCCATGGGCTGGACTCCTTTCAAGCAAAATAAGGGAAACTCTGATGAAATCGGCAAGAACTG